>CALUSF010000056.1 GCA_944323325.1 Candidatus Gastranaerophilales bacterium
AACCTGAGGTATAAAACAACGCGATGCAGGCAGATTATTTTATTAAATAATAAAGAAGATACTTTCAAGAGAAAAACATTCTTAGTTTCTCTTGATGAAATTAAACCCAGGGATGAAGAACTTAGTATATATGAAAAAATAAAGGATCAGGCTATTTTTCTTCCCACATCAAATACCAGTGAAAATGCGTTTATTGTAAAATATGCTGATCGGTCTCAGCAGGAAATTGCGAAGCGTCTATTAAGGCCATCCGTTGCGACAATAGAGCATGTCAGACCTGATTCCAAAGGAGGAGCTAATTCTCTCGATAATTTTTTACTGGTTTCGGCGTCTGCCAATAACTACCGCTCTAACATGCCGCTTGCAAAATATATACATAGGTTCCCCAAAATACCTTTTAATTGCCAAAAATACATAAATGAAATTATCAATATTATTCACAAAGGTAAATTAACCGGGCATGAAACTTATCCATATAAAATCAGCAAAACTCTTGATCAGGAATCTGCCGGGCAAATAAAGCTTGATTTGTCAAAATATAAGTATAATGAACAAGAGGCTGCGCTTGCAGAAAGGCGTCAATACTCGCTTATAAAAAGATAGTTACTGTTTAAATTTATCAAGTATTCTTGAAACGGCTTCTATTTTTTGCCAATCAACCTTATGTCCGCCTTGCGGGAAAAGTATGAATTCTTGCAGCACACCTCTGCTTTTAGCTGTTTTTACAAGTTTTCTGGAACCGTTAAGAGTTGTTACCGGATCGT
Organism: Candidatus Gastranaerophilales bacterium; assembly: GCA_944323325.1. GTDB lineage: Bacteria > Cyanobacteriota > Vampirovibrionia > Gastranaerophilales > Gastranaerophilaceae > CAG-196. The sequence goes on from CALUSF010000056.1 coordinate 765, forward strand.
TTTTTGACTGGATAACATAGGTTGGAACTTTCATTTTTTTCATTTTGTTTATTGAATTAAAATTTAAGCCAAACAGGAATTGTAAAAACTTAAATCTTTCCGTAAAATTCTGGATTTTTTCGGGAATGCCTATTCCAAGCATTTTATTGAGCATAAATTTTTTACTCAATCTTAAAAGGCTCGTAAGCGGAGAAATTAAAATTAATGATTTAATATCTTTATGTTTGCTGGCAAAATCTGCAGCTAGAGCTCCGCCCATGCTGTGTCCGACAACAATTATGTCTTCGGGCTTAATGTTTTCCTGTTTTGTAAGATAATCATATGCGGATTGTACGTCTTTTTGGAATTTTTCTTCTGAGATTTTAGTTTGCTTATTAGTACCGTAACCGCGATATTCTAAGGCTAAAACACCCATGCCTTTTTTGATAATTGTCTCATACAGGCGCTGGTAATTACTTACATTCTGGGAAATTCCATGCAAAAATAATACGTATTTATTAGAATTGTCCGGATTTATTTTCCATGCGGAAGCTTTATCAATTTGAACCGTTTTTAAGTCACTTGCTATTGTATCTGAAATGGGTTCAAACCTTTGTCCGGAAACTTCCGCCATTTTGTAAAAATATTTTTTTGTATACCTGAATATGGGGTTTACTACATTTAAAGACTTAAGTCCCCCCTTATATGAAGTATTATTAGAGTAGTTGCTATTTATGCTATTTATAATCATAATTTCAGCTCGTCAGTATACTGATTATAATATAAACTTGTTTTAGTTTATATAAATGTTACGTTTTGTAAAGTCTTGTGACTCTCTATTTTAGGCTATAAGTATTGTATTTCTATAACTTTAGTATAAAATTTACAAAAATTATTAAAGTTTTTGAAATTTATGCCGTTATATATAATATAAGAAGAATTTTTTGTAGGAAGGAATATTATGACAGACAAAGAAGAATTAGGAGCATCACTCTTTAGCCGTTCTATAGATTTGATGGAAGATGATCCGCTTGAAGAAATCTTTGCGTTAAACCTTGGTGATTTTATTTCCGAATATCTTATATCAGAGGATTTGGCAAATAAAATCGGTAAGGATGTAAAGGATAAAACAACAAAGCTTAAATCTCAATTACAGGAGTTAATCTCAATATATTCTCTTGATAATACTCTTTGTGTCTTAGGTTTTAGTTCACAAGACGAGTATGTGGTCTATAATTCAATTGCAAAAACCTTAACACAAATTCTCGATGTTGATGCATGTCATATATATCTTACAAAAGAATTCACAAAAGGATTGGATTTTGATAACAAACTTCTCGGGCTTGTAGGCTCTTCTGTAGATTTTGATGAAGATATTTACGCTAAAAAGCTTGGTTATTCTGCAGATGACAAGTCTATTGTTGTTAAAGCTTTTAATACTCTTGAAAAAGTTCAGATTAAAGATGTTTCTCAAATAGAGAATTTTATTCCGAAGTATGAGTTAAAAGAATATGATGTAAAATCACTGGCGATAGTTCCAATGCATAATAATGCGTATGTTGTGGGCGTTATTGTAATAGAAAACTACAAAGAAAAAACAATTAAACGCGCATATATGAACCTTCTTGAGACAATAGGAAGACTTTTCGGAACTTCTATGCATTTGCAAAAGACAATAGAAGAAACAGAAGAGCTGATAAAAGAAGATACTGTTTTTGCAGAAGAATTACAGCATAAACGTGCTGAGTTAACGGCATTAATCGGAGATTTAGGTGTCCAGCAGCAGGCATTTGTGGAAAAACGTGCAATGGCTGTGTAGGAAAGAGGCCAGTGTAAGGTTGCCCACGATCAAAATACTGCCGATTTATCCAAAAAATTATGTAAACAACTGGGGTTAAATGAAAAAACCACGGATCTGGTTTATTATGCGGGATTATTGCAAAATATCGGTAAAATAACGCTTCCGGAATCCCTGTTTGCAAATAAAGGCAAATTATCAAAAGAGGAGTGGGAAAAATTGCAAAACCATCCGAATGTCGGTGTAAATCTTTTGATGAATATTAATTTCTTGTCAGAAGTAATTCCGTATATCCATTATCATCGTGAAAGATGGGACGGAGGCGGAGAACCTGAGGGTTTGAAGGGAAATTCAATTCCGTTCGGCTCAAGGATTATTGCTGTAGCGGATGCTTATACGGCTATGACGTCTGACAGATCCTATCGTAATGCAATGAATAAGGACGAGGCTCTTGCTATTATCAAAGAGGAAGCCGGCGTTAAATGGGATCCCGCTGTAGTTAATGCTCTGTTTGAAGTTGTTAACGAATAAGATTATAGTGAGATTTTGCCGTCCCAGAACTTTGCCAATATTTGAAAAAGCGGCTCGCGTCTTTGTCTGTCCGTAAGTTTGTTCCAGAATGATGTTTCCATGTAGGGGCTGCCTGTAAACGGATTATTTTGCGGCATAAGAGTTTTATCCAAATTTAAAGTAATATGCCTGGAAAGATCGCAGGCAACTGCTTCAAACGGGTTCTCTGTCGCGTAATCACATATTTGGGATAACATTTGGCCGTATCGTTCTCTGAAAATATCACCGTCTCTGTTTGCAAAATTTCTCCTGACCGTAAAATTGAATTTATTGTCATTTAGCTTCGTCCTCAGGTGCTTTGCATGTATTATATGGGAAAATTCGTGTAAAAAAATATCCAGAAAATTGTCGGTAGGTGATATTTTATATTTATACTGGTTTTCTATAATTCTATCTATATTATCCCAGACGGAATTTCCACTGCCGTTGTTGTATTTTTGAAATTCATTAAAACAAATAGTATTTTCCTGTATTACTACATTACTGTGTTCATATAAACGTGCGGGCAGTACGTTTGTAATTCCTAATGAATCTTTTTTCTTAATTCTTAAGTTTTCAAAATCTTCAACAAAAACTTCTGAGGGTAAACCTAGTTTTAGATTATATTTTTTATTTAAGTCCCGAATAATTTCAATGCATTTTTGAGTGCACCAGGCAATAACTTTATTGCCTTTAAAATCTGTATAAATTCCATTTTTTTGCAGCGCAAATGAGAGTTCTACAGGATTGCAGGATGCAATTTCCTGTTTTATCTGCGGGGTCATGCCGGCTTTGAAATTTAACCTTGTTTTTTGAACTTTCATACCAGTAATAATAAAAACAGAAAAATAATTATTTTGCTACCGGTACAAAATATAAAATTATACACTTTTTTCGAGGGCCTGATATACTTCTTCAGATATTAACCCAGTTTTTACATCTTCTTTAATAATATTTAGGGCCTCTTCTCGGCTCATAGCATCTTTATACGGACGTTGTTCTCTCAATGCGGAATATTTGTCCGCCGCCGCAAGTATCTGGGAGGAAATTCCGTATTCGAAGTTGTTGCTTAAACTCGGGTATCCGTTTCCTTGCGGAGTTTGGTGATGATATTTTACCATATTCAGGATATTTTCGTTTATTCCCTGTTGTTTCAAAAGTTCATATCCAAAATCGGAATGAAGCTGCATAATTTCTCTTTCGGTTTCAGATAGCTGCCCTTTTTTATTCAGAATTTTTTCCGGAATTAAAACTTTGCCGTAGTCATGAAGCATTGCGGCTTGTTGTAAATCTATGATATTTACGTCTTCTTTTAATTCCGGCGGCAGAGCGGAGTATATTTTAGCACTGATTACTCGTGTGTCCATTAAATGCCCTTGTTTAAGCTTGACCAGTTCCTTGTCATTAATTTTAAGCGGTAATTTATATTCCTTTAACATCTGCATAATAGTCGGATTGGATTTTGCAAGCGCTGCAATCTCCTCTTTTTGAACAAATTTATCATACAACGGATTGGTATTATAAGAGTCCTGTGATGACTCAAAAAGCGGTGTCAGCGTTCTTTTGGTACTTTTAAACTGAACGCCCGGAATATTTATATTACTAAATATGGGGTTGTTGTAAATATAGGTCATTTTTTCTCTAAATCACACTTCTGACTAGTTATATAAAGTATCTATTTAATAAAAAATTGACTATTTTCTGTATAATGTTAACAAACTGTTACAAATAGAAAACAATGAAGTTAGGACACAAGCGCAAAACTGTCAGCCGGAATTAGGAGTATTAAAAAGGATATTACAATAAGTACTATTAGTAAGAACATGACGTATATACACCTGATTACAGTGCAAACAGCCATTATCTATATATAAAGGTTGAAAATTTAATAATACAGCCTAAATTTTTAAAAGCTGGATTTAATTTACCAGACGCGCAAAGTTGCCGTCTGATGCAGCAAGTGCAAGTTTTTGCTCTTCTGATTCCAAGTCAACAAATGATAATTCTTTCTCTTTTACAATATCAATAAATAATTTTTCAAAAAGTATATATATTATTTTAGGCTGATTATTGTATTTCTGTAAGAATGCAAGTGTATCATTAATTAACAGCAATGCTTCTTCAACCTTTGACTGTGAAAGTTTGAGAAGAGCCATAAAATACCGTGCAAGCGATATGATATTGAAAATTGCCGATTTTTCGGCTTTTTCAAGAACATCTTTATATATTATTTCTGCTTTTTGCTGAATACCGATATTTGCATATGAGTATGCAATTAATAGATCACAGAAAAGCTCAAGCTGCATTTGGTGTAAATCTGATGCTAGAAGTTTTGCCTGGTATATATTTTGGGCAAATGTTTTATAATCATCTTTGTGTGTCGCAAACTCTTGCAATATCAAATACACGACTTTTGAAAAAGGTGTAGCCTGTTCTATTCCTGATGGGGCAAAGTTTTTGCCATTCAAAAAGTCTCTTAGGGCTAATATGGCATTTTTATCAGGAAGTTCTTCTCCGAATGCCTGTTTTACTCCGTCAAAAAACTCTTCCAAATCGTTATCGGCAATCAGAAGTTTTACGAAACCTACAAGCCTGAAAGTATCTAAAATATGTTCTACGAATAAACCTATAGAAAAACTTGCGGGTTTAATTTTCTCAAGAATATCAGGCTTGAGAACTCCGAGCATATCTTTTGCCACATCTAGACACTGGGAATAATCACCTATATTAAACAGAATTTCTATGTTTACCAGTGATAATAGCAGGAATCTTGTGTTAACGGCCCCGTCAACCAATAAAGTCGGGTTCGGTATCCTTGTTAATATATTGTGCAACAGGACCAGAGCATCCGAATAATTGGAAGATATTAACGCACCCTGGAGCATTAAGTTTGAAAGCTTAACAATTTTATCATTATCATTTTCTCTTATTGCATCCATAAGCAGAACATTTTCTATTGAATATATCTTTTCCGGTGAGTAATTGTATAAACTCATAAGTATATTTTGATATACTTCCTTTTTGTTATCTTCAATATTTTCTTCAGGAATATTATTTTCAATATGTTCAATAAGCGCCAGAAACCCGAGGCAATTTTTTAAATACGCATCATAATCGCCAGTCTCCATTGCAAATTGGGAATTTCTCCACAAAAGCAAATATTCTTCCTTAAACATAGAGAGCTTGCCCATAATTAGCAATGTTAATGTATCTCCGAGTCCCTTGCCGATATTTCCGAGAATATTTTTACATAAATATTCATTAACCTCTTTTTTTATGGATGATTCAATAACCGGTTTTAACAAGTTATAATTGTTGATATGAACTGCGTTTTCTTTTACCGATGCAAAACCGCTTTTTTCCAATTGCAGGCAGTTTTTTTTCACATCTTTAATCCCGAGTTTTGTAAGTAAATTGAAATCCAATCTCGGCCCCAGATATGTAGAATATGCAAGAATCATTGATAAATCAGCTTTTTTGCTAATGCTCTTAAGCCGGGCTTTTATTAAACTGTCTAAACTGTTAGGCAGTATTACGGAGTCATTATTTTTTATAAGAAGCCTGTTTTCAAAGTTTATTAATATGTTCTTGTCGGTTAGATATTTAATTGCATTTTCATAATATAAAACAGAACCGTTGAAGTTTTCTTTAATTTTTTCGAAATAAAAAGACTGTATAAAATCAGAAGCTTCTTCTTTTATTGAAGAGAGAATAGAATCTATTGATGTACCGCAAAGAGTATATTCGGTATACATTGAAGTACGTAAAAGCCCCTTTATTTTTGAATGAAGAGAGGTTTCCATATCTGTTGTAAAGACAAAATTTGTATTTACTTTTTTAAACTTGTCAAAATACAAATCAAGGGTCTGGATTGAGGTATCATCCATATATTCAAACCCCTCAATAAATACGACACAGTTTTTCAAAGATGCAAAAAAGTTGCTGAAATCCTCCATATAAGCAAATCTTGCATCTTCTGCAGAAGCGGCTTTTCTGGGTTTTCCCAAAAGTAAATTTTTTATTGAAACGAACATTTTCGTATCAAAGTCATGAGGAATTAGCGGGTTGTACTCTGAAAGATTGTAATAATCTCTAAACAACTGCTCAAAAACTCCCCAAGGTTTATATTGTGTTTCTTCCCTGCAGACTGCATGAATTACTTTAAGCCCTTTAGATTCCCAGTATTTAAATAAATCTGTGCTTTTAATCTGTAAATCTTTCTCTGCACGAATTGATATTATTTTATTATCGTCCAGACTGTTTAAAAGTGCGTTCGTAGGAATTTTTAGGAATTTACATTTTGCATTAATATCGAAAACCTTGAATCCGTAAATATCGTCAGAAATTTTATTCTGATTATTTTTATTTATTTCTTTGGGTTTTATTTGAATATCAGGTTCTGCGGATTTTTCGGACGGAGGGAGTATGTAATTATCCAAAATAATTTCATAAAACATAACAGAGCTGCCTTCAAGCTCCATTGAATACAAAGAATCTGTTTTATAATCTTTATTGATACTCTCCCATACGTACTGATCAAGTATAACTTTTATGCCTTTAAGGAATTTCTTATCCTCTTTTTTTACGTTTAATAGTTTTACATTACTTGATAAAATGCTTGGTTCAAGAAGTTCCTCCGCCTTTTTCCTGACGATAGTAATGTTTAAGTTTAAAGGGGTAGTAAGTTCCTGTATAACCTTGGAATTCAATTCGGCAAACGCATTAACTATTTTTAGAGCGAGCCTGCCGGCCTTGTTTGCAGATGTCGGAAAGGACAATTCTTTATTAAAATTAATAACAAATATATCGTTATATGTTATAATTCTGCCTTCAATACCTTTAAGCTGTGCTGTTAAAAGGTTTCTTAACCTGAAATAAAACTTTGTAAATAAGTTTTGTGAGCCTAAAAGCTTTCGTATATTTCTCAATGCCGAAAATTGTATAATAACAGATGCAAATTCATCCGTTTCACACTCCTGATAAGCGATACTTGTTTTTACGCTAAAGCCGCATCTGCATTTTTCCTGTTTTGTAGAAACGGTTCTGCCGCATTTAGAGCATTTTGTCAGTATTATATAGCCGCATTTTTCGCAAACGGCAGACTCTCCGACTGTTCCGCAATTCGGACATTTTAGGGCAAGCACTTTATGACAGTACGGGCATACTGTTTCTTCGTCTCTAATATTTTTATGACACTTAGGACATTCCATATTATAAATTATAGTCTAAATTTGTAGTTTATGCTATAATTTACACTAACGGGAGGAGCTTATGACGTTAATAAAAATCCTGACAGAGCCTGCTATACTGATTATTACGGTTTTTTTTCTGTTTTTTATAATGACGGTTTTACGGAATTATTCTAAGGTTGAAAAGAACCTAAGCTCTGTTTGTACTTTTTTAAAATCACTTAATAGAAAAGAGATTTCCTACCGTTTTCAGGAACTTGACGGGTTCATGTCCGGCAATGCTTTTACTTCCGTTGCTTGGGAAGATTTCAAAAAAGCTTTGATTTTCCCTGAAAGATTATATGTTGCGTCTCAGAATGCCAAGTCAACAGGGGATTATAAGCCCGAAATCTATTTAACAATTGACGCTTCATACTTTTTTAATGAAGACTCTTTGGTATATTCAAGAATCAATCATAAATTTATTCAAACCATGCCGACACTTCTTACGGGTTTAGGACCGTTTTTTACATTTTTGAAAATGGCAATAGCGTTTACTGAAGTAAATTTTTCTATGGAATCCGATGTGGGAAACTCCTTAAACGGATTAATTGCAAATATTCAAATAGCGGCGCTTTGTTCTGTTTTTGCAGTAGGGTTTTCTCTGCTGTTTATGTTTATAGAAAAAATCTTGTATAACAGAATGTGCAAGAAATATTACCTTGCAATTCAGCAAGAATTAATCCGATTGTTTGATGTTGTTACAAGCGAAAAATTCTTAATAGATTTGCTCAAAGAATCAAAACTTCAAAATGTTAACAATGAAAAACTTCTTAAGGCTCTGCCGGATGATTTTGCACGGGCGGTTACAAAAAGTATCGGTGAGACAACAACTCCGTATCTTGAAAATATTCTTTACAGCTTGAATAAGTTAAATGAGTCTTTTAATAAAAATTCAGGCGGTGATGTAGTTGATAAGCTTTTTTAAATCAGGGATTGAGTTAATATGAGAATCAGACCGCACAAGGAAGACAATAGTCAAGATAACATATTTTGGGTCACAATGACGGATTTGATGACGGCTCTTGTTTTGGTATTTATGGTATTGTTTTTCTATACATATATGACTAGTTCTTATGAAAAAATTCATGATAAACTTGAGCAGAAAAAAGCAACGGAAGCTTTGGAAGAGACTCTTAAAAAACAAAATATCAATGCCGATATAGATGTATCCGGAGTTGTGAAGATTTCTGATTTGGAACTGTTTGATATTAACAGTTATGAGTTATCGGAAAAAGGAAAAAAATATTTGGATAAGTTTGCACCGGCATATTTAAATTCTATTTTTTCAAATGACTATTTGAAAGAAAACGTTTCACAGATTATTATACAGGGGCATACGGATTCGCAGACTTTCAAAGGTAAATTTTCAGATGATGAGCAATATATGAAAAATATGGAATTAAGCTTAAAAAGAGCTTATGAAGTTGCAAATTATATGACAAATACTCCTTATAATAAAAATAACGGTAATAAACTTAGAAAAATGATTATTGTAGAAGGCGCAAGCTTTTCGTCTCCGGTACTAGTTAATGGCAAAGAAGATTTCGCAAAAAGCCGGAGAGTGGAGCTTAAAGTTGTTATGAAGTCAAAATAATAAAAAAAAAAACGACGGATTTTAAAATCCGTCGTTTTTTATACATATATATTTCCTATTCTTTAAGGAATGATTCATAGTTTCTTGCAAGCAGGTGTGTTTTAACTTGATTAATCAAATCAAGCGCAACACCAACCATAATTATCAAGGACGTAGCTCCGATACCTTGCAGAGTTGTTATTCTTGTAATATAACTTGCAAATGCCGGCACTAATGCGATAATACCTAAGCCTAAAGCACCTATAAAAGTTGTTTTGGTTAAAATATTATCCAATGCATCGGCGGTCGGTCTGCCCGGTTTTATACCGGGAATTGAAGAACCATACTTTTTAAGGTTATCAGCAATTTCTTTTGGCTGCATATTAGGCATAATTGAAGCGTAAAAGAATGTCAATGCGACAATCATTAAAAAGTATATTGCGTAATATGTTATTCCGCTCGGATTAAAAATCTTATTGAGCATAAGAACTAAATCCTGAACCCAGCCGGCAGGAAGATTCGCCTGACCGACAAGACTCAATATGGTCGAAGGGAATAATAAAATTGCAACTGCAAAGATTATGGGCATTACACCGCCCGGATTAAGTTTGAACGGAATAAAAGTATTAACTCCGCCGTAAACTTTGTTTCCGACTTGTCTTTTCGGGTTAACAATAATAACCTTTCTGATTGCTTCCTGCATAATTACAATAAATACCATCGTAACAAAGAATATTGCAAGCAGAAGTACTAATCCCCACATAAGCGCAGAATCATTCATAACCATTTGCGCGGTTTTTGATGAATATAAAGGAATTCCTGAGATAATACCGACAAAGATTATAAGGGAACCACCGTTTCCTATACCTTTTTCGGTTATTAATTCAGACATCCACATAACAAGTACAGAGCCTGCAGTTAGAGTTATTACGGAAGAAACGTAAAACATTATATGATTTACGCCTGCAGTAATCGCTCCGGGAAGATGTGCCATATAACCCATAAAGATTATTCCCTGAAATGCCGCAAGAACAACCGTAAAAATTCTTGTATATTGAGAAATCTTTCTTCTGCCGGCTTCCCCGTCTTCTTTTTGTAATTTTTCAAGTGCCGGAATAATTACTGCCATCAACTGCATAATAATCGATGATGTAATATAAGGTCCGATACCTAATGCAAATATTGAAACTTTACCCAATGCACCGCCGGAAAATAAGTCAAGAAAACCCAGTATATTATTTCCGGACGCGATTCTTGAGAAAATCTCATTATTTATGCCAAATACCGGCAAATGTATGCCAAGACGGAATAACACAAGCATCAAGAAAGTAAAAATTAATTTTTCTTTCAAGCCTGATGCGTTCCACATTGACATTAAATCTGCCGTAGTCGGAATTCTCATTCCGCCTGAAGTTCCCCCTGCCATTATACTAATTCAACCTTTCCGCCTGCGGCTTCAATTTTTTCTTTTGCTGATGGAGTTACATAATCTGCTTTTACAGTAATTGCTTTCTTTATTTCACCATTGCCTAAAATTCTCAAACCGTCGCAAGAAGGATGAGCCTTTTTAATCTCTTTCAATGAAGTAAGAGAGATTTCGGTAATATCTAATTCGGCAAGTCTTCCGACATTAATTGCAGCATATTTGCGTTGATTAATGATTTGGAAACCTTTTAATTTAGGCAATCTTCTGTAAGAAGGCATTTGACCGCCTTCAAAACCTCTTTTGGAAGTTCTTCCGGAACGTTGACCTTCACCGTTATGTCCGCGTCCGGATGTTTTGCCGAGCCCTGATGAACGACCGCGGCCGACTCTTTTAGACTTTTTTGTTGAACCTTCTGCGGGTCTTAAATCTTCTAGTGTTATATTTGCTGTCATTTTCTATTTCCTTTCTTTATGAGTGAATAGTGATTAGTGATTAGTGAGTAGCAAATTTTCTAGTCACTATTCACCAGTCACTAGTCACTTTATTCAACCACTTCAACAAGATGTGAAATCTTGTTAACCATACCCATAATTGTTGCACTGTTATAGTGTTCTGCAATTTGGTTTGTTTTGCTTAATCCTAAAGCCTTAGCAACCTTGCGTTGAGCTTCGGAGCATCCGATTAAACTTCTTACAAGTTTAATTTTTATTTGTTTAGTTTTTTCTGCCATATTATTCTTTTCCTTATTATTTCATCTAAAACTTTAACTTAAAATAGCCTATTAGTTTAATAATTCAGCCATTGTCAAACCGCGTTTTTTAGCAACTTCGTTGAACGGTTTAAGCGCTTTAAGAGCTTCTAAAGTCGCATTTGCAGCGTTCAGAGGAGATTTTGAACCTAAGGATTTTGAAAGAATATTTTCAATACCAGCAAGTTCAAGAACTGAACGAACTGCACCGCCCGCGATAATACCGGTACCTTGAGAAGCCGGTCTTAACATTACCGCACCGGCTCCGGAGCGTCCGGTAATCGGGTGAGGAATTGTTGTTTTGAAAATAGGAACTGTGATGAGATTTTTTCTGCCGTCAGCAATAGCTTTTTGAATAGCAATAATTACTTCTGCAGCTTTTGCGCATCCTACACCAACTTGACCTTTTTGGTTTCCGACAATAACAATTGCGCGGAAGCTTAATTTTTTACCGCCCTTAACAACTTTAGTTACACGACGGATTTGAACAACTTGTTCTTTCCATTCTGATTCAGGTTTTACTTCCTGCGTTTCTACTTTTTTCTTTCTACCGCGTTGTCTTTTTGCGGGGAGTTCTGTTACGGCTTCTTCTGCTTCGGAAACAGTATCTGCAGATTCTGCGGAAACTTCGTTTTCTTCAACGGTTTCTGTTGCTTCTGTTTTAGTTGTTTCTTCAGCAATTTCTTCAACAGCTTCATTTACTATTTCATTCAGTTTTTCTTCTGTCATGTTATACCTTTCTTGTTTAACACTTTAGTTCTACTACTTACTTTCGGACATTTGAATATTAAAACATTACAAATCCCCCTTTGACGGGAAATACTAATATTCAAATGTGGGTTATTTTCTGACATTACAATACTAATACAAATAGAATAAAAATGCAATACATTTATACATCCACTCATACTCATTTTGTAAACTTTTGTAAAATTTTGTATATTTTAAGCAATTTTTGAAATTTTGAAACGTTATTATATA
>CALUSF010000057.1 GCA_944323325.1 Candidatus Gastranaerophilales bacterium
CATATAATATTACGCAAATATAAATATAGGGTAGTATACATCATCTGTTTATAAATTTATTTTGGACAGTTGTGGAACTCGTTTCAGCATCTTACCAACTTGGCATTATACTTGCTTTTCAGGAAGATCCTGAACAGATTGAAAAACTACACTTTCGTTAGTTTTTCTAATCTTTCAGGATGACATGGTAAAGTAGTAGGTCAGGCATTGTCTGACAATAACTCTGTCATTTATTTACCCTCTCCACCCTCTTTACAAATAATTTGTTTTTTAATACTATAAGTAGGGAGAGGTATCTAATGGCATCTAAATATAAACGTGTGTTATTAAAAATCAGCGGAGAAGCTCTTCTCGGCAAGCAGCAGTTTGGCATAGATTATGAACCCGTTCAAATGATTGCAAATGAAATCAAATCTATATATGAAAAGGGTGCGGAAGTGGCTGTTGTTGTTGGCGGGGGAAATATTTTCCGGGGTATGAAAAACAGTGCACAGCTCGGCATGGATCAGGCTTCCGGAGATTACGTCGGGATGCTTGCTACTGTTATGAACGCTGTTGCACTCCAGTGTGCTTTAAAAAAAATTAATGTGGAATGCCGCGTACAGACAGCTATCGCAATGAACCAGATTGCAGAGCCTTATGTCCGCCACAGAGCAATCCGTCACCTTGAAAAAGGACGTGTAGTTATTTTTGCTGCGGGAACCGGAAATCCGTTTTTTACGACGGATACCGCATCTGCTCTCAGAGCCTCCGAAATTAATGCGGAAGTTATGCTTATGGCAAAAAACGGCGTAGACGGTGTTTATAATGATGATCCGAAAACAAACCCGAATGCAAAAAAACTGGATAAAATGTCTTATGATGATATAATTAAAAATGAATTAAAAATTATGGATACTTCTGCCTGTGCGCTTTGCAAACAGAATAGAATTCCGATAATAGTTTTTGATTTTAAAGCAAAAGGCAGTCTTGAAAGAATTATGAACGGCGAGGCTGTAGGTACGTACGTAAGTTAATGTTATAAAAGGAGAATATTATGTCGGAAGCGCTTGATGAAATGTATTTATTCGGTGAAGAGAAGATGGAAAAAGCAATAGGGCAGATGAAAAAAGAATTTGCCACTGTCCGAACGGGGCGTGCAAATCCCGGAATTCTGGACAGGGTGATTGTTGATTATTACGGCGCACCGACTCCGATAAGACAAATGGCACAAGTTAGTGTCAGCGAAGGTACGACTTTAGTGATCACTCCTTTTGATAAAAGTATTCTTAAAGATGTTGAAAAAGCTGTTATAAAAGCGGAATTAGGTGTTACACCGAATAATGACGGTGTTTGTATCAGACTTAATTTCCCGCCTCTTACTGAAGAGAGAAGAAGAGAAACTGCTAAAGATGTTAAAAAATACGGTGAAGACGCTAAAATCGCAATCAGAAACGCAAGGCGCGATATGGTAGATTCGCTTAAGAAAATAGAGAAAGATGAAAATTTGCCGGAAGATGTTGTTAAGGATAATCAGGATAAAATACAAAAATTAACCGACAAATATGTAGGGATAGTAGACTCTCAAGTCGCAGAAAAAGAAAAAGAGGTTATGACAGTATAATGGCTTCAATTAAAAGCTTTTCAAGATTGATTACAGGCCTGGTAATTGGCTTTACGGGCTTTTTTGCAATACTTTTTGGCGGGTTATATTTAGCCGCATTGGTTCTGGCGATTGTAATACTTGCCGCAAAAGAATATACTTTGATTTTAAAACATAAAGGGTTTTTACCTAGTTTCAAAATTATTATTATCGCGAGTGTAATATTTGCGGCACTTGCGTATTTTAACCGATTTGATCTTGTGGCGCTTGCATTTACGGCTTGTTCAATTATGGCATTTATGTCAGTTCTGTTCAGAGGAAGACAGCCTTATATCGCAAATGTTGCGACAACGATTCTGGGTTTCGTTTATTGCGGCTGGTTTCCGCTTCATTTATTATTCTTAAGAGATTTGGGAAGCCATCCGGTTTATGACGGAATTATTAAACAAAATGTTACTATGGAAGGCGCCGGTTATGCACTGCTTCTTCTGTTTTGTGTAATTTTGACTGACTGTTTCTGTTATTATGTCGGATGTAGGTTTGGAAAACACAAACTGTCAAAAGTTATAAGTCCTAATAAGACCATAGAAGGCTCTATCGGCGGAACTTTTACCTGTTTGATATTTTGTATGATATTCTGTCATATGATTAATATTCCGTGGTATCATGCACTTATTCTCGGGTTATTAATTGCAGGATTTGCGCAAATAGGCGATTTATGCGAGTCGATGATAAAACGTGATGCCGGAGTAAAGGATTCGAGCAATATTTTACCGGGGCACGGAGGGTTTTTAGACCGGACTGACAGCTATATTCTTACAATTCCTGTTGTCCATTATTACTTGTATTTCTTTGTTGTAAACAATTTTGTTGATATATTCAAAGGTATATTTCAATGTTAGAAGATTTGTTTGGTGAAAAGAACGATTTAGTTGACAAAGCATTGACTCACCCTTCTTACACGAGAGAAAACAATCTGGACAATTTAGGCAATTATGAACGTCTTGAATTTTTTGGTGATTCAGTATTAAAACTGTATACATCAAAGCTTTTGTATGAAATGTATCCGGAAGCTTCCGAAGGCGAGCTTTCTAAGATTCGTTCAATTCTGGTTTCCGATGCAATTTTGGCAAAAGTGGCAACAATTATTGGTATTGATAAGTTAATAAAACTGGGACCTTCGGAGGAAAAACAGGGCGGAAGGATGCGCGAATCGAATATTGCCTGTGCTTTGGAAGCGGTATTAGGTGCTTATTACTTGAACGGCAGTGCAGATAAAATAGAAGCATTCATAAAAAATTATATAATTATTTACGCGGAAGATGTCGACAAACATTTTGAAAAATATAACGCAAAGGATATATTGCAGCAGTATACTCAGGGGGTAAATAAAACGCTTCCGGTATATGAAACTGTTGCGGTAAAAGGGCCGGCGCATAAACCGGAATTTGAAGTGACAGTGGAGTGGAGCGGTAAAGTTTTGGCTAAAGCGGTCGGAAGCTCTAAAAAAGAGGCGCAGCAGAATTGTGCTCTTGAGGCTTGCAAAATTCTCGGAGTTATTAAATAAAAAGGAAGGGGGTTGAGGAAATTTATTTAAGGGCACCGGTTTGTTATTAATTATTTACCCGGCAGGTTAATGATTATTTGAAGTTATTTTTACACTAAACGTATGATTACGAATGAGTTTTAATTTTATATAATAGCTATGTGTATTGGAGAGAGGTTTTTGATGAACAGACGTTGGTATGATTCAAATGAACACACGGAGAAGGCATTTTCTCTGTTAAAGAATATGGATGAAGAGCGCAGGCGTGCTCTGTCCAGAGATTTGACCGCGATTGTCCGTCAGATAAAAGAATTGCATGAAGAAGACGAAGAACAAGATGTAAGTATCGGTATTGACAGAGTTTTGGGGTTATATAAAATCTCTAATTCAAGAAGATGGTATGATAAAGTAAGTATTCTCTCTTACGCTTTAAAAACAATGTCAACACTTCCTAAAGAAGATTTTTATAATATTATGGAAGGAATTTCGGTTTCTTTATCTGCTTAATAAAGAGTTATTAAAAAAGAGGTGCGATATTTATCGCACCTCTTTTTGTATTATTTACTAAACTCGATTTCGTCGTCTTTAGCGTCAATTTTAATATGGTCGCCGTCAATGAATTTCTGACTCAAAAGAAGTTTAGATAACGGGTTTTCAACCATCTGCATTATTACTCTCTTCAATGGTCTTGCACCGTATACAGGATTAAAACCGCGTCTTGCAAGGAGTTCTTTTGCATCATCCGTTATTTCGAATGTTATATTCTTATCAGCAAGCAATTTTCTCAAATGTTCCATTTGAATATCGACTATTGCGGATAATTGCTGCATAGAAAGAGCTCTGAAGAATATAGTTTCATCAACTCTGTTCAGGAATTCCGGTTTAAACCGTTCTCTCATAACAGCTATAACTTTTTCTTTTGTTTCTTCAAAGTTAGCACCTGCATTATTCAAAGACGCTTCAAGGATAATGTCGCTTCCGATATTACTTGTCATAATTATTACAGTATTCTTGAAATCGACAGTTCTTCCCTTAGAATCAGTTAAACGTCCGTCATCAAATATCTGAAGCATTAAATTGAATACGTCAGGATGAGCCTTTTCGATTTCATCGAAGAGGACTACTGAATATGGTTTACGTCTGACTGCTTCCGTAAGCTGACCGCCTTCTTCATACCCGACATATCCCGGAGGAGCTCCGACAAGTCTTGCTACGTTATGTTTTTCCATATATTCAGACATATCAATTCTTATTAGTGCATCTTCATCATTGAATAAGAATTCTGCCAATGTTTTAGCAAGTTCTGTTTTACCGACACCGGTAGGCCCTAAGAATATGAATGTACCAATCGGACGTTTCGGATCTTTTAAGCCTGAGCGTGCACGGCGGATTGCATCTGATACGGTTTCAACCGCTTCATCTTGTCCGACAAGACGTTTATGCAGTACATCTTCCATTCTGAGAAGTTTTTGCATTTCACTTTCCATAAGTCTGTTGACGGGAATTCCTGTCCATTTGCTTACAATTTCCGCTATATCATCGCCGTCAATTTCTTCTTTAAGAAGCTGGTTTTCACCTTTTTCTTTACCTTGAATTGACTGCAATTTCTTTTCAAGTTCCATTAATTTGCCGTACTTAAGCTCTGCCGCTGTCTGCAAATCAGTATTGCGTTCGGCTTCCGCAATCTTGGTCTTAACCTGATCAATTTCATCTTTGATTGCAGCTTCACCGGTAATCGTATTTTTCTCAACTTCCCATTGAGCTTTGAGTTTAGAAATCTTACTTTCCAAATCATCTATTTCGGAAGTTAATTTATCAATCTTTGCAATACACTCCGGCGAAGTTTCCTTCTTCAGAGCTTCTCTTTCAATTTCAAGCTGAATTTTTTGTCTCATCATGACATCAATTTCTTCCGGCATGGAATCAATTTCAATACGCAGGGCGGAAGCTGCTTCATCGATTAAGTCAATAGCTTTATCCGGTAAAAACCTGTCTGTAATGTATCTGTCTGATAATTGCGCCGCTGCAATAAGTGCGCTGTCTAAGATACGTACTCCGTGGTGAACTTCATATTTTTCTTTCAATCCTCTAAGTATTGAAATGGTATCCTCTACAGACGGTTCATCAACCATAACGGGCTGGAAACGACGTTCAAGAGCCGGATCTTTTTCTATATACTTTCTGTATTCGTTAATAGTTGTAGCACCGATTGTTCTTAATTCACCTCTTGCAAGCATCGGTTTCAAGAGATTTCCGGCGTCCATTGAGCCTTCTGTTGCGCCGGCGCCTACAACGGTATGTAATTCATCAATGAACATAACGATTTCACCGTTAGATTCCTGAACTTCTTTTAATACAGCTTTCAGACGTTCTTCAAATTCGCCTCTGAATTTAGCTCCGGCTACTAATGCGCCCAAATCCAGAGAGATAAGTTTAACATTCTTCAAGCTTTCAGGAACATCGCCCCTTATAATTCTTTGTGCTAAGCCCTCTACAATAGCGGTTTTACCGACACCGGGTTCACCTATAAGCACAGGGTTATTTTTTGTTCTTCTGTTCAAAACCTGTATAATACGTCTGACTTCTTCATCACGACCTATAACAGGGTCTAATTTACCCTTGCGGGCTTTTTCCGTAAGGTCGGTTGAATATTTTTCAAGAGCCTTAAAATTTTCTTCTGCGTTTTTATTATCCACTTTTTGGTTACCTCTTATCTTTCTCATTGCGTTCAAAATTGAGTTTGTATCAACACCGTTTCGCTTCAATAAGTCTTTAATAAACGAACCCTCTAATTTTGTCATCGCAATTAATATGCATTCAATTCCGATAAAATCATCTTTCAGGGTTTCAGCCTCTTGTGATGCTATCTCAAGCAGGGTATTTGTATCACGTGATAAAAACACCTGCTGAGAACCTGAAGGTTCTGATAATGTCGGGTATTCTTTGATTCTGGCAACAACTGCATTGATAAAGTTTTGATTTAAGAGTTTCAGCTCTTCTAAATAATCTTTAGAAATTCCTTTGTCCTCAATCATCGCCATAATTATATGTTCCGGCTGTACTTCCGAATTCTTATAATAATCTTTCTTTGCGTTTGCCGCAAAAATAATTTCTTGAGAATAGTTTGTAAATTTTTCAAAATTAATCATATCTTTAACTCCGTGTGGGGTGTTGCTTTTAATATTTACCCCTATTTATATTTTAATGTTAATTTTGAAAAATCAATTTTTTTTAATTTTTAATTAATAATTAAATACTATAAATTTTGTAAATAACATGTATCAATTTATGTAAAAATCGTGTATAATGATAATACAGATTTTTAAGGAGCAGGTAAATGTCAATTATAGAAGGTCTTTTAACAGTTACAAATGAGAGATTTTGTATTGTGGTATCTCGTTTTAACGAGTTTATATGTTCAAAACTTCTGGCGGGAGCTTTAGATGAACTTAAGCGCCACGGTGTAAGTCAGGATAATATTGATATTGTGTGGTGTCCCGGAGCTTTTGAAATTCCTCTTGTTGCGAAGAAGTGCGCAAAAAGCGGCAAATATAATGCCGTGATAACTTTAGGTGCGGTTATAAAAGGTTCGACTTCTCACTATGATTATGTCTGCGCGGAAGTATCAAAAGGGGTTGCATCCGTAGGTCTTGAAACAGAAACCCCGGTAATATTCGGTATTTTAACTACCGATAATATTGAACAGGCAATTGAAAGAGCCGGAACAAAGGCCGGTAATAAGGGAGCGGATGCGGCAAAATCCGCTATTGAAATGGCAAACCTAATGAACAGCTTATAAAAAGGAGTGTGTGTATGAGCGAGAATATTACTGAATACAGGAATGAAAATACCAAAAATATTGACCTGTTATCTACGATTGACATTGTAAGAAAAATTAATGAAGAAGATAAACTTGTTGCGCTCGCAATAGAAGACGAGCTCCCGAATATTGCAAAAGCGGTTGATATGATTGCAAAACAGTTTCTTGTAGACGGAAGGTTATACTATTTCGGCGCGGGAACCTCCGGCAGAATCGGTATATTGGACGCTTCAGAATGCCCTCCTACATTTGGAGTCCCTTCTGATATGGTAACGGGAATCATTGCCGGCGGGGATAAAGCAATAAGAAATGCGGCAGAAGGTGCCGAGGATGATTATGAGCAGGGTGTTGAAGATGCAAAATGCCTTACTGATATTGATGTTTGTGTTGTAATATCGGCAAGCGGAAATCCCAAATATTTATTAGGTGTTCTTGCACAGGCAGATAAGGTAAATTGCCGAACGATTGCTCTAACCTGCAACCATAATGCGCAGATATTGGAAGACGCAGGTTTGGGTATTTGCGTCGAAGTCGGTCCGGAAGTTATTGCGGGCTCCAGCCGTATGAAGGCAGGTTCAGTCCAAAAAATGGTTTTGAATATGCTTTCAACCGGCGCTATGATTAAAATCGGCAAGACTTACGAAAACTTTATGATTGATCTTATGCCGACAAATGAAAAGCTTAAGGATCGTGCAATAAGAATTGTTGCGGAAATCGCCGGAGTTAATCATTCTACGGCCCTCCAAACTTTGCTGGAATGTGGATGGAATGTAAAGACTTCTATTGTAATGCTAAAATGTAAGATGAGCCGTGAACAGGCTGAAAAGCTTCTACATCAGAGCTGCGGGGTTTTAAGACGCGCGCTTGCCAGGGTGTCGGTTTAACTGAAAAAGTCTTCACAAATGCCTAAATTTGCATTCTCTAAACCATCTGACATAAATTTTTGTTCTATCGGTTTATCATTGAATTTTTTGAATACCATCTTATAATATTCAAGAAACTCTTCATCAGAGAGTACTTTTAGTCTATCTTCCGGAGAAAGATCGCTAACTGCAATATAAACCCTGTATATATTGCGTTTCATAAGTCCTCTGTTCGGTGTATTATAGATGACGTGTTTCGCAGCGCTTATGTAATCTTTATTTTTTAAATCCTCTTTTAGTTTTGTTGTTAAAGATCCTTCTTTGGTAACACCACCGACACCCTTATTAAAGAAAATGTCAACTATTGCATCCTGAATCGATTTTGGCGCATTCAAAAAATCATCACCAAAATATTCTATTGCATCAAGTTTGGCATCAATAATATCTTGAGCAAGTAATTGGTACGCTTCATTTTTTGTTATTGTGGTCTCTGAGTTTAAAATTTTTCCTCTCACTCTTCCTGTATGTCCAAAACCTATTGTAAGCGTTCCTTTTGAGTTTTTCCCCACTTTATCATCATAAGCTTTTAAGTCTGGTTTTGATTTCCGTCCTTCAATACCCATCAAAATTTCCTTAATATAATTTTCCGAGACGCCGGATGTTTGCGCAACTGCGGAAAGGCTTGCATCAATATCTTTATCGGCTTTAACCGATTCAGGAATATTTATTTTTTGTCCTGCTTTCAACTTATCCAAATCAATATCCGCATTTGCTTCTTTTAATCTATACAAAGATATTTCATAATTTTGCGCAATTTTTAATCCTGTTTCGCCCGATGCAACCGTGTGCTCACTTGAAGGGATTATTTGTACATTATTATCAAAAACTTTTCCTAATCCTTCTTTAGCTTGTTCCGTTTCTTTTACGTTAGTCTCTTCTTTTGAAGAAGAAAAGAGTGACTTAAACCAAGATACAATTGATTTAAAAAAATTACCTATTCTCTTCCAAATGCTTGGTTTTTCTATTTCAATAGAAATTTGTTTAGAAGACGCATCTTTATCAAGAAGATTTAGTCCGGCAGAATTGTCTTTCAAATCCATACCGACAATTGTATAAACGTTAGATTGAGAATAAATTTTATTCATATTTTCATACAGAGATGTTGTATCCAAAAGTTTTAAGTCATTTTCATCAAGCCTGTCTTTGTTACCGTCTTGTTTCCGGATCATATCTATAAATGACAGCTGGTAGTTTGTAAGTTCAATTCTGTCAACATTTTCGCCGGAGGACTCATCAATTTCGCCGTCCATAATTGAATATTTTGTAATTTGTCCGTCTTTTATTTTATATTCGGCGCTGTTACCGGTAATAGTACAATCCGGCAGCTCAATATCGTATTCTTTTTTAGAAGTAATGTTGTAAAATGTATATCCCATAATTTAATCTCCCTTATTATTAATAAAGTTGATTAAAAATATAAACTTGCTTTATTTTTACAAATATTTACAAAAGGAGGATGAGGAAAAATAAAAATTCCCCGCAATCTCGATTTTATAGTATAATAAATTATAAACCTGATGAAAAGATGGAGTGGTATATATGAAACTAACAGTATTGGGGCCGGGGTGCTGGGGATTAACGCTTGCATGGCTTCTTAATGACAATTTTAGTGAAATCACTGTTTGGGGTAGAGAATGCGATCTTAGCGAGGATTTAACAGTTAATAAACATTGTTCCAAACCGCTTGAAGTTCAATTGGATAAAAAGGTTGAATTTACTTCTGATTTAAAGAGTGCTATTGCCGGCGCCGATATAATTTTGTCTGTTGTTGCGACATCCGGAATGCGTAGTGTTTGCGAACAGCTTAAAGCAGCGGGGATAAAACCCGAACAGCCTTTAGTAAATGCTTCAAAAGGCTTGGAATTGAATACGCTTATGAGAATGTCTGAGGTAATAAAAGATATTCTTCCTGCGCAAAAAGTTGTTATTCTTTCAGGACCGACACTTGCAAAAGAAGTTCTGCAAGGCAAGCCGACGGCGGCTTGTGTTGCCTGTGAGGATTTAGAGACGGCGGAGTTCGTGCAAAAAGCATGCAATGTTCCTGACCGGTTCAGATTGTATACTAATACTGATGTTATAGGTGTGGAACTCGGCGGGAGCCTGAAAAACGTTATTGCGATTGCCTCGGGTTTTGCACACTCCATGGAATTGGGCGATAATTGTATGGGTTCTCTGCTTACAAGAGGTATGGCGGAAATTGTAAGGCTTTCGGTGAAGCTTGGTGCGAATCCGTCTACCTTGTACGGTTTATCAGGCATGGGGGATTTGATTGCTACCTGCTCGAGCCCTATGTCAAGAAATTATACGGTCGGAGCTATGCTCGGCAAGGGTAAAAAGATTAATGATATTTTAAACGAGCTTGGTTCTGTTGCGGAAGGGGTTAAGACTTCCAAGGCGGTTTGCGAGCTTGCAAAAAAACTCGGTGTTGAGGTTCCGGTATCGGATGCGATATACGAAGCTGTATACACTGATATTACGCCAAAAGAAGTTCTTTCAAAGTTAATGAACCGCAAACTCAAAAAGGAAGACAGCTATGATTAAATACGCGGTAAGATATCTTAAAAATACAATAGTTCCCCTGAAGTGCCCGGATGATTTAGATTTGGAAAGTGAAAAACTTGTTCTGGTAAGAACCGAAAAAGGAGAAGAGGCTCTTAAAGCCTTCAGGTTATGCAGCAAGGTTGCAGAATGTTTTGAAAAATCCGATAAAACCCCTCCTGCGTTTGAGTTTATTCGTGTCATGACACAGGAGGACATGATGATTCTTGAAGAACTGAAAAAAGAAGAGGTTACTTCGTTTTTCAAGTGTAAAGAATTGGTTAAAAAACATAATTTGAATATGAATCTTGTTCAATGCCGTATAACTTTTGACCGCAGAAAGATTTCTTTTTATTATACGGCTCCGGAAAGAGTTGATTTTAGAGAACTTTTGAAGGATTTAACCCAGGTCTTTAAACGTATGCGTATAGATTTGCGTCATATAGGAGTTCGGGATGAATCTTCAATTATGGACGGTACCGGTGTTTGCGGAAAACCGTTCTGTTGTTCGTCGTATTTAAGAAAATTTGAGTCAATAAATGTTAAGCTTGCAAAAGATCAGGGGATGCCTATTGCGCCGTCCAAGATCTCGGGAACTTGCGGCAGGCTGTTGTGTTGTTTAACTTATGAGTATTCAAATTATATAGAAGCGGCAAAAGGCATGCCTCCTGTCGGGTCTACGGTAATGACGCCGGCAGGGCTTGGAAAAGTCTGTTTTATACAGTTTTTGAACAATTCAGTTGCGGTAAAATTTGAAGACGGCAAGATAAAAGAATTCGGAAAATCGGAAATAGAAATGGTTGATGCGGATGTCAACGTTGATATTGAAATATCTACGCTTAATGATGCGTATTCGACTGATGAAAAAGTTGATGCAAAGCAGCTTAAGCAGTTGGAAGATGACAGAAACAGTTCAACCGGTAATGTATAGTTTGCATAGGAGTAAAGTATGTTAGAAAGAATTGAAAAATTACAAATTATTTCACTTGGATTATTACTTGCACTGGGGCTTGTTGTTTCTACAAAAATGGTTTCTTCATCCCTGTCCAAAAACGTAATTTCCGTAACAGGTTCTGCTTATGAGATTGTAAAATCCGATTCAGGAACATTGAATTTTGATATAGTTATCAAACGTTCTGATAAACAGAGTGCATATTCGACATTACAAACCCAACTGAAAACTGTCAAGAATTATTTAACAGCCAAACAAATTAAAAATATTGAAGTGAAAACAATAAATGGATATTATTCATACAAACGCGACCCTAAAACGGGGGCTTATACTGATATTCAAGACTCTTACAACTTATATCAGCCAATTAAGATAAGTTCTGATAATGTAGAACTTATTAAAGAAATATCCAATGATATAACAAGTTTGATTAATCAAGGTGTTGATATAAATGTAAATCCGGCATCCTATGACTATTCAAAGCTTCCGGAACTTAAAGTAACTCTGCTGGAAAAAGCCTCGAGAGATGCAAAAGAAAGAGCTGCATCAATGTTAAAACCGACAGGAAACTCCGTAGGACAAATACAATCCGTAAGAATGGGGGTTTACCAAATAACTCCGGTCGATTCAACTAACGTTTCCGATATGGGTATCAATGATACTTCAACAATCGACAAAAAGGTTACGGCTGTAGCAAATGTTTCGTTTAAGATTAAATAAGTATATACATGGTATTGCAAGGTTGTATCAAACATGTTATTATGTACATGTAGATATCACAGTCAAATGAGGTTATTTTTATGGATGTAAGTTCTGTTGGCTACGGCAGTGCCATGACCCCGGAGGTTCAAGCCCAGTATGCCGCAAAGTGTGTAGAGATGGCGCAGCAAAACAGTTATATTGCAGGCTCGCTTATTCAGGATACGGTAGAAATTTCGGCAGAGGCGATGGCCAGATATACGGAAGAAATGACAGCAAGTTTAGAGAGAATATTATAACAAAAAACCGGATATTTTATCCGGTTTTTTGTTTTTGAAATAAGACTGTTGGGTAATGGACATAAATATTTTGCAGGTGTTTAATATAGGTATATTAAATCTTTTTCATACTTCCAGCTATTCTTAATTCCAAGAGCCATATAAAGGCTCTTTTTTTTATTTATTTATTGTCTGGCAATGTCCGACTGACAAACCGAATTTCATGTCATTGCGAGTCGGTAGGATGTGGTAAATCTGTGATTTACCGCATCAAAAACATAAATATAAACCTTACCATGTCATCCTGAAAGATTAGAAAAACTAACGAAAGTTTAGTTTGTTCAGGATCTTACCGGAAAGCAAGTATAATGCCAAGTTGGTAAGACCCTGAAACGAGTTCCACAACTGTCCAAAATAAATTTATAAACAAATGATGTATACTACCCTATATTTATATTTGCGTAATATTATATGAAGTCAGGACATAAAAA
>CALUSF010000058.1 GCA_944323325.1 Candidatus Gastranaerophilales bacterium
CTTTGGAAAAAAGATTTTTTCGGTTCGGGTTTTACTATGTCTGAAAAACCTTCACCCGATTCGCTGATATCCATATTATCCCGTTCGATTTTCTGTTCGGATGTGACTGCCGAATCTTCTCTTTCTTTTTTCCGGGCGCGTTTATGGAAAGATTCCTTTATCCTTTGGAAAAGAGATTTTTTCGGTTCGGGTTTTCCTATATTTAAAACCCTTCCAGCTGCTTCACCGCTATCAATATTATCCGGCTCAAATTTTCTTTGTTCGGCTATTACTATTGCATTTTTTCTTTCCTTTTCCCGTGCACGTTTAAGACGTGACTCTTTTATTCTTTGAAAGAAAGACTTTTTAGGCTCGGGCTTTATTACAATAGGTTTACCGGGTTTTACCGGTTTTGCTTTTTGTAATATTTTGTGCTGTATAAGAATTCTTTTCGTTTGTTCTAATATGTAATTAACTTTATTCTCTGCAACAACCTGAACATAAGCAAGCTGCCGACGAAGTGTCCGATTCTCATTCTCCAGACTTTCATATCCCTGCTCCAGATTTCTTATCCGCGAGTTGTCCGTACCGGTTTTCTGTTTATTTTTTTTACCGCTCGTAATATTATTTGTCTTTTCTTCAGTTTTAACAATTTTTTCCTGCGCTTCTTTTAATTTTGTTTTAAGCTCTTCCGCACTTTTTTCCGCAGAAGAGAGTTTTTCCCGAACATTGCTTAGTTCTTTTCTTATATTTTTATTCTTATATAAGACAACTCCGCTGATTCCCAGTGCAGCAAGAGTTCCCAACCCCATAAGCATATTACCGCTTTGGAACTTTCGGGGAGCAATTTCTTTAGAAGGAGTCCCTTCATATACTGAAGACCCAGGAACAACATCTTCTGCTTTAAAGCTGTATATCTTTTGGTGTGTTACAGGAAGAATTTTCATTTATAATACGTCCTTTTAGTTAACTTAATTGAATAAAACCTCCTCAAAATAAAATTTGCTATTGTGAGGTTTTATTAGTAACAAAACTTAATATATTGCAAAGGTATAATTTTTATTCGCTCAATAATTTATCCGCAAGCGGAGACTCAACTTTTCCGTTTAATGTTTTGGAAACCTTTTTAATATTTTCCGCCATTTTTTCCATCTCAGGAGTCCATACAAAATAATCCGTCACGTATTTTTCCGCTTTTGTAAAATCGCCTTTCATCTGAACCTGAATAATTTCTTCAAGCATTTTTCTTGCGGTCGGCACCATTTTATCAATATTTACATTCAAAACTCCGTCTTTTGAAATCTCTATAGCGCCTTCTTTAATAAAATAATAGTTTTGCATAACGGAACGTACCCTGTGAGCCTGGCTCATAGTTGGTTTAGAAGTCATCATATTATCCGCAGCATAAGTTACAATAATCTGACTGCGCTGCTCCGGAGTGTACATTCCGGCTTCGGTCAAAACATCTAACATCGCAAGAGAAACCATATCGGCTTTATTCTCTTCAATAATGGATTTATACTTGCCAAGCCCTTCTGTTCCGGACTTTGGCCCGAGTGAATGTCCGTTTTCGTGTCCTACAGTAAACCAATGGTCTGCTTCATCGTTATAATACTTATGCAATTCCGGCTTAAGAGTTGCTTCGAGCCTTTTTTGCATCTTTTCACGTGCATCTTCTGATGTTATAAGGCGAATTTGCCTGTGATAAACATTTCTTCTGCCTCCGTCAAGCTCTTTAATAGATAGTTTATCATCGTTTGGAAGGTTTTCCGCAAGAGTAATCCCCGCTCTGAACTCTCCGACATCACCAGTTACGGCAACCAAATCCGCATCAACCATTGTTTGCTTGGAATCCTTTCCGTCCGGAGCAATATTTTGAATATATTCATCTTTAAACGGCATATTCTGTGCCATAAGAGGCAGATAGCTTTTTACTTTCAATATGGCATCCGTACCCTTTTTATTAACTATACCGACTCTTCCGCCTAAGAAGTCCTTTGCAACAGGCACAATACCGTTTTCATCCAGAAGTTTTTTAAGTTCCGGATTTTCCACAACCGTTTCGGTAAGTTCGTCGGAATAATTTTCTCTTGTTATGGTGAATTCCAACGGTGTATCCTGCAAAGTTGCCCACTTCTTGTCAGCATAAGCATCAAGCATCGGATCGGCAGTACGAAGCGCTTTTGCCTGCAATTTTAAAAATTCGTTAAAATCCTCGTTTGTTGAAGTTTCTGCTGCTTTTTCCAACTCTGATGCCATATAAGCAAAATCATCACGAAACTTGTCGACATAATCAACCGCAACAAGTTCATTTCCCGCTCTTTCAACGACTGTACGCTGATTCAGTATTTTTGCAACCTCATCTACCTTGCCGTTCTTTAACATATTAATAAGAGTTTGATGAAATTCTTCTTTTTCCAAGTCTTGCGGATAAACGCCTTTTCCCGGCCGCATTGAAACACCTTTGGCCAACTCTATCATGTTGCTTTCTCTGTCCAGAGAACAAACTCCTTTTTGTGCATCAAAAAGAACTTTGGTGAGTTTTGCATCTTCGTTTCCTTTTTCAATTTCTTTTTCTAAAAATTCCTTAAACGGAAGATTATTAGGATTATCAAGCTGCATATTTACTTTATCCAATACAACTGCAGCTTTTACCAAGTGTTTAAGAGCTTCTTTGTCGCCGTCCTTAAGTTCCGAATATTCCGGCGCGTCAACTGCAAGCATTTTTTTAGTTGTAAGGTAATCTTTATGGGTTCTTTTTTCAAGTTCTTCTCTTGAAAGATTTAATTCGTAATCTTTTTTGCCGATATTTACGTTATTAATCATACTCATTTTATCAAGCTCCTTTACTAACTTATTTTCGCCGGAAAAATCATCGGCAGTTTTTGCCGAATCAATTGTACTGCCTTTAAGCGTTATATTTGCGGTACTGATTCTGTTAATCGGGTTAATATTCATACTCAAATTATACCATAAAATTTATTTATGCGGCTTGTGATTATAATTTTGTTTACTAAAAATTAGTCACAAATTTCTCTCCGTGTTATAATTTTGGTATGTCAGACAAAATTACGGTTAAGGGTGCAAGAGAACACAATCTGCAAAATGTATCGTTAGAAATCCCCAAAAACGAACTTGTTGTGTTTACGGGAGTTTCAGGTTCAGGAAAGAGTTCGCTTGCTTTTGATACAATTTTTGCGGAAGGCCAGAGAAGATATATTGAGAGCCTTTCCACTTATGCACGCCAATTTCTCGGCCAGATGGATAAACCCGATGTCGATTATATAGACGGACTTACACCCGCGATATCAATAGACCAAAAATCCACAAGCAACAACCCGCGCTCAACCGTAGGAACCGTTACCGAAATTTATGATTACCTGCGGCTTTTGTACGCGCGTATCGGCACTCCTTTTTGCCCGAAATGCGGAAAACCTATTAAGCCCCAAACCATTGACGAAATTGTAGCAAGTATCTTAAAACTGCCGGAAGGAACCAAAATTCAGATTTTAGCCCCTATTGCAAAAGGGAAAAAAGGCGAATTTCAAGCTTTATTTGAAGAATTGAGACAGGAAGGGTTTGTAAGAGTAAAAGTTGACGGTGAGATATACAACCTTGACGAGGATGAAATAAAACTTGCTAAAACAAAGGCACACACAATATCCGTCGTCATCGACCGTGTTGTTGTAAAACCGGAAGCGCGCTCAAGAATTGCGGACAGTGTTCAAATTGCCCTGAAAAAAGCCGACGGAGTTACGAATATTGATGTTATCGGCGGGGCATCCGGTAAAGCAGCTGAGAGCGAGGAAATCGTTTACAGCGAAAAACTTGCCTGCCCTGATTGTAACTTAAGTTTTGAAGAATTAACGCCGAGAATATTTTCATTTAATGCGCCTTATGGTGCCTGCGACAAATGCGGCGGCTTGGGAGTCGATTTTAAAATTGATCCCGATTTGGTAATTCCCGACAGAACTAAAAGTATTAATGAAGGTGCTATTTACCCCTGGAGTAAATCTTCCACCTCGTATTATGACGATGTCTTATCTGCTGTCAAAAGTGCCTATAATATTGATTTTGACATTCCGTTTAAAGATTT
Source organism: Candidatus Gastranaerophilales bacterium (assembly GCA_944323325.1). GTDB lineage: Bacteria > Cyanobacteriota > Vampirovibrionia > Gastranaerophilales > Gastranaerophilaceae > CAG-196. The sequence goes on from CALUSF010000058.1 coordinate 4,076, forward strand.
GCCCGAAGAGCACCAAAGCATAATTCTTTACGGTTCGGAAGAAAGAATTCCGATGCGTATTAAAGAATTCGGCGGACACAGATACAGAACAACAATGCAGAAATTCATCGGCGTAATTCCGTTCTTGATGAAACATTATAATATTGACAGCGAATACTGGAAAGCCGAAATCGAAAAGTATATGGTGACAACTCCGTGCGAAAAATGCGGCGGAGCACGTCTTAAACCGTTTCCGCTTGCAGTTCGGATTAACGGCAAGAATATTTATGAATTCTGTCTTATGCCTATTGATAAAGCGTACGAATTTGTAACCGACTTGTATTTAACGCTTTCTGATTTTCAGATGAAAATAGGTAAGCAAATTCTTGACGAGGTGCGCGCAAGGCTTAAGTTTCTGTGTGATGTCGGATTAAACTATCTGAATCTTGCGCGCACCTCCGGGACTCTCTCAGGCGGCGAGGCTCAGAGAATACGGCTTGCAACCCAAATCGGAAGCGGCTTATCAGGAGTTCTATACGTTCTTGATGAACCGTCTATCGGCTTGCATCAGAGAGACAATGACAGGTTAATTAAAACCCTTCTTAAACTTAGAAATATGGGAAATTCGCTCATTGTCGTAGAACACGATGAAGAAACCATAAGAAACGCCGATTACATAGTCGATATCGGCCCGAAAGCCGGTGTAAACGGCGGAAACATTATTGCTCAAGGCAGCGTGGAAGATATTGTTAAAGCCGAAGATTCCATTACCGGTAAGTATTTAAGCGGAGAGTACCATATTCCGATACCTAAAAAAACAAGAGAAGGCAGCGGAAATTTCCTCCAGATAAGAAACGCTTTTAAAAATAATCTGAAAAATATTGATATTGATATTCCGCTCGGTAAAATTGTTGTTTTGACAGGTGTTTCCGGTTCCGGCAAATCAACCCTTATGCAGGAACTCATTTACGAATACGCAGTACACAAACTTCGTAAAAACCGCCCAAAACCGCAGGGAGTAGATGAAATACTCGGATTTGAGCATATAGATAAAATAATCGATATAGACCAATCTCCGATAGGCAGAACTCCGCGTTCAAACCCTGCGACTTATACCGACGTATTTACACCTATAAGAGAACTTTACGCAAAAACCAACGAAGCTAAAATGCGCGGATACAAACCCGGCAGATTCAGCTTTAACGTCAAAGGCGGCAGGTGCGAAGCCTGTGCGGGAGACGGCGTCTTGAAAATCGAGATGAACTTCTTATCGGATGTTTACGTAAAATGCGATGTCTGCAAAGGTAAACGCTATAATAACGAAACTCTTGAAGTGAAATATAAAGGTAAAACCATTTCTGACGTACTGGATATGAGCGTAAAAGAAGCGTATGAGTTCTTTGAGAACATTCCCCAGATTGCAAATAAATTAAAAACACTTAATGACGTGGGTTTGGATTATATCAAACTCGGACAGAGCGCAACAACGCTCTCCGGAGGCGAAGCCCAGAGAATTAAACTTGCATCCGAGCTCAACAAACGCGCTACGGGCAAGACACTTTATCTTTTAGACGAACCCTCGGTGGGGCTTCATTGGCACGATTTGGATAAATTGATAAAAATTATTCAGCAGCTTGCGGATAACGGAAACACTATTCTTATAATTGAGCACAACCTCGATTTAATCAAAGTTGCGGATTATATAATTGATTTGGGCCCCGAAGGCGGTAACGCGGGAGGAGAAGTTGTTGCCTGCGGAACTCCGAGAGAAGTGGCAAAAAATAAGAATTCCTATACCGGCCAGTACCTTAAGCCGTTTTTTGAATAATCTGAATACTGCAATTAACGGAGTTAAAATCCTATACGGCATGTTAGTATAATTTTGGGGAGAATTTATGAATAAAAGATTTTTGTTATTTTTTATATTTATATGTTCGATTCTTATTTTTACCGCATGTTCCGTAAGAAGGGAAGCATCAGTAAAAGAAGTAACTTTTTGGACGCTTCAAATGGGAGATTATTCGGCGTATATTTATAAAATTATTCGCAGCTATGAAGCTGAACATCCGAATATTCAAATAAAATGGGTAGATGTACCTTTTTCCGAAGGGGAAAAACGAACCCTTGCCGCTGTTATGACAGATAATCCGCCTGATTTGATTAATTTGAACCCCGATTTTTCGGCTCTTCTTGCACAAAAAGGCACTTTAGAAGAGATTGATGAAGAGTCCGTAAATGAATTTAATCCTGAAATTATAAATGCGCTCAAATACAATGATAAACTCTATTCGATTCCCTGGTACGCAACAAGCGCCGTTACAATTTATAACAAAGATTTATTTCAAAAATCAGGCATAATAAGACTTCCCAGAACATATAAAGAATTAGGCGCCGTTTCGGAGAAAATAAAAAACAACACAGGCGCATACGCGTATCTGCCGACTATTACGGAAAACGACACAATGGTCAAAATTCTGAATAAATACGGAATTACTGATAATATGACGGAAGCCGAACCGGTTTTTGAAATGTACAAAGAATTGTATCAAAATGATTTAATTCCCAAAGAAAGTATAACATTTACGCTAAGAGAAGCTCTCGAGCAATATATGGCAGGTAAAATCGTATTCTTTCAGGGAGGCGCAAACTTCTTAACCATGATAAATGAAAACGCACCTTCTGTGTATGAAAAAACCGATGTGACAGAACAAATAAAAGGGCCCGTCGGACAAAATGATTTTTCCGTTATGAATTTTGTAATTCCTCTGAGAGCAAAATATAAAAAAGAAGCGCTTGATTTTTGCCTTTACTTAACAAATGCGGAAAATCAGCTTGAATTAGCCAAAATGACTAACGTTATCGCAACAAACAACAAAGCCCTAAGCGACAGCTTTTATAATGATTATTCCACGCTGGAATCAAAAGCCCGTTCAATAAGCGCGAAACAAATTAATAAAATAAGTCCGCAGTTAAAACAGAGAAGAAATCAAAAAGAAATTAATACACTTGTAAATACTGCCGTTCAGTCTGCACTTTTAAACAAAGATTCCACCGAGCATATTCTTTCAAAGCTGGAAAAAGATATTAAAGAGATTGACGAGTAAAAATATCTTATCCGCTGATTAATTCAAAGTGATTTTTATTGTATTTAATAAACCCTTCTTTTTGAAGCTTAGAAAGTTCAAAGCTCATCGCGCTTCTGTCAACATTGAGGTAATCGGCTAAATCCTGGCGGTTAAACTGCACATCAAAACTGTTGGAATGTTTTTTTCTTGCCTCATTGGACAAATACGTGAGCAGTTTGTCGCGTATTGTTTTTTGAGAAACATTCTCAATTTTTTGAATAAGTTCAATATTTTCTTTCGATAAAATTTGAAAAAGATTATTAATCAAAACTTTATGCCTTGTACAGGCGTTTTGACACATAGATGTACACTTTTCATAACCAAGTACCAACACAAGCGTATCTTTTACGGCGATTGCATCAACGCTCGATTCGACATCTTTTGAGCCCACAAACGAAAGCGCAAGATTATCATTTTTACCAAGACGGGATATAATAATTCGTCTGCCCCAGTAAGAGTCTTTTTCAATATTCACGCCGCCATCAAGAATAAGATAAATATTTGATATCATGTCCCCCTGCCTCAAAATCATTTCATCTTTTTCGTATTTCCTGATTCTGGCATTGAAACACTCTAAAAGCCCCTTAAGCTCGGCATCATTCATACCGAAAAATACGGGCGAATTTTTTATCTGATTATAAAAATTTTCTAATTTTTCCATAGCCCTATTATAAAATAGTGCAGATTTAATTACAAATAATATGTGAGAGAAGAGTTTTTCTCCGGCAAAAACTAAGCCGCAGATACGGCAAAACATTCAGATGAAATTATGCAATCAAGAACAATTTGGGCATAAATATCATGTTTGCCGTAAAAAATATGCGACGCATCCGGAACTTCTATAACTTTATTATGCTTAAAATCTCTCGTCCAGGAATTCAATGTTTCCATAAACTTTTTCGGGCTCTCGCCGGTTACGGAATCCTTTGCACCTATTATAAATGAACCGTTAGGTTTAATTCTGTACAAAGAATCCGTTTCGCCTTCTCCGCTCAGCACCGGACAGTTTTTAAGATTATCCGCATTATAAAATCCCAAAACCGTATTTGCACTCATCGGAGAAAATCCTCCGAATAAAAACGGTAAAATATCATCTCCGCGGCCTTCTTCCACCCAGGTTTTTGCAATATCAAAACATTTATCTATATTGGGCATAACCCTCCACCAGTACATAGTATCAACCGGAGAAGAAACTATAAAATAATCAATATAGTCATCGGGCGTATTTCCGAGATAATGGATAATTTTGTTTGACCCTAAAGAGTGCCCGCCAAGAATTATATTTTTAAACCCCATCTCTTCTTTTGCAAATTTAACATAACTTTCAACATCCTCATAAACCATGTTGAAATCATCATTAAAAACACCCGCGTGTTTTTGTTTTCCGGTAGAAAAATCACTATAAGCAAAACAGGAAAACGAATCGTGCGCATGTGCTATAATACAAGAAATTCCGCTTGCACTTAAAAGATTACCGGTCGAATACAAAAGTTCGTTTTGAAAAACATTCGAACAAATACCGGTAAGCATAATAAGCACCGTGTCATTAGAATTGTCTCCGAATATTGCACCTTTTAATTCCAACCCCCTCGGGGTTCTTACTTTTAATATATCCATTTTTTATTCCTTATATTTTGGCTGATTAATTATCATTATTTACCATTATTTACAAATAGCAAATACTTATATTGCATACCTAAGTATACTTGACAGGTATATTTAAAAATTATATTATTAAAACTATGGAAATCAGGGTATTGAAATACTTTTTGGCGGTTGTGAGAGAGGGAAGCATAACGGCTGCCGCAAATTCTCTGCATTTAACCCAGCCGACTCTGACGAGGCAGCTTCAGGATCTGGAAAAAGAATTGAACCAAAAATTGTTAATCCGCGGTAAGTATAAGGTATCCTTAACTCCGGAGGGTTTAATGCTGCGGAAAAGAGCGGAAGAAATTATAGATATGGTTACAAAAACCGAAGAGGAATTTCGTTCAATTTCGGAAAAAATAAGCGGCGATATTTATATCGGAGGAGGAGAGTCCGATTCCATAAAATATATTGCGGAAGTTATGCGGGAAGTTCAGGAAGAATTTCCGGATATCAAATTTCATATTTATTCCGGAAATGCCGAAGATGTCACGGAAAAACTTGATAAAGGGTTATTGGATTTCGGAATACTTATCCAACCGGTGGATTTGTCAAAGTATGATAATATTACACTGCCCGAGAAAGATAGTTGGGGCTTGATTGTAAGAAAAGACAGCCCGCTTGCACAAAAGAAGTATATCACTTTAGAAGATATGGCCGACATTCCGATTATTGCCTCCAGACAAATGTCTCCGAAATATTCCAAAGACAGCGGTTTTCTTGATTGGTTCGGAGAAATGTACGATAAATTGAACATTGCAGCTACGTATAATCTCGTTTATAACGCTGCAATAATGGTTAAAGCAGGTGTCGGTAACGCTGTCTCTCTCGATAAACTTGCCGATACCTCCAAAGAAAGCGAAATTTGTTTCAGGCCGTTAAAACCTAAGCTGGAATCCGGATTGGATATTGTTTGGAAAAAAACTCAGGTATTTTCTCCTGCAGCAAAGCTGTTTTTAAAAAAACTGCAGAAAAAATTACAAACTACCCCCGAGATAAACAAATAAATCCGCAGAATTTTATTTAACGATTAAATTTTATACTACGATATCCCCTTGCCTGAAGATAACGGGTTCACCGTTATCAGAGAATCCTGCAACTGTTGAAGCCCGTCCCTTAGCTTCGCATCCGTAATCAGGAATTACCAAATCCACTTTATCACCTACATATTTTACGGCCTCATCATAACATAATGCCGGCGGCTCACCGGATAAATTTGCACTCGTCGTTGCAAGCACCCTACCCTCAATATTTCTGCAAATTTCCGCAAAAATCTTATTATCGGGAATTCTTACACCAACGGTCGAAAGTCCGGAAGTCATATAATCAGGAGTATTTTCCGATTTTTCAAGTACCAGCGTCAGAGCACCCGGAAAATATTTTTTAATTAATTTCTGCGCCTCTTTTGCGACCGGCTGTTTTAAATAATCAAACAAATTGTAGAATTCGTCACTCATCAGTATTAACGGTTTTTTGCCGTCGCGGTGTTTTATTTCATATATTCTTTTTACGGCTTTTTCGCTTGAAGGCAGGCAGCCCAGACCCCATACGGTATCGGTTACAAAAGCGATTACACCGTCGTTTTTTAATATATCATTTACTTTTGCTATCATAATAATCTTCCAACTGTTAATTTTTAGTACTATTTTATTACAAAATAAGAAAGCAAACTATAAAAACCTTAAAAACTATTTTTCTCCGGTTTTTCTTCCCACTTGTGCAGAAAATATGTTTATGTGACAATAAAGTCAGCCTTTTATTTGTAAAGTTTGTGACTGAATTACAAATTTCAAAAACAGGCGAAAAACTGGCAACAGTAAGTATCGTAGTAGTTAAAATATAAAGGAAACTAAGAAAATGGCTAGAAAAACTCCATTAGAAAAAATCAGAAACATTGGTATTGCCGCTCACATCGATGCCGGTAAAACCACTACAACTGAACGTATCCTGTTCTATACAGGTAAAACACACAAACTCGGCGAAGTACACGATGGTGCAGCAGTAACCGACTTTATGGAACAAGAAAGAGAAAGAGGTATTACAATCCAATCAGCAGCTGTAACAGCTGAATGGAAAGGACACCAGATTAACATTATTGACACACCCGGCCACGTAGACTTCACAATCGAAGTTGAACGTTCACTCCGTGTATTAGACGGTGTTGTTGCCGTATTCTGTGCAGTAGGCGGTGTTCAATCACAATCAGAAACCGTTTGGAGACAAGCTAACAGATACGAAGTTCCTAGAATGGTATTTGTTAACAAAATGGACAGAACAGGTGCTGATTTCTATAGAGTAGTTGATCAAATCAAAAACAGATTGGGTGCAAACGCTTTCCCAATCAGACTTCCTATTGGTGCAGAAGACCAATTCAGAGGTTTAATTGATTTGTTTACTATGAAAGCTGAAATTTATACAAACGACTTAGGTACTGATATCAGAGAAGAAGATGTGCCTGCAGATATGCTTGAAATGGCACAAAAATACAGAGATGAACTCGTTGAAGCAATTGCTGCTGAAAATGACGATTTGATGGAAAAATATTTTGAAGATCCTTCTTCAATTACTGTTGATGAATTGAAAAGAGGTTTAAGAAAAGCTGTTTGCGATAACAAAATTGTTCCTGTAACTTGCGGTACCGCATTCAAGAACAAAGGTGTACAGCTGCTTCTTGACTCAATTGTTGAATTAATGCCGTCACCGGTTGATGTTAAGGCTATTGAAGGCGAATTAGAAGACGGTACTAAGACTGAAAGACATTCTTCAGATTCTGAACCGTTCTCTGCTTTAGCGTTCAAAGTTATGACAGACCCGTTCGTAGGACGTTTAACATTCTTAAGAGTATATTCAGGCGTTATTACATCAGGTTCATATGTTCTTAATGCTACAAACGGTAAAAAAGAACGTATCTCAAGATTGGTTCGTATGTATGCTGACCAGAGACTTGAAGAATCTGAAGTTTACGCTGGCGACATCTGCGCAGCTGTAGGTTTGAAAGATACTACAACAGGTGATACATTGTGTGATGAAAAAGCTCCGATTATCTTAGAAAGAATGAGCTTCCCTGAACCGGTTATCTCGGTTGCTATCGAACCTAAAACAAAAGCTGACCAGGATAAAATGGGCATTGCTCTTCAAAAGTTAGCAGAAGAAGATCCGTCATTCAGAGTTAAATCTGATACGGAAACAGGTCAGACAATTATCTCAGGTATGGGCGAACTTCACCTTGATATTATCGTTGACCGTATGTTAAGAGAATTCAAAGTTGAAGCTAATATCGGTAAACCGCAGGTTGCTTACAGAGAAACAATAAGAGGCAACGCCGATCAGGATTCTAAATTCGTACGTCAATCAGGCGGTAAAGGTCAATACGGACACGTTAAAATTAAGATTTCTCCGGCAGAAGAAAATGCAGGATTTGTATTTGAAAACAAAATTGTCGGCGGTGCTATTCCTAAAGAATACATTGAACCTGCAAGAAAAGGTATGGAAGAAGCTCTTGAAGGCGGTATCTTAGCAGGATTCCCGATGATTGACGTTAAAGTTGAACTTTACGACGGTTCTTACCACGAAGTCGACTCTTCAGAAATGGCATTCAAAATTGCCGGTTCCATGGCTATTAAAGACGGTGCTAAAAAAGCACAGCCTTGTATCTTAGAGCCTATGATGAAGGTTGAAATCGAAATTCCTGAAGAATTCACAGGTACAATTATCGGTGATATTTCAAGAAGAAGAGGCCGTGTCGAAGGTCAAGAACCTCAAGGTAACACCGGAAACGTTATTGTAAGAGCAATAGTTCCTCTTGCAAATATGTTCGGCTACGCAACTGATTTGAGATCTAACACTCAGGGACGCGGAACA
>CALUSF010000059.1 GCA_944323325.1 Candidatus Gastranaerophilales bacterium
GGAAACTATGTGTCAATGAACAGCGGAGCATTAACAACGATTAACAGTACCGATCCTATGTATATAACGTTTCCGCTTGAGTCTAAAAATTTTGCGGAACTTTCAAGAATTGATAAATCTGCAAACGTAAATCGGGATGTAGAATTCATATTTAGTTCCGGACAGAAGTATAAGTATAAGGGGATACAAGATTTTCACGATAATAAAATCGATGAAACAACCGGTACTATCACTATGCGTGCGACATTTCCCAATCCGGAAGGTGAACTTATACACGGCGATTTCGGAAAAATAATTATTTATTCAAAAGAAAAAGATCCTCTGCCTGTCATTCCGCAAGTTGCTGCAATGGAAAATCAGGAGGGCAGATACGTTTTTATTCTTGATGCGGATGATTTACCGAGAATTTCATATATAAAAACGACAGGACAAACAGACAACGGAGAATGGATTGTTTCTGAAGGTGTTAAGGCAGGTGACAGAGTTTTGACAAGCGGTTTACAAAAAGTTGTGCCGGGGAATCCTGTGAGGATTGTAAAAAGTGCGGTACAAGAAAATTCTCAAGCCCAACCGAAACAAAATATCATACAGAAATTGTTTAAAAAAATTAAAAAAAGTTAGGAAATATAAATGGCAGGTAATTTATTTATAAAACGTCCGAAATTGGCTATAGTAATATCTTTGGCAATAATTCTTGCCGGGTTAATTTCTTTGACGACATTACCTCTTGAGGAATATCCTTCAATTACTCCGCCTCAAGTTATTGTAACTGCAACATACAGCGGGGCAAGTTCCGATGTTATTACTTCAACGATAGCAGCACCTGTCGAGCTGCAATTGAACGGTATTGAAGATATGATTTACATGTCTTCGGAGTCGAAAAACGGGTCATATAAATTAACTTTGTATTTTGAAGTAGGTTCGGATCCTGATATGGCTTTAGTTAATGTTCAAAATCAGCTGCAATTAGTAACTCCTCGTCTGCCTGAGGAGGTCAGAAGGTATGGTTTAACCGTTAGAAAGTCAACCGGCGGGGCAGGATGCTTAATGATAGCGCTTACTTCGCCAAACGGTACATATAATTCGTTGTTTTTGGCAAACTATGCAACAATGTATATTAAAGACGAATTGGCGCGTACTAAAGGGTGCGGTCAGGTACAAATATTTGGTGCCGGTGATTATTCTATGAGAGTTTGGCTGAAACCTGATAAAATGGCCAGCTTGGGAGTTTCTGTAACAGATGTAAATAACGCAATTTCGGCTCAAAACGTGCAAACCCCTGCCGGAAATATAGGTGTTGAACCTATGGATACACCGCAGCTTATAAAATTCACCTTGCGTACAAAGGGCAGGTTGAAATCGGTTGAAGAATTTGAAGATATAGTCGTAAAATCAAATGTTGACGGTTCTAATGTTAAATTAAAAGATATTGCAAGGATAGAACTCGGGGCTGAAAGTTACACTTCTTCCGTAACTATTGCTAACAGAAATGCTGCGATGATTTCTGTATCACAATTACCAGAAGCTAATACAATTGACCTTGTTAACCGTGTCGAAAAGAAGATGAAAGAATTGAGCAAAAAGTTTCCTAATGATATGGTTTATAAAGTGCAGTATGACATTACTGAATTTGTACGGGAGTCTATTCACGAGGTTATAAGTGCTATCGTGCTTGCAATAATTCTGGTAAGCGCCGTAACATATTTGTTCTTGGGTACTGCGCGTGCTGCATTTATTCCGTTTTGTGCAATTCCGGTTTCTTTAATCGGTGTATTTATTTTTATGGCATTGATGGGATTTTCAATAAATCTGTTAATTCTTTTCGGGCTTGTACTGGCTGTCGGACTGGTAGTTGACGATGCAATTGTTGTGTTGGAAAATACACAGCGTCACATCCAAGAGGGCAAGAGCCCAAAAGAGGCAACAGAAATTACCATGGAAGAAGTTTTTGGCGCCGTTGTGGCTACTTCATTAGTATTAATGGCAGTATTTGTACCCGTTTCTTTTATGACTGGTATTACGGGGCAAATGTACAGACAATTTGCGGTTTGTATTGCAACATCTATAGGTCTTTCAACGATTGTTGCACTTACACTTTCACCTGCGCTTTGCTCTATAATTCTTAAATCCGGAGAAGAACAGACTGATTTTGAGTTTATCCGTAAATTCGAAGAATGGTTTAACAGCGTAAGAAATAAATATCTGAGTGCGGTTGAATATTTTGTTAAGGCGCCTAAGAAAACTATTTTAGTTCTTCTGAGTGTAATAGCAAGCATTTTATTTATGTTTTTTATAACGCCTAAAGGATTTTTGCCGGATGAAGACCGCGGGGCATTATTTATGCATGTACAGCTTCAAGACGGTGCGACTTTGTCCAGAACGGGTGATGTTGTTCATAATATATCAAACGAAATTGCTAAAATTCCAGGTGTTGTATCTGTAATGCAAATAAACGGGTTCTCTGGTGAAAATACTGCATTTGTAATTGCAAAATTGGCGCCCTGGTCGGAAAGAAAGTCGGCTAAACTTTCTATAAATAGTATTATGAAACAGGCAACTCAAATAACATCTAAATATACCGAAGTAACCGCATTTGTAACGCAGCCTCCGGCAATCAGCGGTTTAGGTATGTACGGCGGTTTTGAATATCAATTGCTGGATAAAGGTGACCGCACTTCGGATGAATTGTTTGAAGAAGCTCAAGCGCTTCTGAAAGCTGCACGTCAAGATCCTGCATTTTCAAGTTTATATACTTCATTTACGTCATCTCTTCCGCAAGTAGTAGTAAGAATTGATGAAGAAAAAGCAATGGCTCAGGGCGTTTCTATTAGCGAAATATATAGTACACTGGCAGCTCAATTTGGAGCAACATATATTAATGACTTTAACAAATTCGGCCGTGTTTACCGTGTATATATGCAGGCAGATGCTCCTTACAGAGCTACGATGAGTGATATGAGCAAGATATATGTTAAAAACAATCATGGCCGTATGGTTCCGATAACTTCGGTTGTGACAACTGAAAATATCGTGGGACCTTATTTGCTTACAAGGTTTAATATGTATCCTTCAATAAGTATTAACGGTAATCCCGCTAACGGAGTAAGTTCCGGTGATGCTATGGAAGCAATGGACAGAATTTCGAATAAAGTTCTGCCAAGAGATATGGATTATGCCTGGTCAGGGACTTCATTACAAGAACAACAATCAGCCGGACAAATCGGACCTATTTTAGCAATGGCGCTTACGTTTGTTTATCTTTTCCTTGTTGCTTTATACGAAAGTTGGACATTACCTGTTGCTGTATTGCTGATTTCTCCGGTTGCACTTCTTGGAGCGCTATTCTTTCAGTATGTGTCCGGACTTTCGCTTGATATATACGCTCAGGTAGGTCTTGTAATGTTAATCGGGTTAAGTACAAAACAGGCAATTTTGATTGTTGAGTTTGCAAAGGATGCAATGGAGAAAGACGGCATGAATTATATTGATGCGGCATTGCAGGCTGCTAAATTACGTTTTAGAGCTGTTATGATGACAAATATTGCATTTATCTTAGGTCTGTTGCCGCTTGTTTTTGCAAAAGGTGCAGGAGCGGGCAGCCGTCATTCCATTGGGGTATCAGTATTCGGAGGTATGATTGCGGTTGCATTCTTAGGCAGTATTTTTGTTCCGGCTTTCTTTGTACTAACTAACCTTATGAAAGCAAAGTCGGGAGAATTTATTAAGAAATTAAGGAATAAAAATAAATGAAGAATTTCAGAATATTCTTAATACTTTTTATAATATTTACTTTTTTTCAGAATACATGCCAGGCTGCTGGGTTTTGGCATAGAAGTGAATCATTGGGGAATGAAATCCCTCAAGAAGAGTATCCTGACAGCAAAGATGTTGAGCCAAGAATTGATACCGGTGAAGAATCAGTTGTTATAAAGGGCGGAGTTGAGAATACTATTGATGTAACATTAGAAGAGTGTTTAAAGTTCGCATTAGGTAATAATCCGCGAATTCAGGCCGCAATGCAGGATGTGTTTGCCGCAGATGCCAGAATCAGGCAGGCTTGGTCTTCTTATTTCCCTCAATTCGGGTGGCAAACCGGTTATACCAGAATCAGACAATTGCAATTGTCTGACGTTTTCAGACGAAACTTAGTTTTTAATTATTTTGTTCTCGGACAAATAAGTGCTTCTCAAATGCTTTATGATTTTGGAGTAACTCAAAATCAAGTAACGATAAGAAAACTTGACAGTCAGGGATACCGTATTACGCTTACCGGAACTGTAAACGAAGTAATTTGTGACGTTAAAACAGCATATTACAATCTTCAATACGCTATTGAAGCTAAGCGTGTTGCAGAAGATGCCGTTGCCAGATATGCGGCATTTTACGATCAGGCAAAGGCATTTTATCAAGCCGGTATAAGACCAAAGGTCGATGTAACTATTGCCGAAGTTAATTTGAGTAATGCAAAATTAACTCTTATACAGGCAGAAAATTCTGTCGATATAGCAATGGCGAAGTTGAGTAATGTTATAGGGCTTCCGTATTCAAATAAGTACAAAGTTGCTGAGCATATGAGATTTGAGCCTTGTGATATAACCTTAGAAGGAGCTATAAAAGTGGCACAGGATTCAAGACCTGAGTTTCAACTTGCAGAAGTAAAGGTTGAAGAGGCAAAACAAAACGTAAAATTAGTTAAAAAATCTTATTTTCCGCAATTAAGTATTGAAGGGCAGTTCCAAGTCGGCGGACGTTCTCCCGCTTCAAATTATGGTTATAATTTTGGCGGTTACTTGAATTTTCCGACAATTAACGGAATGTTAATTAAAAATGAAATTAAAGAGGCAAAAGCATTACATTCGAAAGAACAGGCAAATGCTATTAATACAAAAAATAACATATATTACGAGGTTCAAGAGGCATTTTATTCTTTGACTGAAAAGAAAAATAAAATTCCGGTGGCAACATTGGGTGTAAAACAGGCAAAAGAAAACTATGATTTATCTTTTGGAAGATATAAGGTCGGAGTTGGAGACCCGATTGAATTAAAAGATGCGCAGGTTCAATATCAAAATGCTATGCTTACGTATTTTCAAACGATGAATGAATATAATACAGCGCGCGCGACTTTGGAAAAAGCTATCGGAAAGAACATTGCAAGCGGGGAAGTTGAACTTCAGAGTGATAAAACTAAGAAGAATAAAATCAAAAACAAATCAAATAAAAATTCTTAGTATATTTAAAGTATTGTATCTTATTTTGTCATACGTTATAATACTATAACGAGTTAAAATAGGAGATTATAAGCATGTTGCCAATCATAACAGAAGAAACAACCGCCGAAATATTTCCGGAAGTATTTCAGGATGTACATAGCTGGCGTAAGAATATGGTTCAGTATATAAAAGGCGAAAATCCGGAAATAAATACGGCAATATTAGAAATAGCAAAATATGATGAAAGTATTGATTTAAAAGCTGTTGCTCTGGGTGCATATTTAACATATCGTTTATTGGAAGTTGCAACGGATAATGATAATATAGGACCTCTAGATTAATTATAAATTTTTAATTAACCGATTTGGCATTGTGTTTTTGTTTATGTTGTTCTACCCTATAGCAGGGAGGTTTATATGCTTAACATTTTAGTTCGTTGGGTTTTATTTTCATTACTTATAATTTTTGTTTCCTGGATTATTCCGGGTATAGAGGTTGAGAATTTTTTGAGTGCAATGCTGGTATGCGTTATACTTGCGCTAATAAATACTTTTATTAAACCTTTTATTCAATTAATTTCACTGCCTGTAACGATAATTACTCTGGGTTTGTTCAGTTTTGTTATAAATGCCTTAATGCTTATGCTCGCAGGGTGGGTTACTCCGGGATTTGAAGTCGAAGGTTTTATAAGCGCACTGCTGGGCTCTTTGTTATTGTCTTTGTTTGCATTGGGTGTAAGTAAAATTTAATTATTTATTTTTGCTTCTCACTGTGGTATAACATTGGATTATGAGGAGATTGGTTCTTTCTTTAATAATGTTGTCATTAATACAAGCCGGTGTTTTCGCTGCCGGAAATATAAAGAAAGTTTATTTGGATGAAGCTATAGATGTAGCTTTAAAAAATAATATTGATTTACAAGCTGCCAAAATAGATATAAGCATCGCAAAAAATAATATAAAATCTGCAAATAAATTTCAAAACCCATCTTTTGACGCTTATTATTTTTTAGGGGCTGCCGGTAACAGTGAACCTAAACAGTTAGGATTTAGCGAAAATATAGAAATTGCAAAGCGGAAGGCTCGTAAGAATCTCGCTGAAGCGAATTTAAAACTGGTCGAGAAGAATGTCGGATATACCACATTTGACTTAAAAATGGACGTTAGAGAAGCATATATAAATCTTGTAGAGGCAAAATCAATTTTAAATACACTTGAACAGCAAAAAGAATTGCAACAAGAGCTGTTAAGTATTGCAAAAGCCAAGGTTGGTGCACATAACGCGCCTAACATTGATGTAATACAGGCGGAAATTGCACTAAATCAAATGATTACACAGGTAAATACCGCAAATGTTAATGTCCAAAAAGCATTAGCAGACTTTAATAAAGTTATAAACAATCCTGATAATGTAACCTATGACAGTATGGATAAACTATTTTCCGAAGAGAATAACTTCAACGAGATGATGACTCCGCCGCCTGATTATAAATTCCCTGATTTTTCAGAAATTCAGACTAAGGCTATGGAGAACAGATTTGACATTCAAATAGCAAAACAGGAGATAGATGTAGCCGAAAAAAATTTAACCGTAGTAACAAGGCAGAGAATACCGGATTTGCAGCTAACCGGCGGATACGCATACAAACCCGGGCATTATGCGGATAACGGAAATTTTAACAATGGAGCCTATGCGGGGGCAAGCATTGTAAATATTCCACTATTTTATAACTATTCTCCCGAGATACAGAATGCAGCATTAAAGCTGAAACAGGCTGAGATGAAATACATGTCGGTTAAAAATAAGGCGCTAAAAGATATTGCTTCTGCGTATGCCCGTTTTTTAACAGCTGCAGATAACTTAAATCATTTTGAAGCAAAAATTGTGAAAGGTTCAGAGGACCTTATAGAGACTTCAAAACAGAGTTATGAAGCCGGAAAATCCGATATAACATCTTTGATTGTTATGAAACAGTCTTATAAATCAATAATAATAGGTTATGCACAGGCTCTTGCCGAGTATTACAACAGCTGGACTAATTTCCTCAGAGAAATTAATGATGAAGATTTTGATTTAGCAGAAGATTTATAGAACCTAACCGGCTGATAACGAGAATATCTCGTAAATCTCCTGATCAGAAAGTTCCGTAATGATTTTTTCACCTTCATAAACGGCAAGGTCAGCTAATTCTTTTTTTGTTTTAAGCATTTCGTCAATTTTTTCTTCAAAAGTACCGAGAGTTATGAGCCTGTGCACCATAACATTCTTATCCTGACCGATACGGTACGTTCTGTCTGTTGCCTGCTCTTCAACAGCAGGATTCCACCATAAATCGTAATGGATTACATTCGTTGCACTTGTAAGGTTCAAACCTGTTCCGCCTGCTTTTAGAGATAGTATCATAATTTTACGTTCATCGTTATTTTGAAATTCTTCGATAAGTTTTTCTCGCTGAGGTACCGTTAGTGATCCATGGAAAAATGACGGAATAGAATCGCACTCATCACTTAGTATTTTGGTAAGCAAATCGCCCATTTCTTTATACTGTGTAAATATAAGTGTTTTTTCATTACTATCCAAAATACTTTGTACAAGCGAAACACATTTTTCAGCTTTTCCTGATAACTCTTTTGCTGTTTCACCGCTCTTTAAAAACTGATACGGATGGTTACAAATTTGTTTGAGGGCTGTTATAAGCTTAAAAATATTTCCTCTTCTGTTTACTCCGGTAAAACCGCTTATTTTCTGCATCATTTCATTAAGTGTTTTTTCATACAAAATTGCCTGAGCCTTTGCAAGATAGCAATAATCATTCAGCACCATTTTGTCAGGGAGGTCGGATATTACACTTTTATCAGTTTTAAGCCGTCTTAAAACAAACGGAGAAACTGAAAGCTTTAGTTTAGAAGCTCTTGTTTTTTCTTTAAAACGCTCTATAGGAACAGCGTAGCTTTTTTGAAAGTCTTTAAGTGAGCCCAAATACCCTTTATTAATAAAATCAAAAATACTCCAAAGCTCTGTTAGTCTGTTTTCAACAGGAGTACCGGTCATTGCAATTTTTATATCCGATTTTAAAGATTTTATTGCAAGTGTTTGTGCTGTATCAGGGTTTTTGATGTTTTGAGCTTCATCTACTACCACCATCCCCCAGATATTTTTCTTCATTTCTTCGACATCTATTCTCATAATGGCATAAGTTGTAAGAATAACATCTGACTTTAATTCAAGCTTTCTGTCCAACCCGTGATATGTTGTAACTTTTAAATCCGGTGCAAAGAGTTGGAGCTCTTTCATCCAGTTTCCCATAAGAGTTGTCGGGCAAACAACAAGTACCGGATTTTTGAGTTTGTTATCTTCTTTTAATTTCAGAATAAGGCTTATTACCTGAATAGTTTTTCCTAAGCCCATATCATCCGCCATACAACAGCCAAACCCCTTGGAAACATTTGTCCAAAGCCATTTTAATCCCGTCATTTGATACGCTCTCAAATTACCCTTTAGACCTTCCGGCTGTGTAACCTCAACAGGCTTAGCAAAATCCTTAATAACGTTTGCATAAGCTTCGTCATAGTTAAAGTCATAGTTTTGCAGCTGCCCTGACATTGAAGCATGGATAAGTTCCAAACGAGTTAGCTTTTTATGGTTGGCGTTTTTAATTTGTTCAACAAGTTTTATACCCTCAGCCTTATCAATAAGAATATACTTACCCTTATACTGGATTAGTCCGTTGCTTTCGTTTACAAGCTTGTTAAACTCTTCAAGTGAGATTTTTTCATCGCCCAGAGACACTTCATAAGAAAATTCCAATATATCATCAAGAGAAATTGCACTGCTTGAAACGGTATTGAATATATTCATTAAATCATCTGAGCGTGCGGCTTTGACTTTAGCATTAATTGATGCTCTCGGAATAATTATATTAGTGAGTTCTTCCGGCAGAATAACGTCAATTTGTGCTTTTTGAAGATAATATGCCGTTTGCGCAATGATTTTATAGACTTCGTTTAAATTTAATGTTAAAGAGAGTTTATCTTCGTCTTCAAATAGTGTCTCCAATTCAGGCATATACCTAAGCGCATAATTAAGCTGTTTTTCAATGATTTTTGCAATATCATTGGTGTCCAAATCCCATATTTTGTCTTTGTGGTATAAGTCGTCAAGCAGTATAGTTTCACCGGTTTTTCGGTTTTTTATGTGAATTTTTAATTCAAATGCATCATCCTGAACTTTATTTACTTTAAAGAACGGTATAAGATCGTATTTTCCGAGGTATAGTTCATCAAACCACTGAGCTATATTTTCGGCAACATCCTTACCTTTCATAAAGCATTTTTGTTCAAGGTCCTTTATCATATAGTGCCCGGATTTGATATCCTTAAACCGATAGGCTTTTATGTGCAGAAATTTGTAAATCAAATAATTTAAATATTCTCTTGCAAATCTCTCGACAAAATTCTTAGGTTTTTCTCCCTTTATAAATAAGTTATCAGGAATATTGTTTTCTAATTCATTTATAATTTTTGCGGATTCTTTATTTGATATAATTGGTTCATATACGATTCTGAATGTCCCTCCGCTAATAGAAGCGCTTTCTTTTTTGTGAACGGTCGGAATAAAATACAACTTTTCAATAAGCTTCATTACAAAGTGTGTAAGCTTATTAAAATACGCAAATGTTCCTGTAAGAGATGAAAAATCGACTATTTCGCCAAAACCTCCGAAATAGTCGAGAACCAAATCCAAAGACATTACATATCCTATTTGTCCGTTAACTTCTTTAGGCGAAAACCTAAACATTGACCCCTTTGATTTTAAATAGAATTGAAAATTATTAGTAGGGGTTACAAAAAAAGAAAGTTTCGGATTTGTTGCGCTTCCTTCATTTATCAAAAAGAAATCAGTATTACGAACCGGAGAATTGGGGGATAAAAATATCCCCTCAAATTCATCCTCCACCAGCTGATATATTAAACTCAGAGTATATCTGAAGTCTTTGTTTTTGAATCCTTCAGGGTTTTCACTCAGGTTGAAAAAGAATTCATCAACATTATTTTTCTTTAATGATAAATCAATGTCTAAAGGTTTTGTCTCGGGCATTTTATTCCTCAATTAAGCTTTCACAGTCCATCTCATCAGGCTTTTTGATCCCCATAATATCGAGAATCGTAGGTGCAACATTGCATAAAGCTCCGTCTTTTTTTAGTTTTATGTCTTTAGGACCGTTAATAATAACGAAAGGAACTTCGTTTGTAGTATGTGCGGTATGCGGTTTGCCGGTTGTATCATCAAACATAACTTCAGCATTGCCGTGGTCAGCTGTAAGAACCATTGTAACCCCTTTTGCTTTACACCTGTCCGCAATTTTTCCTACGCATTCATCTACTACTTTGCAAGCTTCTTCTGCAGCTTCGAGAACACCGGTATGCCCTACCATATCAGGGTTTGCAAAGTTGACAAGAATAAATCCGTATTTATCATCGTCAATAGCCTTTAATACATTTTCGCAAACTTCTCTTGCGCTCATTTCCGGCTGCAAATCGTAAGTTGCAACTTTGGGAGATGGAACAAGGATTCTTGTTTCGTGCGGCTGAGGCTGATCAATTCCGCCGTTAAAGAAGAATGTTACGTGTGCGTATTTTTCGGTTTCTGCAGTTCTGAACTGATTTATTCCGTTAGCCTCAAGAATATCACCGAGAATATTTACCAATTGAGTCTTAGGAAACGCAACCGGGAATGTAAAATCGGCTTCATAGCTTGTCATAGTACAGTAATAAATATTTTTAAGAACCTTCTTTCTTGAAAATCCGTCAAAATCAGTAAAATTGATAGCTTTAGTAATTTCTCTGGCTCTGTCCGGTCTGTAGTTAAAGAAAATTATTGCATCATTATCATGAATTCTGCTTTCGTTTACCTCTTTTTCACTGCCTATAGCCGTAGGGAGAACAAATTCATCCGTAACGCCGTTTGCATAAGATTCTTTTACAGCTTCACAAGCAGATGCCGCATGATTGCCTTCCCCGAAGAGCAGGCAGTTATAACCCTTTTCTACTCTATCCCAACGGTTATCTCTGTCCATTATGTAATATCTGCCTATAACAGTTGCGATAGGAGGCAAGTTATATTTTTTAAGTTCGTCTTCGACTGTTTGCAGATACGTACAAGCACTTGATGGCGGAGTATCTCTGCCGTCAAGGAAAGCATGTACGTAAACTTGTTTTAGCCCTTCATCTGCCGCAAGTTTTATTAATGCTAATACGTGATCTAAAGAAGAATGTACTCCGCCTGTGGAAACAAGTCCGTATATGTGAAGTGCCGAATTATTTTTCTTTGCATGTTTAATAGCTTCAAGAAATTTTTCATTCTTAAAGAAAGAACCGTCTTTTATCGCTCTGTTAATCTTGGATAAGTCTTGATAAACGACTCTTCCGGCTCCCAAATTAAGGTGGCCGACTTCACTGTTTCCCATTTGTCCGTGAGGAAGTCCCACAAATTCACCGTCGGCATGTATCATTGTAGACGGATAATTTTTTATTAATTGTGGAACATTTACCGGATGTGAAAGTTTTGTAGCATCATATTTTTCAGGCCCGGTTGAAATTCCCCACCCGTCCATAATACATAATAAAACTCTGTTATTCATTTTAAAAATCTCCTCAGTCTTTTAACCTAATAAGTGTATGACAAAGGGGGGAAATTGTAAAGGGGGCAGTGTAAGAAGGCGATTAATTATTAAAACGAAAATAAAGCTTTGATTTTTATAAAATTTATGGTAGACTTTTCTTGTAGCGGAGAGAGAGATGCAAAAAGTTAAGGAGTTTGTTTTTAAACATCAGGAATTGTTTACAATTCTCGGTTTGTCTGTGCTGTTTTACTTCATCTTTTTTCATAATATTTGGGCTTATGCCTTGATGGATGTTGATGAGTCCAGATATGTATCTATGGCAAAGGATATGTTTAATACAAAAGACTTTTTAACTTTATATCTAAATCAGGAATTTTTCTTTCAACAACCTCCGTTCTATTTCTCGGGTCAA
>CALUSF010000060.1 GCA_944323325.1 Candidatus Gastranaerophilales bacterium
CCCAAAAAGGATACATTACTTTTGATAAACTGGAAGCAATGACATGTGTATGTTCTGTCGGGCTGGATATGATTGCAATTCCGGGAAATACACCTGTTGCGACAATTGCAGGCATGATTGCAGATGAAATGGCAATCGGTATGATAAATAAAAAAACAACCGCGGTAAGAATTATTCCTGCGCCCGGTAAGGATGTCGGAGATAAGGTTGTTTTTGGCGGGCTTCTTGGTGAAGCTCCCGTAATGTCAGTTAACAAACTTTCTTCTGCCGGGTTTATTCAAAGGGGCGGGCGAATACCGGCACCGATACATAGTTTAAATAATTAGGGAAATAAAAATGGCTACATTTAAGGATATGGAAGACAGCTTAAAAAGCTTTATAATGCAAGAACAGTCGGATGCACACAATATTAAAAGTGTAAACGTGGCAAAGTATAATAATATAAAAATTTGGATGGATCTTAATAAACAGTTGCAGCCGCATTTTTTTGTCAGAATTTCAATTTCAGAAGCAGTATTTTCTTTAAATGATTGTTCAAAAATTAACGGCGGTCTCGGGTATGAAGAGAGGTTTATAAATAAATGGTTCGGCAGGATGGGAATCAAAGAAAAGCTTACCGAACTATGGAATAGCGCGGAAAAAAATAAAGAGGATAGGTAAGCCGTTCTATTCTGATTTGTTTAAATTATAAAATTCTCTGTATTTTTCTCCCCACTTTGCCATTTCCTGTAAAACGGGATTGAGTGTCATACCGAGTTCGGACAATGTATATTCAACTCTTGGCGGGACTTCCGGATAAATTTTTCTTATTAAGAGCTTTTTCGATTCAAGTTCTCGTAAATTATCCGTCAAGACTTTTTGAGAACAGCCTACGCTGCGCTGTAACTCCCCAAAACGCTTTGTTCCGCTTAAAAGATCACGTATAATTAGTATTTTCCATTTGTTACCGATAAGTTTTAATAAGATTGCTACCGGGCAGGCCGGTAAATTATTTTTGTCTGTCATACAATAATACTCCGTTAGTTACTTTTTTAATACTACATTACAAAATAGTGCCTACTTTACATCTTTCCCGTTACAGTTTAACATAATAATGTAAAAAATGAAAGGCGGTAAAATTATGCAGGAAATTATTGTAAAAAATTATCAAAAAGAAGCAGGACAAATTCAAGGCGAGGGAACAAATACATATAATGTAAAACCTATTGCAAACGGTAAGTGTAATGTCAATTTTGTCGAAGTCGAACCCGGAAATACTGCATACGGATATCATTGGCACGAAGAAAACGAAGAAGTGTTCTATATTATATCAGGCGAAGCAGTTGTAAAAACAATAGACGGTGATGTGAAATTAAGGCAGGGAGATGCAATCTACTTCCCCTCAAATGAGAAAGGCTCGCACGTTATTTCAAATCCGTCAAAGACAGAAAAATTAGTTTATATAGATTTCGGTACCGCAAATTTACCGGATGTTGTCCATTTTACGGGAACTAATGCAGGAATGGTAATTTCTAAAACCGGAATACATAATTTGGAGTTTTAATATATGATATGTAATAAAGATTTAATGAAAAATTTTGAAACAATGATAAATACGGCTGATGAAAAGCTTGCTGAAGAATTAATTGACGCAAAGGCATCTTTTTATACTCCGGCTTCTCCCGAGCCATTGTATGGCGGAAAGGGGTATTTGTCAGTTGTTCATTGGATGAGAAAAAGTTTTTCAAATGTGCAGTGGCGGTTGGATGATATGGCTGCCGAAGATGACAAGGTTGCAGTAAGGTGGATTTGCACGGGAACTCATGACGGTGAATTTATGGGTATCAAACCTACCGGCAAATCGTTTTCAGCTGTCGTTATGAATTTTTATTACTTTAATAAAGAGGGTAAAATTATAAATGATATTGCAGCAGAAGGAATAATCGGAATTTTGCGCGGAATAGGTGCTATTGGTTTTTAATAACTAAAAAACCGTAGCGTTCATTTTGATACTTTAAAGCTTTGCTTGTTAATATTCCTAAAAATTTATAACGGATATTTAATTTTTCAAGCAAAGCTTTTTGTATTTCGGCTTCTTCCGCACCTTGATTAATTATTAACATTTCTTTTTGTAAAAGTGTATATGCGTGTTTTAGCAGTTTTTCCGGCATGAAAAATTCTTTCGGCAGCCCCCACTTTTGAAGCGGATATTCAGTTACGAAGGGCAAAAGCCACACAATGTAATCGTATTTTTTATTGATATTCAACAAATTGTCGGCATAATAGTTTGCCCCTTCCAAATCTTTAATATAAAATTTTGCAACTTCATATCTGGAATAAAAGTTGGAATAAAGTCTGTACGCATCTATTTCAACTCCGTCAAGCTGCAAAAAAGAGCAATATTGTTTAAAAAAATTGTATTCGCCTTTTGCGTACGCCCAGTTTTTTGAGCCGATATCAAGTACACTTATTTTATCTTGCCTGTCTAAACCAAGGGTTTGCGTCAGGATATCGTATACATACATATTTTCTCTCTCATCAACTTCTTTTTCTGAATAGTTTTTTCTTGAAAATTTTGTATGTGAACGTATAAAATAATCGATTTTATTTTTGATATTATCAAGCATAAATATTTTATACTATCATTTATAGTAATTTACAAGGCAAAAAATAAAGGCCGGATGTTTAACCCGACCCTTATTTTTATTTCAATTATCGTACTTATTTATTTAATTGGCTCATAACTTCGTCTGCAAAGTTATCGCTTCTTTTTTCAAGACCTTCACCGAGTACAAATCTGTCAAATTTAACAATATTAAATTTGCCGGAGATTAATTGTTCAATAGTTTGATCCGGATTTTTAACAAACGGCTGTTCAATTAAGCATTTGTGAGCCATTAGTTTATTTACACGGCCTTCAACAATTTTTGCTCTGATTTGTTCGGGTTTATTAGCCAAATCTTCCTTACCCATTTCAATTCTTGTTTCTTCATCAATAACTGATTGAGGAATATCTTTTCTTGAAACGAATTCGGGAGCAGATGATGCTATATGCAGGCATATATCTTTTGCAAGAGCTTCATCCTTGGCATCTGTTTGAAGAAGAACGCCGATTTTACCGTTATGAATATATGTAGCAATGTTGCCTTCATATCTTACAAATCTTCTTACCGTAATTTTTTCACCGATAGAAGCGATTTTTTCTTTAATTACGTCAGAAATAACTTTGCCGCATTTCGGGCAGGTTGTTGCAAGAAGAGCATCAACGTCAGCCGGATTGGATTCTGCAACTAATTGTGCCAAACCGTTTGTTAATTCGATGAATTCAGCATTCTTAGCAACGAAGTCAGTTTCGCAGTTAACTTCAATCATTGCTCCTGCGGAGTCTGAAACGAAAGAACCGATTCTGCCTTCAGCAGCAATTCTGCCCATTTTCTTATCAGCAGAAGCAATACCTTTTTGACGTAAAACTTCCATTGCTTTTTCCATATCGCCGTCAACTTCAACAAGAGCTTTTTTTGCATCCATCATACCGGCACCGGTCTTATCGCGAAGTTCTTTTACCATTGTAGCTGTAATATTCATTTTAATTCTCCTTATTTAAAAGTGACTGAGTGACTAGGTGACTGAGTGATTAAGAAAATATTTGTCTTTTCACAACATGCCGCAGCCGCTCTGTCACAATAGTTTATACAGAAGCTACTTCAACACCTGCGTCAGCAGCTGTAACCGCTTCGATTTTGTTTTTTGAATTTGCATTGTTTTCTCTTAATTGTTTGCCTTCCAAAACTGCATCGGCAAGTTTTGCGGTAATGAGCTTGATTGCGCGGATAGCGTCATCATTACCCGGAATGATGTAATTAATACCGTCCGGATTTGCGTTTGTATCTGCAAGGCAAATTACGGGGATATTTAATTTGTTAGCTTCAGCAATAGCAATATCTTCTTTTGCCTGATCTACAACAAAAATAATATCCGGCAGACCGCGCATTTCTTTAATACCGCCGAGAGTTTTACTCAATTTTGCCAACTGTCTGTTTAATTGAGCTTGTTCTTTTTTCGGTAATTTTTCAGCGTGGCCGGAGTTGATGAAATCTTCAAGTTCTCTTAATTTATTAACTCTGCCTCTGATTGTTTCAAAATTGGTCAACATACCGCCAAGCCATCTTCTGTTGATATAATAAGCGCCAGCACGGGTTGCTTCTTCGGCAATAACTTCCGCAGCTTGTTTTTTTGTACCTACAAAAAGAACATTTCTTCCTTTTGCGGCATATTCTCTTACTGCATTATAGGCTGCATCCAATAATTCGGAAGTTTTTCTTAAGTCAAGAATATAAATTCCGTTTCTTGCACCGTAAATATACGGTTTCATTTTGGGGTTCCAATGTTGTGTTTGGTGTCCGAAGTGTACTCCGGCTTCTAAAAGTTCAATAAGTGATGCTGTTGACATCGTTTGTCTCCTTTTTTCTAACTTGTTTTACTACGGGCTGTACAACTCCATCTATAACGGCGATAAAATTAATTAAATATTTTAGCTATTTATAGACTAGGGCTATACCTATCGAACTATACAACCAATAAAATCGTATTATAAACATGTTTTTGAGGCAAGTAATCTAAATTTTTGTAAAAGACTTGACTAAATCAAACGTTTGTTTTATAAAATAAATATGAACGATAAAGATGATAATAATTCAAAAATCAGAATCTTGGAAAGCGCGACGCGGCTTTTTGCCCAAAAAGGGTTTGACAGCGTAAGTGTGCGGGAAATCTGTAAGGACGCAAAAGTCAATGTATGTATGATTTCTTATTACTGGGGCGGTAAAAAAGAGTTGTATCAGGGTATTATTGAAGATTTGCTTGAAAAACAGCTAAAGTATGCAAAGTCTTTTGTTGATTTGGAGAAAGATCCTAAAGGTATGAGTCTTGCTGAATGCACGGGATTATTAATGACTATGCTGGATAAAATTGTTGATTTTTTCTACGCAAACGTATCATCGGATTTGATTATTCTGCTTTTAAAGGAACAGCAAAAACCGGATTTTGCCGTACAATCTCCTGTGTTAAATTATGTCAGAAGTCTTGTCGCCAGAATTTTAAATAAAGATGTTGATGACAGATTAGTTGTTTTTAAAACTCTTTTTATCCTATCTCAAATTAATTCTCCGCGTATTTTGCCGGCTTTTTCATTGAGGCTGCTTAATCAAAAAGATTTTACGGAGAAAGATATTGAAATCATAAAAGAGAATGTAAAATTTTATGTCAACTCTCTGGTAAAGGAGGTTTGTGTTGCTTAAGAAAATTTTAATTACTTTTTTATTATTATTTTCCGTGCAAGTGTCCTTCGGTGCGAACTCTGATGAGTTAAATATTAATTTCTTTTACAGATTTAATGATGAGAATTTAAGCGGTTATATAGAGAAGGCTTTAAATAATAACCATGATTTGAAGAGGGCTGAAAGTATTGTTAAACAGTATCGGGAGCAGGTAAAATATTCTTTCGGTAACGAACTGCCTTCTTTCGGAGTAAGCGCAAATTATCTCGGAATAAAAGTCCCGCAGCTTGATAATTTTGAACTTAAGAAAAATGCCTTTATTTTGCCGTTTATTGTAAATTATGAAGCGGATTTTCTGTTAAAAAACCGTGACAGGACAAAGAGTGTAAAAAAATCTTATGAAGCGGCTTTGCAGGACAAAAAAGCTTTGTATATTTCACTTTTGAGCGATGTGGCAACGGTTTATGTAAATATATTGCAGTACGATGAGCTTGTAAAGCAGCAGGAAGAAATCGTAAAATTAAAAAATGATATTTTTCAAAGAAATAAACAAAAATACGAGTGCGGCGTTATAGATTCAACAATATTAAATACTGCAGAGCAGGATTTTACAACATCAAAAAACGAACTTGAAAATTTGTACAAGCAAAGGGATGTTTTATTAATGCAGCTTGCGGTATTAACCGGGAAATCGCCCGTATGCACCGGTGATTTGCAGCGCATTACGATGCCGGAATTTGAATATTCCGAAACAATTCCCGATACGGTAGAATTTGATGTGATTTTTTCCAGACCTGACGTTCGGGCTGCGGAAATAAAACTTGAAAAAGCAAAAATTGGAAAAAATAGACAATCAAAAAGTTCAAATCGGGATTTATATAAATAATGATTTTTCAAACTCCGTAAAAAACAGAAAACCGGCAGATGTTCTGATTATAGCGGACGGCAGACAGACAAATTCCGCATCTATCGCGGGAGGGTATGCAAGTCAGATAGTTAATGAATATAACGCCGAAATATCAAAAGCAGAGGGCGCTTCAATCAATCCCGTAATAAGAAACTGGTACAATCCTAATCTCGATTACAGGCGCTATCTTTTGACGGTAATTGTAGCAATGCTGGCTCTTGTAATAACACTTTTGCTTACGGCGCTTTCCATTGCAAGGGAAAGAGAAGTCGGTACATTTGACCAGCTTATTGTAAGTCCTTTGTCATCATTTGAAATATTAGCCGGCAAAACTATTCCGCCGCTTATTATTGCAATGGTTCTTACCTGTTTTATGGTTTTGATGGTTATAATCTTTTTCAGGATTAAATTTGCGGGTTCTATTTTGCTGTTTTTAATTTCAGTTTTTGTCTCGCTTCTTTCAATTGTCGGAGTCGGTTTGTTTATTTCGTCAATATGTAAAACGCAGCAGCAAGCAATTCTTGGCGTTATAACTTTTCAAATGCCCGCAGTACTGTTATCGGGTTTTATATCACCGATTGAGGACATGCCGGTATTTTTGCAGTACTTAACCTATCTAAATCCGGTCAGATTCTTCATGCTGCTTTCACGCGGAATTTTTCTAAAAGGTATGGGGCCGGAAGATGTTTTCATAAACCTGGTTCCGCAAATATTCATAGCCATAATCACCCTAACGCTTGCAAGCCGTACTTTTAAACGAAAACTGGACTAATACTTTTCATCAAAATATAATTAAAAGTATGTTTTATTTTGATGATTTTTACGGCAAAAAAGTTTTAAAAAGTGATTTTTTAAATGAAATAACCGCGTTTTTCACAACACGCGAAGGGATTGATTTTGAGAAACTTCCGTTTAGGACGGTAACTCCGAATCAAACGCATAGTGATAATGTTGAATTTGTTGATACAAGAAACGAATACCCGAATACCGACGGGTTAATTGTAACAAATCCGGAAACAGCCGTATATTTAAGATTTGCAGACTGCACACCTTTGATTTTTTTTGATACAAAAAAGAAAATTTCTGCCGTTTCTCACGCGGGATGGCGCGGAACTGCCGCTAAAATCGGAATTCAAACCATAGAAAAAATGGAATCAAATCCGAAAGACATTGTTGCCGTAATCGGACCGGCTATATCAATGTGCTGTTATGAAGTTTCCGTTGATGTAAGGGATAAATTGCTCTCCACGGTAAAAAATAAAGAGGATTTGTATATAAACCGAAATGTGGACTTAAAGAAAATTAATGCGCGCCAGCTTGAAGAAATCGGAGTGGAAAAAATCGATATTTGTCCGTACTGTACAAGCTGTGATAACGATTTATTCTACTCTTACAGAAAAGAAAAGGGGACTGAAAAAAGGCATTACGCAGTTTTGGTTAATACATTGCTTAATTGATTAACTTTGCTTTCTGTTCTGCCGCTTTTGCTTTTCTTCTCTTATCAAGAGTGTTTGTTACGTAAATATTTAAATTAGGAATACCCAACCCGAGTACAAGACCGGAGAACGCGTATCCTGCAAGTTGTGCCCAGTTTAGAACTCTTAGACGTTTTCTTGTAGCTTTCTTTATTTCCGGTGAAAGTTTATCCAAATCTTTCAACATTTCTTTAAAGGTTTTAGCGACTGTTTTATCACCTTGAGATTTTGTTGCGGAAATGTTATTTTGCGCGAGAGTCTCAATAAGAATTTCATCCCTGTTCTTTAATGAACCGAAGAAAGAGCGTTTTAAAACATTTTTCGTTTCATCGGGAGTGCGTCCTTTTTTATAGTTTATAACGGATTTATCCATCATATCGGCTGCAACTTTGTTTACAATATCACCCAAAACGAGCCAGCTTAAGTATCCAAGAGTATCTTTTGTAAGAACTTCTCGGAGTTCATCCTTGTCACGTGCCGCAAAAATTCTTGAAATAATCGTGACACCGTAAACACCTTTCAACTGCTCAATTGTAGGCCAAAAGCCTTTGAATGCCATCTTATCCATAAATTTACCCGGTGATGTTACAAATTTGAGCGGTGAGATTCCCAATGTTCCGAGTATCATACTGAAAAATCCGGCACTGCTTACTGTTTTAAGAGCTTTAAAGCCGGCACTGTTATCTTTTGAACGGCCTTCTACTCCGACAAAACCGTCACTTCCGGTTTTAAGTTTGGTTAAATATATATTCAACGGCTGAACTGAGAGTCCAACGGCGGCTGCCATTGCAAAACCTATGGCCGCACGGTTTTTCATGAATTTGGAAGTTTTTTTGATGAAAGCATTTTCTTGTACGGATTTAGATGCTTTTACCTGTTCATCAAAAGCTTTTTTAACCTTATCTTTATTAAATGCGGAAGACACTACAAACATATCATCCAAAAAAGTTTTAAGATTAGTTTTGCTTGTTTTTGTTTTATCAAGAGATTCAAGTATGTATTCTGACTGCGCGCCGGTGCTTTCCGTTATTTTATTCATTATAACGTTTCTTGCGTCCGCAGAATCTTTTTTGCCCCAGATTTTTAACTCCATATTTTGGGTCAGCGCCTTGTCAAAAAGTCCGGAAACTTCATTTAGCGTAGATTCAGATATTCTTACAAATCCGTCTTTATCAGCAGCAGCGGATTTTGGGTTGTACGCTTTTATACTGCTTAAAGTGTTTTTGATATACTCAAACTGTGATTTGTTATCTTTAATTTGTGCTGCTTTATTCTCGGCAAGAATATTCAATGTCTCCGGAGCCGTGAAAAGTTCTCTTGCATTAAAGCCGTATTTTTTGAGCGACAGTGCAAGAATGGCACCGGCAACGGTTCCGTAGCAGCCGATTAAACTGTCGTTTATGGTACCCATAATCTCACGTCTTAAGGTTTCCATACCGGCAGCCGGACCGCGTTTAATCCAGTCGCTTCCGGTTCTGGGAGAGACCATAAAGCAAAAGTCTACGGCATTCGCGCCGACAGCCTGATTTGTTGCAAGATATCTTAAAGTGGTGTCGACAGGACCTCTGAATTGAGGAGTAATTGTTGTTTGTTGTTGATGATTAAGTTCTACTTTCATATTTGCCTTGCTTGTCAGCCCTAAAGCCGGTCGTTAATCGGGAATACTCCACTGTTAACGGTGTAACTTTCGGCTGTTCTGTTTTTTCGGTTTGTGTATTTTGATGTTCGTGAGCAATTTTTAATGCCTGCTCATGTTTTTTCTTAGTATGTTTTCTTGTGAAAACAGGAATTACAATCCCTAATAGTGCTAATGATACACCAAGGTTAGTTATCTGGCAAGCGGAACGTAAATTTTTTGCCCGCTTAAGTTCTTTCTCTGTTTTTCCGATAACTTCTTCCGAGGATTTTATATTTATATCTTTTACCCAATGCCAAGCTTTTTTAAATATATTGGCATCTTTATCAAGTTTTTTTGTTTCGTTTAAAAGGACAACACCTGTTTTTTTCTGGATTAATGTTGCGGCACCTTTGGCGGCATAGTCACCCAGAAAGTAAAGACTCATAAATGTTGCAATATCTCTTATTGTTGCTTCTACAAGTTCGTTTTTGTCATCTGCCGCGGCCATTCTGGAAGCAAATGTTGCGGTTGAAATAATTCTCGCCTGATCCATTGTCGGGAACATACCTTTAAATTCCAGCATATTCATGGAAGGCATTTTCATCATTGAAAGAAGTGAAACTCCCAGCATTGACGAGATTGAAATTAATTTTTGTTTTAGCAAACCTTCTTTGGCTTTTGGATTAATTTCAACATTTTCTTTATTCTTTGCAAAGTCATCATAAATAGGTGCGCCCTTGACGCCGGACAATTTTCCTGTTATCCAGCGGTTAATGTATTGCATTGAAATTGCAAGAGGAAGCACAACCGCAAGTCCCATTAAACTCTTTGTTTTGACCAAATTTTTGCTGCATTTTGCAAAATCTTCCACAGTGGTTTTGGCTCCGGCTTTTTCAAGTTCTTTATAGAATTTAACTGAATCCTGAAGCATTGTTGTAACAGAAGCTGCTTTTACTTCTTTTTTTCCGGCAATTTTAACATTTTCTGCAACATGAGTTTTTTCTATAATCTTATCCGCTATTTTTTTAACTTCTTTTCCTAAGGCCTTGTCTTTTTTATCAGAACGTGCAAGCCTTGTAAGTTCATCCGCGTATGAATCAAGCTCGGCAGAAGACAATGCCTCCTTAAAAATTACATTGTTTTTGCCTTCAAAACCTTGTATATCACCAAGTATGTTTTTAAGAGATTCTTTTACTTTGTCTTCTGAAGGCGCTTTTTTATAATAATCAGCTGCCTTATCTATTAAAGAATTATCGGCCCAGCAGCCGGACATATTAATTCCCTTAGGCATAAAAGCCGGATTTATGCACTTTGCAATACCTAATGTAATAATGCTCGGAATAAGACAGTTTACAATAAGCCCCGAAGATTCTCTTCTGAAAGCTTCAAAACCTGCAAACCAATTTGTCATCGATTCAATTATCGTGCGCGGCAGAATAGCCGATAACATATCAATAACGGCAACGTTAACCATCGGCATCCGCTCACACGCTTGGATACCGCTCAATGCAATTGCGCCAAGACCTTTAAAACTCGGGTTTTCAGATTTGCCCTCATCTTTTTTGTCATGGGTTATTTTGCTATTTAATTTAATGCCAGTTTCTAAACCGATTTTGTTTATCATACACATATACATTTCCGGAATTTCGGGGGAATGCTCTTTTTCTTATCTGAAGCATTGTACGAAAAACCTTTTACACGGATATATAACTATCCCATAAGTCGATTATACCAACTCACATATATTTTAAAAGCCGAACAAAATAAAAATTGCGCTTTTATTTTTAATTGTAAAGAAAATGTAAAGAAAAAATTTTGAATATTTTTTTCGTCTAAGGAAGTTTTAAGACTTTTATTCAAATCATTAATAAATATTCTATGCGGGGTGTATCTCGGTCGGCTAAACTTTCCATTTTTATCTCGAAAAATAATTGTAAATTTTTGTAACGATTTTCCGAAGTGTTTATGTTATAATCAAAAAGTTAAATAATTAGGGAGAAAATTTTTTATGAAAATACTTGTATCAAATGATGACGGGATTTTGGCAAACGGAATAAAGGCACTTATAGAAGCATTGTCTCCATGCCATGATGTTTACGTTGTCGCACCCGACAGAGAAAGAAGTGCCGCGGGACATTCACTTACGCTGCAAACTCCTTTGAGGGTGGAAGAGGTTGATTCAAAATACGGCGCAAAGCGCTGCTGGATGACTACCGGAACTCCCGGTGACTGCGTAAAACTTGCGATTAATGCAATTTTAACCCCTGAAGAACTCCCTGATTTAGTTATTTCCGGAATTAATCACGGGCCGAATCTGGGCGCAGATATTCTTTATTCCGGAACCGTGAGCTGTGCGATGGAAGGTGCTATGATGGGGTATCCAAGTATCGCAACTTCACTTGCCAGTATGAATATTGAATACGATGCGTTTAAAGTCAGTGCGGAATTTATTGCAGATTTTTTAAATAAAATAGATATTAAAAAATTTCCTTCCAAAACTATTTTGAATATTAATATTCCCGGACTTGAAAAAGAAGATATCGGGGGAGTTTCCGTTACAGAACTCGGCAGCAGAATGTTTACGGACGCTTATGAAAAGCGTGTTGACCCGAGAGGCAAGGTTTATTACTGGATGGCAGGAGAATTAATTAACGAACCTGAAGACGCCTCAACTGATATTGCTGCGGTCAGAAATAACAGAATATCTGTTACACCCGTTACTTACGAAATGACAAGAACTAACATTATGAAAGACTTGGAAGAAGATCTTTGCAGAGAAGAATTATGTAATTGGTTTTAACTAAAAACATCAGCTTAAATGTTATAAGTTCATAAGGTTAAAATTTGTAACAATCCTTAAAATGTAACACAATACCTATTGGTGCTACGCACGTAGACATTGGGACAGCTTCTAAGTAAGACTACAGGCGGAATGCATTTTGTCCAATCCGCCTTAAA
>CALUSF010000061.1 GCA_944323325.1 Candidatus Gastranaerophilales bacterium
GAAGAAGCAGGACATAGCGTTGTAAGATTTGATTCCGCGTTTAAAAACGTTCACCCTTGTATTGCCTGCAACAAGTGCGGAATGAACGGCGAATGCGTATTTAAAGACGATTTTGAATTTGTAAGAAATAATATTATTGATGCTGATGCGGTTGTGTTTGCAACTCCTATGTATTATTTCGGAATTTCAGCACAGATTAAAGCTGTAATTGACAGATTTTATGCAATTAACGGACAAATCCACGTACCTAAAAAGGCTGTTTTAATTATGACTTATGCTGATACTTCTTCTAAAGAAGCACAGCCGATAATAAACCACTACGAAACATTGTTAAATTATCTCGGCTGGTCGGATGCGGGGAAAGTTATCGCATCCGGAGTCTGGACAGAGGGCAGTGTTAATAATACGCAGCATCCGAAACAAGCGTATGAGCTGGGTAAAAATATTTAGGGGCGATATTGGACAAGAAATCTGTATAATGATGGAAATTAGAGAAATTAGAGAAAATAAAACCGCGTTTATGGATTTACTGTTAATCGGAGATGAAGACGAGGCTATGATTAACAGGTATTTAGAGCCGTCGACGCTTTTTGTACTATATGATAGCGAAAAACCTGTATCTTTATGTGCGGTAATAAAAATAGATTCCGATACAATAGAAATTAAAAATCTTGCAACTTATCCCCAATATCAAAATAAAGGGTATGCGTCTGCTTTATTGGATTTTGTATACGACAAATATAAAAATGAATGTAAATCTCTAATACTAGGAACAGGCGAGAATGAGAAAACATTACGGTTTTATAAAAAACGGGGATTTGCAGAATTTGACAGAGTAAAAAATTTCTTTATTGATAACTATTCTCACGCTATTTTTGAAGACGGAAAACAATTGACAGATATGATTTATTTAAAAAAAAAATATAAAAAATTGTTTGGGTAGAAACCCCAACCTACTTTACTAAATAGATAAAATCCTGGGTCGGTTGGGCATACCTGCCCAACAATAAAATTGAGCTTAGAATTTTCTTTGATTTTGGGTCTCTTTTTAACCTCCGATTTTGTCCGATTTAATAGCTCTGTATCATACGATTTCCTGCAACGAGAATTAAAGTCGTTGGGCAAGTATGCCCAACCGACAGGCCGACAGGCTCTATTTTTGAGAACAGAAAACAATTGAAGAATATGATTTATTTAAAAAAATTATAAAAAAATAATTGGGTAGAAATCCCAACCTACTTTACTAAATAGATAAAATCCTGGGTTTTGTCGGTTGGGCATACCTGCCCAACAAAATACATTTTATGTTAAAATCATAATTATGAATTATCGCAGAGTATTTGTTCCAAACGGATATGTCCACATTATAATAACATCTTATGAAAGAAAGCCTGTATTCATTGAAAATATCGAAATATTAAGAACTGCATTTAGAAATGTTCAAAAACTGTATAAATTCAAAATTATTGCAATTTGTATTATGCCTGAACACATTCATTTAATTTTGCATCCGGAAAATATAACTAATTATCCTAAAATAATATCTTCTGTAAAACATTACTTCTCAAGAAATGTTGGGCAAGTATGCCCAACCGACGATTTGAAAATCGGGTATAAAAATAAGCGTGAAAAAGGAATTTTTCAGAGGCGCTATTGGGAACATACAATCAAAGACGAAGAAGAATTAAATAATCAAATTAATTATATTCATTACAATCCGGTAAAACATGGGCTTGTGAATAATGTAAAAGACTGGCAGTATTCATCTTTTCATAAATTTGTAGAGCAAGGAATGTATGAATATAATTGGGGCAGTTTAAAAGATATTGAAAATATCAAAAATCTGGATTTTGAATAGTTGTTTTTATTATAGAAATATTATTGGAGGCGGTAAATCATAGATTTACCGCTCACTACTTATTTACAGCCCTGTCAATTTTTCCTGCTCTTCAGGATATCTTGCCCCTGTGATTTCAATGCTTTCAATGTGTTTTCTGATATCTGCAAGCTCATCGGGTGTGAAAGTTATATCTTCAGCACCTATGTTTTCCTCTAATCTTTCAACCTTCTTTGTGCCCGGTATTGGAACAATCCAAGGTTTTTGATGTAAAAGCCAAGCAAGTG
Organism: Candidatus Gastranaerophilales bacterium; assembly: GCA_944323325.1. Classification (GTDB taxonomy): domain Bacteria; phylum Cyanobacteriota; class Vampirovibrionia; order Gastranaerophilales; family Gastranaerophilaceae; genus CAG-196. The sequence continues at coordinate 2,125 of CALUSF010000061.1, forward strand.
CAATTCTTGCAGGTGTTGTTTGTTTTTTCTCTGCCAACTCTTTTACGCAATCAACAAGAACAATATTCTTCTCTAAGTTTTCGTGATTAAAACGCGGAATTGTGCTTCTGAAATCCGTTTTATCGAAAGTTGTATCTTTATTAAATCTGCCTGTTAGAACAGCTTTACCGAGAGGCGAAAACGGAACAAATCCGATTCCGAGTTCTTCTAAAGTATCCAATAAACCTTCTTCCGGTTTTCTGTACCACATTGAATATTCGCTCTGAACGGCACAAACGGGGCAGACTGCATTTGCTCTTCTAACTGTATTTACCCCTGCTTCCGAAAGCCCGAAATTAAGAACTTTGCCCTCTTCAATAAGCTCTTTAACACATCCTGCAACATCTTCAATCGGAACATTCGGATCAACTCTGTGCTGATAATATAAATCAATATGGTCTGTTCTCAGTCTTTTTAAAGAACCCTCAACCGCTTTTCTGATAGATTCAGGACGGCTTGAAAGCCCTGTCGGGCGGTTAGATGCATCAAGTTTGTAGTTATCAAAATCGTATCCGAACTTTGTTGCAATAACAACTTTATCTCTGAAAGGCTCAAGGGCTTCGCCTAAAATTTCTTCATTTTCAAACGGGCCGTAAACTTCTGCCGTATCAAAAAAAGTTACACCGAGTTCTACAGCTTTTCTTATAGTTGCAATTGAATCCTTCTTCTCCGGAAACGGCGGGTAGCTCTGTGTAAACCCCATACACCCTAAGCCGATACAGGAAACTTCAAGTTTATTCTGTCCTAAAAATCTTTTTTTCATTATTTACCTTCCTTTAAATATGTTGTAAAGAATTTTTCAATCTTATCAAACGGAATTTTTTCAAGATTGTCATACAAATCAACATGATTTGCACCATCAATAATAAGGAGTTCTTTGTTATCGCCTTTGAGTTTTTTGAAAGCGTCTTCACTAAAATATCTGCTGTGGGCTTTTTCACCGTGAATCATCAATACAGCGTTTTTAATTTCATTGCTGTAAGCCAAAATCGGCATATTAATCAACGCCAGAGACGCGGTTGTATTCCAGTTTCCGTTAGAATTTATTGAACGTTTATGGAATCCTCTTTCTGTTTTGTAATAGCCGTAGTAATCTTTTACAAACTGCGGTTCTTCGCCGGTTAATTTTTCAGGAAGTCCCGAAGCTTTAGCATAAGTTCCGTTTCTAAAATCTTCGGTTCTTTGTTTGTTCAAGGATTCTTTTAATTCATAACGTGCTTTTTCATCCATTGAATCAAAATATCCGTTTGCTGTTACTCTTGTCATATCGTACATTGTAACAGTAACTGTTCCTTTAATTCTTGTATCAATGGCAGCAGCGTTCAAACCGAATCCGCCGAATCCGCAAATACCGATAATACCGATTTCATCAGGATTAACGTCTTTTTGATTACTCAAAAAGTCAACGGCCGCGCTAAAGTCTTCCGTATTAATTTCAGGAGATGAAACATTTCTCGGCTCGCCTGAGCTTTCGCCTGTGTATGACGGGTCAAACGCTAACGTTACAAAACCCCTTTCTGCCATTGTTTGTGCATACAAGCCCGAAGCCTGCTCTTTTACAGCACCGAATGGACCTGCTACTGCAATTGCTGCCATTTTTTCCGACGGTTTATTTTTCGGTTCGTACAAATCTCCGACAAGAGTAATGCCGTATCTGTTTTTAAAACTAACTTTCTTAACATCAACTTTGTCACTTTTCGGGAAAGTTTTGTCCCAATCATTACTTTTTGCCATACTCATACTCGCACCTCCTATAAATAATATGAATGTAACTATAAAAACTAAAACTTTTTTAAACATTGATTGTCTCCTTAATATGTTTCTTTACTTTGCAGGGATTTCCGACAGCTACCGTATTTGCAGGAATATCCCTCACAACAACGCTTCCGGCGCCGATTATGGCGTTATCACCGATTGTAACCCCGGGAACAATTGTAACATTTGCCCCTATCCAGACATTTTTTCCTATTGTTACGGATTTCGGAAGTATTGATTGTCTTTTGGACGGTTCCTCAACGTGATTGAGCGTTGTAATTATAACATTGTGTCCTATCAAACATCCGTCGCCTATTGTTATTCCGCCCTGATCCTGAAACTTGCAGCCGGAATTTATAAAAACATTTTTACCGATTTTGATATTTTTCCCGCAATCGGTGTAAAACGGCGGAAATAGCCTAAAAGATTTGTCAATTTCTTTTCCTGTAAGTTCTGAGAATATTTCTACAATTTCTTCCGGCGTATGGTATTTATTATTAAGCTCTGTTGTAATTTTTATAGCCTCCTGTGCCAATCGGTTAAATACATACGCCATTAAAGAAGCCGGTTCTACAACTCTGCCTTCTTTCATGTGTTCATAAAATTCACATATATTAATCTGATAGTTCTCCATATTTTACCTCTTTATGCCGAAAGTTTTTGTTCTCTTATTAATACTTGTCCCATGCACTTCATAATCGCATCCTCCAAGATTATTTCTCCGATGGAATCAGCGACAATAGTGCCGGACTTTGGATTTTTAACGGAATCAATATGTCCTTTGATATACGCTTCGACCTCCGAATACTCAAAAGAAAGGTCTGTATTTTCCATTGTGCAGTTGATTAATTTTAAATTTTTGCAGTAACACAGCGGCTGTGTGCCGATAATTTTACAGTTTATAAATGTCAGATTTTCGCTGAACCAGCCCAGATACTCGCCTTTTACAATAGAATTTTCAACTACAATATTTTTGCTGTGCCAGAAAGCGTCTTTTGTATCGAGGTTTGAATTTTTGATACTTAAATTTTTCATATACTGGAAGGAATATTTCCCTGTCATAGTAAGGTCTTCAATCTCAACATCTTTTGACTCAAATAAAAAGTACATTGAATCAATTGTTGAATTTGTAATTTTTACCCCTTTACATCTCCAGCCGAATTCAGGTGAAACAATATGACTGTTATCAACAGAGATATTTTTGCACTCTCTTAGACACTTAATCCCCTGAATGTCACAGTCTGTTATTTCACCGTCTTTGCAATACCACAGCGGTGCTCTTGTTTTGTCGTCCATTGATGAATCCTTCAGGAGGAATTTTTTTGCGTGCCACATAGGATATCGGAGCGAAAAAGAACATTTGTTTACGGAAAAATTCCTGCACTCTTTTAAGACAGATTCCCCATCCGCCGGACCATCAAATTTGCAGTTCAAGACTTCCGTATCTTTTATATTGTATAAAGAACGTTCTTCATCAAATGTTTGGTTTAAAATTAAGTGTTTCATGAAATCATCTCCAATTTAATACCATTTAAACAATGTCTTACCGCCATCCAGAGCATCAATTCTTTTTATATCAATACTGTCAAGTTCAAAATCAAAAATATCAAAATTTTCTTTTATTCTGTTTATATTTGCAGATTTTGGTATTGCTGAAATCCCGTTTTGAATAAGATATTTTAACCCTATTTGTGCTGCAGTTTTTCCGTATTTTTGTCCGACTTCTTTTAATATTTGGTTGTTAAAGAAGTTGTTTTTAGCACAGGCAAAAGGACTCCACGCCTGCATGCGAGTTCCGTTTTTCTCAAGTAATTTTTGTAAATTTGCCTGACGGTAAAATACATGACACTCAACCTGATTAACTGCCGGTATAATTTTACAGGAATTAATAAAATTAAGGTATTGATTTTTATTAAAATTTGAAATTCCGATAGAGCGAATCTTACCGTTATTTACACCTTCAATCATTGCACTGTACATTGCAAGGCTTTCCCGATATGGCTCATGTATAAGCAGCAAATCAATATAATCAGTTTGCAGGTTATTTAAGGATTTATCAATATCTGCCTTTGCTCTTTCATAACTTGAGCTTGGTGAATATAATTTTGTTGTTATAAATAATTTTTCTCTTTCATAATGTTTTATAGCTTCACCGACATATTTTTCGTTACCATACATTTGTGCGGTATCAATAAGAGTATAACCGGCATTGATAGCTTCTGACACACATCTTTCACATTCTGTACCCTGCAGCATATAAGTTCCAAATCCCAGCACAGGCATTTCTATTCCGTTGTTTAGTTTAAGATGTTTCATTTACAAATTCAGCTCCTGATAGTTTTTAATAGAGAAAATATTTTTACTAGTAATTTTATTATTACGTATTTTCTAAAAATAGCAAATACTTATATTGCATTATATTAAATGCCTTATAAGCATATTTTAATTTATATATTTATTTGCAAGAATATATCGACTTTAATTTTTTACATCTAATATCCGGAACTTTCGCCAATTGTATCAACAGCTTCGACTTTAATATCCGTAATAAGTTCCGAATATGATATTACGACAATTGTCGGGATATGCCTTTCAAGAAGCTGGTAAAGCGGCAATCTTATTCTCGGAGAGCAGAGAATTACGGGCTGCTGACCTATTGCCTGATGCGCACGCATAAGCGTCATTGCAGTTGATTCTATTAAATCCTGCACCTGCATCGGATTCAACAGGAACATTGTTCCTAATTCCGTTCTCTGACAACTGTCATCGAGAGTCTTTTCCCACTCCGGCGACAAAGTAAGTGCGTACAAAATATGATCCTTGTCCACGTTATTTAAGCATATTTGACGTCCCAGAGCCGCACGTAAACGTTCCGACAATATATCAGGCTCTTTTGAGAATCTTGCATAATCACAAAGCCGTTCAAATACAAATATAATATCTTTTATTGAAACTTTTTCTCTGATTAAGTTTACAAAAATCTTTCTCAAGTCTGAAGTTGAAATAATTGCCGGTACCAGGTCATTAACAAGAGTCGGGTCTTGAGAACGAACAAGTTCCATAAGCTTAAGAACATCCGTCTTTGTCATAACCTCATCAACGTGTTTTCTTACACATTCCTGCAAGTGTGTTACAAGAACATCGGTTGCATCAACCGCGGTAACATTTTTGGCCGCTCTGGCATCTTCCTGTGAAATCCAGTAAGCCTGAGTTTGATAAGTAGGATCAACCCCAACGATTGCATCTTCAGGAATAGTCTTCTTAACTGAATCCCACTGATCGGCAATTACCATATATTTACCCGGATAAACATAACCTGAAGCAACAACGTTATTACGTATGGAAATTACGTACTCATTTGCCTCAAGTGCGGAAGAATCCATAATACGAATATTCGGCAGAATATAACCGAGTTCATCCGTAACCCTTTGACGCAAGGCCGCAATTTTGGCAAGTAATTGACCTTCCTGGTCAGGGTCGGCAATAACAAGCAGACCGGCGCCGACTTGGAGGCTTAAAACATCAACACCCAATCTTTCGTACATTTTATTCGGGTTAACCAAATCCTGCATATTTTGGCGGACACTTTCCAATTGTCCCAATTGAGATTGAACATCCGCGTTTACCAAAACTGAGAATCCGGCTATTGCAAGAACTATCGTAAACAAAAGGAAAGGCAGAAAAGGCAGGCCTGTTATCGGTGATGTAATTGTAATTAAGCCGAGAAACAAAGCCGCAAAAAACAATGCGTAAGGCTTGTTCAGAATTTGTGCCGTCAAATCTCCGCCCAGAGAGTTATTACCGGCAGAAGCACGCGTCATAACTATACCGGCTGCAATAGACATCAATAAAGAAGGCAGCTGCGAGGCAAGACCATCACCTATTGTAAGTACCGTGTATTTACTTACGGCATCCGCTATCGGCATTTGGTTAACAAGACAGCCTATTAATAAACCTCCGACAATATTTATAATAACGATGATGATACCTGCCATGGTATCACCTTTTACAAACTTCATAGAACCGTCCATAGAACCGAAGAGGCTTGATTCTCTTTGTAAATCTTCACGTCTTTTGACCGCTTCTTCCGGAGAAATTAAGCCCGCGTTAAAATCCGCGTCAATTGTCATTTGTTTACCGGGCATAGCGTCTAATGCAAAACGTGCCGCAACTTCCGCGATACGTTCCGCACCTTTTGTAATTACCATAAATTGTACAACCGTAATAATCAGGAAGATTACACCTCCTACAATCATATTTCCGCCGGTTACGAAGGTTCCGAATGCGTGGATTACTTCTCCCGCATCGCCTTTCGCTAAGATAAGACGTGTTGATGCAATTGAAAGAACAAGCCGGAACATAGTTCCGATAAGAATAATAGAAGGAAACGCCGCAAGTTCAAGCGGTTTTTGAACGTACAAAGATATCATTAAAAGCACAATACCGAGAGCAATGTTCAAGCTTATGGAAAAATTGATAACCCAATTCGGCATCTCTATAATGAGGATTAAAATCAATGTCATTACAAAGAGTGCCAAAAATATTTCGCTTAAGGGTTTATTTCCTGCTCCTTCCTGTGCCATTACCTTCCTTTCAATTATTTTGAATTAACTGTTAATTTAATCTGATAACTATGTTTACCGCTTGTACATTTTTATTTGTTTTCCTCGGGATATTTACTCTTGGTTTTACCTCTTTATTTACCCCCCTTGAACATTGATGCCTTCCAGAGCTTTTTTAATAATTTCTAACTGTGTGTCAATGGAAGCATCAACTATACCGTTATTTGTCTGAAATACGCAGCCGCCTTCTTCGATTGCAGGGTCTGCCACTACGTTTATTCTTGCATCAATTCCGTATTGATACGTTACATTCGGAAGGGTATCCTTAATAAACTGCACTGCTTGAGGTCTTACACGGATATTGATTTTCGGTTCGCTTTTCGCAAGAGTTTTAAGTACATCTATAATTGTATTTATAAGCACTTGCGGATCGCTTTCCACTTCTTTTTTAATAATTTTTTTTGCAATATCAACACTGATTTCCAAAATATCAGGCGCTATATATTCAAAGACATTTTTTGTCGCATCCATAAATGAGGATAAACCTTTTCGGAAAACCTCCATATCTTCTTTTGCTTCCTCAAGTCCTTTTCTGTACCCTTCGTCGAATGCGGATTTTTTAATTGTTTCGGCTTCTTCCTGAGCGCGTGATACGAGATTTCTGTCATCAATTCTTCTGTATCCGCGGCGTCTTGAGCCTCTTCTACGTTCCTGCCTTTGCGTAAAATCAATATTTTCTATATCAAACAAGTCAATTTCAGGTTCGGCAGGCAGCAGCGCCGCTTGCGGGACTTCCGGCTGATGAGTCACTTCAGCAGCAACAGCAGGATGCTCCGGTGAAAACTTTTCCGCCGGTTCTTCTTGTTTTTTTACCTCCCGCAATTTTTGCTTGTTCTTTTTAATAATCATAATTTTTACTACATTATATACTATCTTCAACGTATTGCGCAATAATACCAGCCACTTTCAGAGGCAGTTCGGAATACTCTCCGTCGTATGCTTGTGCAATAAACCTTTTCACTAAAGGACGTTCGTTTTTAATAACTTTTTCGATTCTCTCACGCGGCGTTGTACGGTATATTCTTAATAAATCCGCAAGAACATTTTCCTTTGTAAGTTTCCGCTTGATGGGAAGATATTCTTTTATTTCTTTCAGACAATTTGAAATTAAATCTCCGTCAAGTTTCGACTCCAAATCCGCCATATTCATATATTGAGATATGGCAAGCGAGTCTTTGGAATCAAATTTATTTAATATTGTAGTTACTTTGTCTTGTGAAAGAATTTTCAGAACAAGTGCAAGCGACATAAGTTTCATTTGCTTATTGCTAATACCTTCCGTTTGAGATACATCAGCTGCAGCACCGGGACTCCTTCTATTTTTCCGTCTTTCTTCTCTGCGTTTTTGAGCCTCTTCCATGTTTTTTTCTGCTTCTTCGGCAGCAACTTGTCTTTGGCGCATTTGCTCTTCCTGCGCTTGTTTTGCCATAGCATCAATATTTGACTGGCTTTCTGCACGGTTTTTTACTTCTTCATCTATAATCCCTTTTTTTTGCAGCTCTTCAATGCCGGAATTATAGACTTTAATTACATGATGCTCCACAGCTTGCAAAAGCTGGTCTTGAGGAATATTTCTTATTACGCCCTGCTTGGCAACTTCAAAAATCGTAAATGCAATTTTTTGCATTATACTATCCCAGTATTGCGGCAAAATTCCGGAATGAATAAGGTCAATTGATTTATGATAAGACCATTCCGCAATAACCTGGGTAATAAAAACCGCCTGATCAGCCGTCAAATTAAGCTGAGTATCGTTAGATAAGGCCTCGCCGGCAAGCAGCGTGAAGTTTCCGAGAGTTTTTACGATATACTCTTTTTCTCTGTCTTCCAGGTCTTTCGGCACAAGTTCTTTGGCTTGTGCAGTCATATTCGCCGCAAAATCTTTATAATCAAAATCCTTTATTGGCATTTTTAATTCCTCTTTAGGTATTATAATCCCCATTCTATTTTACATTGTTTATATCTTTCCCGCCTCATTTAATCTAATGATTTTAGGCAAAACAAAAAAGAACACTACATAAAAAAAAGAGCCTTAAAGGCTCTTGGAATTAAGAATAGCTGGAAGTATGAAAAAGATTTAATAATTATATTAAACATGGTTTAATATAAAAAAGCTATCAGTAATACGGGTAATCTTTTTCGACATGTTGCAATAAAAACATGCTCATGCTAAACTTGAATTGCCGAACTACCGGAAAAAGCTTATGGTAAATTTACCGATAGAGCATAATTAACCGGCAAGCGGCGGGCAGATGGATACTCCGAAAGCCATACGGACGGATTATGTACCGTAGTTTGTTATTCGGAAGTCCGCAACAGAAAAGGAAGAAAATATGAACACAGATCCGATAGCAGATATGCTAACACGAATCAGAAACGCTAACGCCGTTTCACACCCGTCAGTTGAAATGCCTTCTTCTAAACTTAAAGTTGCTATTGCAAAACTTTTGAAGTCTGAAGGTTTTATCACTGATTATTCAGAAAGAGCAGAAGGACACTTCAAGTATCTTACAATTGAACTTAAGTACGACGAAGCTAACAAGCCTGTTATTTCTAACTTAAAAAGAGTTTCTAAACCCGGTTTGAGAAACTATTGCAAGGCTAAGAATTTACCGCAGGTATTGGGCGGAATGGGTATTGCAATTATTTCCACAAGCAAAGGACTTCTTACTGACCGTAAAGCAAGAAAAGAAAACCTTGGCGGCGAAATTCTTTGCTATGTATGGTAGGTTTTGCAGACAATACTGAGTTTTCGGTATCAGAAATGTAAACCACAAAAACAAAAAGGCAGGTTCAATTGACAGAAAAGCCTGCACTAAAACAAGAAAAGGAGAAAATAATATGTCACGTATAGGTAAAAAGCCAATTGAAATTCCGTCAGGTGTAGAAGTCAAATTAGACGGAAACGTTATTACGGCAAAGGGCCCGAAAGGAACTGAATCTGTTACATTCAGAGACGAAGTAAAAGTTTCTGTTGTTGACAATCATATAGTAGTTGAACCCAACTCAGATGACAGAAAGACAAATGCAATGCACGGTTTGTTCAGAACCCTTATAGCAAATGCCATTCACGGTGTTTCTCAAGGTTTCGAAAAGAAACTGGAAATTGTCGGTGTAGGTTATCGTGCCAATATGGAAGGTTCAAACCTTAATATGGCGCTCGGTTACTCTCACCCCGTAGTTATTGTACCTCCGGCAGGAATTACACTTTCTGTAGAGGCTAACACTAAGATTACGGTTAAGGGCTCTAACAAGCAGACTGTCGGCGATGTTGCAGCATTTATAAGAAGCAAACGTCCTCCGGAAGTATATAAAGGAAAAGGCGTTAAATATGAAGGCGAATACATCAGACGTAAAGCCGGTAAGGCCGGTAAAAAGTAAGATAGCCGTGCGTGAGCTGTGCGAACGCTACGGATATCTTATCCTGAACTTGTTTCAGGATCTCTGCGGAAGCTGTGCGAACGCTACGGAT
>CALUSF010000062.1 GCA_944323325.1 Candidatus Gastranaerophilales bacterium
TTATCAATCCTTGGAAGCGCCGCAAAATTTTTAGGCTCACGCGGAAACGTTATATACATAGGATCGGTACTGTTAATCGTTGTTAATGCTCCGCTGTTCATTGACACATAGTTTCCTTCGGTAACATTTATCATACCGACACGCCCGTTTACCGGAGACTTAACTCTTGTGTATCCCAAATTTCTTTGTGCATCACGATAAGCGCTGTTTGCGCTTTCTACCTGAGCTTTATACGCATCACGTTGGGATAAAATATTGTCATACTCTGATTTTGCAATATAATCCTGCTTTACAAGTTCTCGGTATCGCGCAAGCTGTTTTTCATAATAATTATATTGCGATTGAGCATTAGCCATATTAGCCTTGGCCTGACTTTCCGCATACATATAATCCTGAGGTTCAATCTCAAATAATACCTGACCGGCTTTCACACTATCTCCTTCTTTAAAGTAACTTCTTATTAGATATCCGCTTATACGCGCCAAAACATCAACCCTGTATTTAGCCGTAACTCTGGCAGTTGATTCAAACTGCCTTATGACATCCTGTGTTTTTACTTCTTCAATAGTAACAGCCGGAGTTCCCGATAAAGCCCTTTGTTTTGCAGTCTTAATTCTATCCATAGAAGATATAAGCATTCGACCTAATATCAACACTACAATTATGGTTACAATTATTATAATATTTTTTCTCATGCACTCTCCAAGTCATTAATTTATAAAAACCGCTAATGTAATATATTATTTTTCAAATATTATGCTAACAAAAAGTATAAAACAAATCAAGAATCCAATCGGGCAGGGGTAAATATAAGGAGGGGTATATACTTAATTATTTTCATTTTTCATTCTGAAAACATAAGCAAGAATTTCAGCTACTGCAACGTACATATCGGAAGGTATAATTCCGCCTACCGGAACAGAATTGTATAAAGTTCTTGCAACAGGTCTGTTTTCAACTATTGGAACATTATTATTTTTAGCAATTTCTCTTATTTGAAATGCCAGATAATCAACACCTTTTGCAACAACTAGCGGAGCCGGAGCTTGGGTTTTATCATACTTTATAGCAACAGCATAGTGCGTTGGGTTTGTAACAACTACATCTGCAGTCGGAACAGAAGACATCATACGCTGACGCGCCATTTGCATTTGTATGGACTTTATTCTCGCCTTAATTTTCGGATCTCCTTCAGTATCCTTCTGCTCATCTTTTATTTCCTGCTTAGTCATTTTTATGGATTTTTCATACTCATAATTTTGATATCTTTTATCGATATAGCCTAAAATCAGCATTGCAAGGCACATATTTATAATCATATTTATGAGAATGGATATAATTATATGAATTGCAAGTGTCGGCTCCAACCCGACAAGCCCCAACAAATCACCCTTTCTGCTGTTGATTGCCGAAAAGCCACAAGCTCCTACTATTACAATTTTTAAAATTGATTTTGCAAATTCCACAAGAGAGCGAGGCTCAAATGGATTAAAAATCCGCTTAGCATTCTGCCAAAGTCTTTGAGGAGAAAGATTTTCAAGGTTAAATTTTGCTCTTTCAAGCGCAAATACATGACCTACATCCATGCGGATAATAAGTATTGCCAAAATCAATAATAATACGAAAAAAGGCAATACAATTACTGCCAGATAATAAAAATAAGGATACATTAATCCCATAATATTATCAACATTAATTTGATTGGGATTAAGATGAGAAAATGTTTCCTTTAACATATTCTGGATATTCTGAATCATTCCCCTTGCAAAAACAGCAAGTAGAGCAATTCCCGCAGCCATAACCAGAGCGGAGTCCATATCCCTGCTTTTTGCAACATTCCCTCTTTCGCGCTCTTTGGTTCGCCGTCGGGTGGTGGCTTCTTCGGTTTTTTCTGCGGCCTCGTTTCCCATAGGTAATATTATAGCACCACTTATAAATTATTGAAAAATTGTTATATTTTTATTAATATTAAACCGATGTTTTCAAAAATAAATTTAAAAAATCCAGAATACATTTTTGTTGTATTTTGTCTTTTATTTGGGCTTATATTTATGATATATACACCCATATTTAAGGTTCCGGATGAGCCTATACACCTTCTGAGAGCGTGTGAAGTTTCAAACGGTATATTTTTTAATAACAAAAACGGAGACCCTGCAAAGGACATACTGCCAAACCGAAAAATACTGCTAAAACAGAATTGCGCGTGTTTTAAAGAATTCAAAAATAAATTTTACTATACTGATTTATTAGAAGTTAAAAACTTGAACTATACACACAACAATACAGGGTATTCATTCATTATGTATATCCCGAGTGCGACAGCAATTAAGACTGTGTCACAATTCTGTCAAAACCCCTATATACAATTTTATTCCGCAAGATTCGCAAATTTATTTACATATATGCTACTTGTTTTTTGCGCAATTAAAATAACTCCGGTATTTAAATGGCAAATACTGATATGCGCGCTGTTTCCTATGGCATTATATGAGGGGGCTTCGTTATCCGCGGACAGTTTCCATATTAGCTTTAGTTTCTTATATACTGCTGTATTGTTTAGTATGATTTTTGGTAAAGAAAAGACAATTTCTGATAAAAAATTCGGTTTGTTTTTATTAACAAGTTTTATATCAATATTTATGAAAGGAACTTTTATTTTTACTCTTCTTATTTTCTTGATTCCGAGAGAAAAGCTTGCAAATAAGTGCTGTCTGCTTTATCTGTGGTGCATTATTTTATTAGGCACTGCATTTATATATAGTTCAAATAATTTTATATTCATAAGATCACCTATAAATTTTGAAGAGAGAAAGCTGATGTTATTAAACTCCCCGCAGTGTTTTATTATAACTGCGAGCAACACACTATCTGGATTATGGGAAACTTATATAAAGCAAAGTATCGGTGTTTTTGATTGGCTTATAGTGTTCTTACCCGCATATTTATACTGGAGTTTTCCTTTCTTGTTTATTTCAGCCTCTTTTTTGGAAGATACATATTGTAAACTTAAAAACAGGTTGTTTGCTCTTTTATTAGTTTTAATATTTATAACTATGACACTATTACTGTACTATTTAACTTATTCCATTCCGACAAATTTCATAGATGGAGTTCAAGGACGGTATTTTTTACCCTTATATCCCCTGCTTGCAGTTATTATTCAAAAACCGGCTAACATAAAATTTTCCGACAAACAAAAATTCTACTTAAAAACTTTAATTGTATTAAGCTTATTTTTAAATCTTATATGGACATCAAAATTCCTTATTAACGTATCCTTTTAAAACATGCCGGCAATATTAACCAAAAATTGTTCTATTAATACTGCTATGTACTCGGCCATAGGGCGCATAAATATCAGTGATAATAAAAGACCGAGATAAATTTTTAATGGCAGCGAAACCATAAAAATATTCATCTGCGGCATCATTTTAGATGTAAAACCCAGTAAAATATCAGTTATAAACAAAACTCCAAAAATAGGAAGTGCAATCCCCAGCCCTATATTAAAAACTTCGTTTGAAATACTTACAATTTCACCTACAAGATTTGGAGAAAACGTAAACGTATATCCTATAGGCATTGTCTTAAAGCTGTTGTATATTGCAGAAAACAGCCATTGGTGCGCGCCAAGGATTATAAATAACATAGTTGCAAGATACGTAAATGCTTGTGTAATTACGGGAGAATTACCGCCGGATGTCGGGTTTAACGCCTGATCCGCCGACAGCCCCATCTGTATTGCAAACATATTAACACCGAGCTCTATTCCCACAAAAAGTATATTTGCGCAAAATCCCATTGCAAAACCAATTAAAAATTCTTTAAAAAGTATCAATGTTAGAGCCGGAACTGAATTCGGAACAACAAAACTCGTATTGTACTGAACAATAGGAAACAGAATAAAAGCAATGCAAGCAGCAAGCCATACCTTAATCTGTGTAGGAATCGGGTATGTAGAAAACAGAGGGGCCGATGCAAAAAGACCGGACAATCGTGTAAAAATTGCCATAAAAAGTATTATATTACTGACCGAAAATAATACATCAAGGTTAAACACGCTATATTCCGCCTATCAGTTGTGGAATCATATCCATAAATTCATTTACTGTAGTAACAAAAATGCTTATCATCCAAGGAAGTAAAAATATCAAAAGCAGCACACATCCAACAATTTTAGGAACAAATGTCAATGTAGACTCCTGAATTTGAGTAACAGTCTGGAAAATACTGACCAATAAACCCAATACAACCCCGATAAGCAATATCGGAACAGATATTTCCAATGTTAATATAAACATTTTTTGTAAAAGCGTAATTACTATATCTTCATTCATTCTAACTTAACCTCTAATATGCAAAACTTTCTACTAATGATTTTACAACCAAATACCAGCCATCCACCATTACAAACATTATTAATTTAAACGGCAGTGCAATCATTGTCGGCGGTAAAAACATCATACCCATTGATACAAGTACCGAAGATACTACAATATCTATTACAAGAAACGGCAAATACACTACAAAGCCTATTGTAAACGCCGTCTTTAATTCACTTAGTATAAAAGCCGGAAGCAAAACATAAGTCGGAACTTCATCCTTATTTTTAGGCTTCTCTATTTTTGCCATTCTGACAAAAAGCGCAATCTCTTTTTCGTGTGTTTGGCGCATCATAAAGTTTCTAATAGGAACAATACCTCTATCCAAAGCTGCCTGCTGTGTAATTTGATTCTGCATATATGGCTGCAGGGCTTTTTCATTGATTTCATTAAAAGTCGGCGCCATTATAAAAAACGTCAGAATTAGCGCCAAACTGGTTATTACCTGGTTCGGAGGCAAGTTGCCCGCACCTATTGCTTGCCTTGTGAGCGACAATACAACAACAAGTCTTATAAAACTTGTTGTCATAATTAATATACTGGGTGCAAGCGTAAGTATCGTCAACCATATCAGTATTTGTAAACCATTTGTAAAATCCTGAGGAGTATTTGCAGTACCCATTCCTATATTTATATTCGGAAATGTCATTGCAGCCTCTGACGGCATTAGCGATAGCAAGAACATACCTGTTAAAGCACATACCCTCTTCCAATTTATTACCATAATAATTTCCTTAAAAGACTGTTAACCTATTATATGGTACCAGAGCCCATTATGTCATGGCAAATCATTAAGTTTTATTTCATCAATGTTTTCTTCTACAATTAAAGGAATCTCAAATTTATCGACTTTCTTCAAATATTTCTTTCTGCTTTTTTCCAATTCTTTTTTTACATCTTTTACCTGTAAACTATTTGCAATTAAATATCTTTTTACATACTGTACTGCAATAGTTCCGCATTCAGGGGATTTTTGATACTTGAAAATATTAAATTCCAATATAATAGGCAGCCTGCGGCCATCCATCATAATAAAATCAATTAAACCGGTATTTTTTTCTTCATTAAACTCAAGAGAATTCGGGCAATTTATAATATTTAAATAATCTCTGAATGCCTTAAGCTGGTCTATAGGAGAATAAATATTAGGGAAATGATGAACCGCAACCATCTCCGACCAGTTGGTATAAGACTCGCCTTCTTTGAAGTACTCGTTTAAGTAACCGTTATTATCTTTATCTTTTACGCTGTATTTAAGAATATATTCCGTTCCGTTAAATTTTAAACAATGCTCCTCAGCGCAAAACCCGGAGTTTACTGCAAATAAAATTGAAAACAATATAATAAAAAACTTTCTCATAAATCTTCTCCATAAAAACAATATTGCTCATGATAAACCACTTGTCACGCAGAATCGGTTTCAGCACCATAGCGGCAGGTATTATATTTAATTTCCGGTAAGGTCCGGAGACATTTTATTTTCTCGTCGTCTCTTCACCTTCGTAGTAACACATTAAAAGAATACCATATCGTATAAAATTTGTGAATATTAACTTGCAAATGCGCGAGATAACAATGCAGGTTCCGCAATTGCAGTTGTGTATTCTATATAATCGTTATCAGGGGCAAAATATTTACGCATGGCGTTACGATTTGTTACTTTCTCATAACAAACTAGCGATCCCACATTATCCTTTAAATATCCGGCAAAAATTCTTTGCTTGTGGGACAAATTATAGTCCTTCAAGTTTTTGACGATATACATATACTTATATTATATATCATATTGATATCATTTTGTACACAAAAGACATAAATGTTTACAAACTCACCTTCCGGAATATCAAACTAAAGAAAATTAATTTGCCTTAGATTTGTTTTTTTGTTATTCTGAATAAGTAATTTACGAAAAGAGGAGTTTTTTATGGATTTAATGAAAGGGAAAAAGGGTGTTATATTTGGAGTTTCCAACACTCACGGAATAGCTTATGCAATTGCTCAACAATTATTTAATGCTGGGGCGGAGATAGCTTTTACTTACGCCGGCGAAACAATGGAAAAAAGGGTTCGTCCTCTTGCTGAAAGTATGAACGCAAAAATCATTATGAACTGCGATGTTACCAAAGAAGATGAAGTCGAAGCCGTTTTCAAAGAATGTGAAAAAGTGTACGGCAAACTTGACTTTGTAGTTCATGCAGTTGCGTTTGCAAATAGAGAGGACCTGCAAGGTCGTTTCATTGATACATCAAGAGCAGGCTGGGATTTAGCACTTGGTGTAAGCGCTTACTCTTTAATATCTTTATGCAAATATGCAGAACCCATTTTAAATGAAGGTGCATCTATTTTTGCACTTACATATCTCGGTTCCGAATACGTAGTTGCAAATTACAATGTAATGGGTGTTGCAAAAGCTGCATTAGAATCTTCAATGAGATACCTTGCTGCAGATTTAGGTAAAAAAGGTGTCCGAGTCAACTGTATCTCTGCAGGTGCAGTTAAAACTCTTGCAGCAAGCGGTATATCCGGATTCGGTAAAATGCTTAAAGCTGCTACCGCAAAGTCCCCGCTTCAAAGAAACGTTGCATTGGAAGATGTAGGAAGAGCCGGATTATACCTGGCATCAGACTTATCAAGCGGTACTACCGGTCAAATCTTATATGTAGATTGCGGATGCCACGCCGTATATGCTTCTGTTGAAGAAATGGATTTAATTTCTAAAAGCATGGAAGCATAGTACCAAATTTAAGCCGGGTTTTGTATATATAAAATCCGGCTTTTTAAAAAGGAGTTTTTATGAAAAAATTTTTAGCTTTATTAACATTATTATTTGTATTTGGATTTAGTAATAGCGCAAATGCTTTAACTTATGAACAGGCAATGTCACAATCTAAACCCGTTGCGATATTAGTATATGCTTCTTGGGCAGATGATATTAATACCATTATACCGGCTTTTAACACTATGGCACAAAACTATGGAGACAGTTATAATTTTGTCTTAATGGATATTGCCGATAAAAGTACAAAAGCATTTAACAATAAATATCATATTTATCCGAACCTGCCATACGTTCTTTTGTTCAAAGACGGAGGGAAAATCTCAAGATATCTTAAAAAAGATTGTATCTTAGATTCAAGCTGTTTTGCTGAAAGACTTGATTTTTTCCATAGATAATTAAAGATTTTCAGGATTTGTATAATCTATGCCGCCGACGGCATTATAAAGAGAAATTGTTGAAACAACATTGTTAATCGTAGATTCAATGTTGTTTTTTCTTGCAAGCAGTAAATTAACTTGCGACCTCATTTCATCAAGCTTTGAAGAATCTCCTATGGTATATTGTTTTTCTGCTAGTGCATGTTTTTCCCGCTCCAGTGAAAAATCCTCATTTGATTTTATAAGGTTAGCTTTTGCC
This sequence comes from Candidatus Gastranaerophilales bacterium, assembly GCA_944323325.1. Taxonomy (GTDB): domain Bacteria; phylum Cyanobacteriota; class Vampirovibrionia; order Gastranaerophilales; family Gastranaerophilaceae; genus CAG-196. Next base: position 7,801 of record CALUSF010000062.1, read on the forward strand.
GTTTTTGTTTCAACAAGAGCATCATTAACTTCCTGAATAGAGGTTAGTACAGTTTTTTCGTAACTTTCTACGGCCCTTTGATATTCATATTTATTAATTCTGTATCTTGCTAGCTTAGCACCGCCCGTAAATATATCCCAGCTCGGTGCAATCCCGATATTAGATAAAAAGGTTTCGTTTGCAAACATCCGGTTCCAACGATAAGCATTAAATCCAATGTTACCGTACAAGAAAAACTTCGGTAAAAAATCACGTCTTGCAACTCTCACATCCAAACCGGCTTTTTTTACATATTTTTCAGAACTGATTAAATCAGGCCTGTACTGTATTATTGTGGCAGAAAGTGCATCAGGGGTTTCCGGAACTGTTATTGTACTGAAATCCGAATGTTCAACCTCCTTTTCCGCATTAATACCCAAAAGAACTAATAATTCGCTGTTAATAACTTTTTTACTTTCTATTATTGTATTTAATTCTTGTTCAAATCTTGCAAGATTTTGTTTTTCGTTAAGTAATTCATTTATTGACGCCAATCCTGACTTATATTTTTTCTCAGTCATACTGACAATTTGAGATTGAATACTTATAATTTTTTGCAAAGTTTTTTCAAGCTCTTCGGCCTTAATAAGGTTATAATAATTAGCGCTGAAAACAGATGTCATATAAATATAAGTTGCTCTTTCCTGCTCTGCGGCAATTTCTTTTTGTTTTTTAGCGCTTTTTCTGTTTAAATAATTTTGTCCCCAAATATCAATTTCATAAGACGCATTTAGAGGCAAATAAAATTCATTTTGAGAATACTCCGGAATAATTACGGAACCGAATTCTGTCTGAGCTCCGCTTAACACTCGCGATAAACTACCGTCAAAACCTACCCGCGGCAGTTGATTGGAGCCTATAAGTCTTACATTCTCTTCGGACTGTTTTGTTTTAAGAGCCGCAATTTTTAAATCATGGTTATTTTTATATAAAGTTTGAAGATGGTCAATTAAAATTTCATCATTGTAATTTTTCCACCAATCCAAATTCAAATAATCAAGCTTATTAACACTCTCTCTTGCAGAGACTGGGAGTGCTGTTAAAATTAATGTCAATATTAAAATTTTTTTAAATGTCATCTTTACACTTATCCTTCTTGTGTTATTATAATAACACAAAGGAATTTTATGCAACAAGATATTTTATTAAAACAAAAAATCGGGTTGCGTTTAACCAGAGTCGGACTTATGTCAAAGGTTTTCGCGATTCAAACATTTACAAAAGGGAAGTGTGAAATTACACCGGAGCAATTTAGTGTACTTTTTGCACTTAAAGAAAATGACGGTATGTATTTAAGACAATTGGCAACAATTACGTATAAAGATCGGCCGAACATGACAAGAATTGTTACTATTCTTGAAAACAATGGTTTTTTAACATCTGCACTGGAATCTGACGGCAGACAGGTAAAAAAATTATATATAACTGATAAAGGTAAGAAAATTTGCAATAAAATGCTTCCGACAATTATGAAGGTTTGGAGTTATATAACAACAGGAATAGATGAAGAGGAAATTGATAATTTTCTATTGATATTAGATAAGATAGAAGAAAATTTAAAAAAAGAAGTTGTTTTACAGAATTAGGTGGTAATATGGCAAGAAGACATGAAGATCATAATGATAAGGAATTTATAAAAAAAGCAAAAAAACGTCTTAAAAATAGACGTCCTGAATACAAGAAAAAGCGTGTAATAGTTCCGGCAATTACGGCTATTATTCTTATAATTACCGGAATTGTTGCAGCAATTCATTCAACGTACTATCAATCTACGGACGATGCATTTGTTGAAGGACGCCTGGTTTCTGTGGCCCCGAGGGTTGCGGCACCGGTTATAAATTTGCTTGTTGACGATAACCAAGTTGTTAAAACCGGCGATTTACTGGTTGAATTAGATCCTAAAGATTTTGAAGTTGCTCTTGCACAAGCGGAAGCAAGATTATCGGAAGCTAAAGCCGGGTTAAATATGGCTCAAAGACAAGTGGATGAGAGTTCGTCACAAGTTAATCGTTCTTATGAAGATATAACATCAGCTTCTTCAAAACTTGATTTTGCACAAAGAGATTTTGCCAGATATGAAGAATTATACAAGGACGGAATTGTATCAAAACAAGACTATGAAAAAAGTAAATCGAATCTGGAAGTAGCACAAGCAAACTTTAATGCCGCTCAGGAAAGTTCCGCGGCAGCTGAACATGCTCTTGCTTCCGGCAAGGCAAAAACTCAAGCCGATGAAGCCCTCATAAAGAGACTGGAAGCGGAAGTTGAGCAAGCAAAATTAAACCTTCAGTATACTAAGATATACGCACCTCAAGACGGAATGGTTGCGGCTAGAAGCGTTGAAAAGGGCAACTATGTAACAGTCGGTCAACCGCTTATGAATATAGTTCCCAAACAAGTCTGGGTAGTGGCCAATTTTAAAGAAATTCAATTAACTAATATGAAGCCCGGGCAGGAAGCTCGAATCAAAGTAGATACTTATCCTAAAAAACGATTTAAAGCGCATGTGGAAAGTATTCAACGTGCAACGGGCGCAAAATCGAGTTTATTTCCTCCGGAAAACGCAGTCGGAAGTTATGTAAAAATAGTACAGCGTGTACCCGTTAAAATAGTCTTTGATGAAGATATTTCAGACTACAACATTGTCCCGGGTATGTCGGTGGTTCCAAAGGTTAAAATAAGATAATATGGAAAATGAAGTCGCACTAGAACAGGAAGAAAGTAAGGTTAATCCTTATATTATTGCAATAGCAGTTTTGCTGCCGTCTTTTCTTGCGCTTGCAGCTTCTTCCGGAACAAATGTAAGCCAGCCGCACATTGCAGGATTTTACGGTGCTACTCAATATGAGACAAATACCGTTATTACCTGCTATATCATATCCGGCGGCTTGATGCTCCCGATTACAGGTTATCTGGTAAGACTTATAGGAAAGAAATTGCTGTTTATGTACAGCATAATTGTTTTTACTCTTGGGTGTTTTTTATGTATTATTTCCCCCAACCTCATCTCCCTTATTCTTGCACGTTTAATCCAAGGTATCGGAAGCGGAAGTATATTACCGCTTTGCCAAGCAATTCTGTTGGAAGTTTTTCCGCCGGAACAAAGAGGCGTCGCGATGGGACTTTTTGGGGTGGCAGCAATGTTTTCACCGCTTGCAGGTCCTTTTATGGGAGGATATTTAACAGATAATTTTTCATGGCAGTGGATTTTTATTATAAACATTCCGCTATGTATTTTATCGCTTATCTTGGTTAAATTTTTGGTAAAAGATGATGTTCCGCAAAAACTTAAATACAATAAAAAATTTGACATAATCGGATATACTTCTATAGTTATAGCAATGGCTTGTATGCAAATAGTTCTTGACAAAGGCCAGCAGCATAACTGGTTTGACGAAACATGGATTTGCTGGCTTACGGGAATTTGTATTTTTTCATTCGTATTCTTTTATGTATGGGAGCTTGAATACAAGTATCCGGTAATAGATATAAGAGTATTTAAAGACCGGAATTTTCTCTTTGGCACGCTTGCAAGTTCATTTATAAATATGATGATATATTCAACCCTGTTGTTAGTGCCTATGTTTATCCAGAGCCTTATCGGATACAGTCCGTCAATGTCAGGTTTAACAATGTTTCCACGAGCGGTAATATGTTTTATAGGACTGCTTGTTGTAGGAGAAATCTCAAAATATGTTGAAAGCAGAATCTTAGCAACAACCGGATTTATAATTATGGCAGCGGCGGTTCTTATGCTGACACAAATGAATCCGAATTCATCCATGGAAAGTGTAATTCTGCCCAATATTCTTTTGTGTATTGGAGTTCCGACAGCATTTGTTCCGATAACGGCATTATCATTTCAAACACTTCCCGCTTCTAAAACTGCTGATGCGGCGTCTTTACATGCTTTATTCAAAAATATTGTTACCGCAGTCGCAACATCTGCGGCTTCTACATTTATAGCAAGGGCTTCGCAGGTATATCAAAATTACTACGTTTCAAATCTTACTCCGCACAATCCCATGTTCAGATATAAACTGGCAGCATTACAAACTAAATTTTTGCATTACTATCCGGCGTTTACGGCTTCAAAAAAAAGCTAACGGAATGTTATACAGAGAATTACTTAATCAAGCACGACTCGGAGCATTTTTTGAGATATTCACAAT
>CALUSF010000063.1 GCA_944323325.1 Candidatus Gastranaerophilales bacterium
ACCAGGTCCTGTTCGCGAGGCTTCGGGGGCTTCCCGGCTTTTATTCGGATTAATATGGCTTGCAGGCCCGTTTACAGGGATGGTTGTACAGCCGGTCATAGGAGCTTTAAGTGACAAAACGGCATCGCCATTCGGAAGAAGAAAACCATATTTATTAGGCGGTGCTTTACTTTCAGCGCTTGCACTCTGGGCTTTGCCAAACTCCGAATTAGTAACCAACTGGCTGGCATCCTTTTTACACATTCATTTTCCGGAATTAGCTGCTTTATTTTTTGCAGCTGTTATGATTTGGATTCTCGATGCTTGTGTTAATATTGCACAAGGTCCATACAGAGCCTTAATTCCCGACGTTGTACCGCCGGAACAGCATTCAATTGCAAATTCATATATAAGCCTCGCGATAGGCTTGGGTTCGGTTGTCGCTGCCGGAGCCGCACCGTTTCTTAAGTGGGCTTTTAATTATCAAATGTCTATAAATGCTCAGTTTATTATGGCAGCACTTGCATTTTCTTTGGGTATGCTATGGACATGCTTAACAATTAGAGAACGCCGATATAAACCTAAAGAAGATGAGAAGAAAGAAAAATTTAATATTATAAAAACTCTAAAAGAATTTTTTGCACTCTCTCCTGAAGTAGGAAAAATATGCTGGATGCAATTTTTCACCTGGATAGGCAATATGTGTATGATGATTTATTTCACTCAATACTGTGTACACACTGTATTTGGCGTACCGGATTTATCGGATGTTTCGGAAATAGTTAAAGCAGGCTATGATAGTGCCGTTCTTGCCGGAACCAATTTTTCATCAGTTTGTTTTGCAATATTTAACTTAGTTTGTTTTGTAGTTGCAATACCGATAGGTATTCTTTCCGTAAAATACGGTAATAAAAGAGTTCATATTATTTCGATGCTTTCTATGGCATTAGCCTTCTTGGGTATGGGATTTTTAACAAACGTAAAAATCGTAGCCTTACTGATGGCTGTCTCCGGTATCGGTTGGGCAAGTATTTGTGCTCTTCCGTTTGCAATGCTGTCTCAATATATTAAACCGGGCACAGAAGGCTCTGTAATGGGAATTTTTAATATATTTATAGCCGGCCCGCAGGTTTTTGTCTGCACTCTGGTATCCTGGATAATTAACAAATGTGAATTCAGCGTAATAGGCGGTGTTAATTATCACTGGGAATACACATTCTTTATCGGTGCTGCTTGTCTTATTGCAGCATCAATCATTGCTTCAAAAGTAAAAGAAAAAATCGTTGAAGGATAAAAAGTAATATGGAGAAAAAAAGAGGGAAGATATTACTTATTTACCCGCCATCACCCGTTATCAATAGAGAAGACAGGTGCCAGCAGCCGACAAAAGAGCTGCTTGTTATACCGCCCCTGCCGCCTACTGATTTAATGTATTTAGCCTCTGTTGCAGAAGAATGCGGATATGAAGCAATGATTCGTGATTATAGTCAAGGCGGCGACTTCATAAAAGATTTAAGAACTTTTGAACCTGACTTTTTACTGGCAAACATTGCAACACCGACATTTAAGTCAGATATAAATGCAATAAAACAAGCAAAAGAGTTGATGCCTAAACTGCAAGTTATTGTAAAAGGAGCGCCGTTTTTAACGTATAACACAAATGCAATATATGAAAACCCATTTTTAGATTATGTAATTATGGGTGAGGCAGAGTTAACGCTCAAGGATATTTTGTCAGGGATTCCAAATCCTGAAATTTTAGGAATCTGCTACAGGGAAAACTTTCAGCCGGTCAAAAATGAACAGCGGCCTTTCATAGAAAATCTTGATATACTCCCGTTCCCGGCCCGGCATCTCGTAGATAATTCCATTTACAGGAGACCGGATAATAACAAAGTACAAGCGGTAATTAAAGTTTCTCGCGGATGTCCTTATCACTGTTTCTTTTGTCTTGCAACACCCGTATCAGGCGCGAAGGTTCGAGTGCGCTCTGCTGAAAATATTATCGCGGAAATAAAAGAATGCGTTGAAAACTATAACATAAGAGATTTTGTGTTTTGGTCCGACATTTTTAATTTTAATCGAAACTGGACAATAGATTTGTGCAAGAAACTTATAGAGAGCGGGCTAAATATAACCTGGTCATCTAATACAAGGGCAAATACAATGGATGATGAGATGGCTTCTTTAATGTATAAAGCAGGGTGCAGACTTGTCAGTATAGGCGTGGAAAGCGGTTCTCAAAAAATGCTCGATGCTATGGGTAAGAAAACTACACTTAGTGATATAAGAAATACCGTAAAAATTTTAAAAAAGCATAAAATAAAAATCTATAATTATTTTATAATAGGTTTGCCCTGGGAGACAGAAGAAACAGTTGAGGAAACCATAAGATTTGCAATAGAATTGGACAGTAATTTTATAAGTTTTTATACCGCAACACCGCTTCCGGGAACAAATTATTTTGCATACGCAATGGCAAATAAACTTGTAGAAGGGAATCTTGATTTTACAAATGCTTATTATAAGCCGGTTGTAAAATCATATACGCTAAGCAGAGAGAGAATTTTTGAATTACATAAACTTGCAGTTAGAAGATTTTATTTAAGACCAAAATTTATAATAAAAACATTACTTTCTATAAGAAGTTTTGAAGAATTTAAAAATTATTTTTTGGCAGGAATGAATTTAATATTAAAAAAATAGAGCCATAAGGCTCTATTCTTATTTTTCTAATTTCTTAATTGCAAGAACCAGTCTTGATTTCTTTCTTGCAGCGGTATTTTTATGTAAAATACCTTTTGAAACAGCTTTGTCGCATAATTGATAAGCTTTTGATATCGCTTTGTTTAAAGCTTCTTTATCATCTGAAGATGCTAATTCCAAAGCTTTTTTCAAAGCAGTTTTGATAGAAGTCTTGAATGCAACATTTCTTTGTCTGTTTGCTTCTGCTATAAGAACTCTTTTTTTTGCTGACTTAATATTTGCCATTTTATATTTCCTTTCATTACATTCGGTATACCGGTTAATGACTCCTGTACCCGAAAATTCACTTGAGGATAGTGAGTATTCTTATTCTAAACTCAACAAAATTGTTTGTAAAGCTTATTTTAAGATTTCTTAATTTCCGTTAAAGTCGGATCAAGCAATCTTCTGCCTATATTATCAAAATTTATTGAAAATAACGTCTTATTTCCGTATTTAATCATTTTCTCTACAATTCCGGAACCGTACTTTGCGTGAAAAACAGTATCGCCTTGCTGAATCGGATCACTTACAACCAAATCTTCCTGCGGTATTTCGGCATCATATACGGGAACTATAGGAGTTGACGCCTTTTTTGTTTCTAATATATCCGTATCGTTCGCGGTATTATCTTGAAGTCTGTGTTCTTGCACCTCTTCTAAAATACCGTCATCGGAAGACTCGTCGGAAATTTTCTCCAAGATTGCATCATCGGTTGGTTCCAGTAATTTTTCATCGCCGTCACTGTTTAATTCATCAATAAAATCTAAATCTGAATCGGAAATATCATCCCCATCCTCCTTCATTGTTGTAAAGACTTTATCGACATCCTTAACTATTTGAGCATCTATATCCTCGTTTGTCTCATCTGAAATATCAACTAATATATCGTTCTCATCGGTTTCATCAGGATCCAGTTCTACAAGTTCATCCAAATCGAAATTATCATCTTCAGATATAGGCATTATTTCTATTCCGGCAGAATCTGCGGTATTTTCAAGATTTATATCAGCACTTTCTTCCGGCTCCGTGTCCGATATTTCTTCCAACTCAATATCTTCGGGAACCTCTATTGTATCTTCGGAAATTTCTTCTAACTCGGAGTTAGCATTGTGCTCTATTATAACAGGCTCAGAGCCGTCCTCCAGCTCAAGTTCCTGAAGCGTATCATTTGATTCTGATGCTGAGTCATAGGTCTGATCATAATCCTGAATTTCCTCGTACAGTTGGTTATCAGAATCTTCCGCCTCTTCAGGCAGAATAATTTCTTCTTCGGGAAGATTGTCCTCTAAGTCACTTGCTTCTTCTATAATTTCAAAATTTTCATCTTGCGCTTCGGAAATTTCCGGTTCGGGTATGATATCTCCATTGCTTGTTCCCTGTAAACCTTCGGGGTCAATATCCGGAGAAATTTCAATACCGGCTTCCGCAGTATTCTCCTGAATATTTTCAGCTATTTCTTCTTCTGCAACGGGTTCTTCTGCAGCTTCCTCTTCAAAATCACTATCTTCCGAATATTCTTCTATACTTTCCGCCTCATCTGAGAACAATTCTTGCGGGGGCGGCGTATCAGGAGTTTGTTTTGTTATATTTTCTATAACGGATTGAGCAGCAATTTCCGCTTTCTCAATAATATTCTCTCTTTCAATAACCGGACTTTCTTCAATATTAAATTCTTCCTCTTTTTCTTCTTCCGGTAATGTAATTTCATCTTCTTGCGGTAAAACCTCATATGAAACCACATCTTCCGCGGCTTTTCCCGCAGCGTTTTCTATATTCGGCTTAGGTATATCAACTTTAACCGTGTTATTAATAACGGTAAGCTTTGACACCAAAGGTATATAATTAACGGCCTCGCCGGTTATAAGATAAGTTCCCTTAGGCATCGCACTTAAAAAAGTATTATATATACCGAATACACTGTTATTTGTAAAAGAAGGCGCTATTATAAAGTTATCAAAAATATTTTTTATATCGTTTAAGTATTTAAACTTTGAATGCGTTATAAATGTTGTCGGAATGTTTGCATTTGAAAAAACTTGTTTTATATTTTTCTTGCTAACGACATTTGAGAGTTCCAAAAACACTTGCGTATTTTTAACTTCATCCATCATTTCATAAATATATGCCAAATATCTGTTTTGAAAAGCTAAATCAAGTTTAGATAAATCAAGTATTGCGCACTTGGCGCCCAAAATATCTTTTATACTGTCGACTTCTTTTTTATTTTTTGCAAAATAGCCCTGTCTATCAAATTTCGCCAGTTTATTTTTTAATACTAGAAGCTTAAAGATATGGGAATTATCAACCATATCATCAACAATGCTTTTGAGAGCATTAAACGGCACAAAAGGCACCGTTCTGGAATATTCTGCCAGATCTCTGAATATTTCCATAATAAGAGACTTGCTGTCTGCGGTTGCATCATTCAAACAATCTTCATACATAAATTCGAGTGAAGACGTATCCAGAGGAAGCTTAAAATCAATTCCCGCGGTATATTTTTTTGCGTTTATAACTCCGAGAGTATCTATAATTATGGCGTTTCTGCCCAAATTGTTAAATTGTTTTACAAGATTTTTGATAATAAGATTATTTTCATTTTTATCATCAACACTTATAAGCATTTTTTTGTCAAATGCTGATGCGTCTATTGTAATGTCATAATCCTTAACAGGCGTTATTCCTGCAATAACCGGTTCTTTAGCATTAATGGAATTACTCAGAATATCAAAAGTAAATTCTTTTATTAGAGATTCTTTTGAAGGTAAAGTTTTATCATAACTTTTCAATCCGCCGTCATACAAAAACAAAATCTTAGCATAAGCAATGGAATTTTCGCCGGAACGCTTAATTTGAATAACCTGTGCAACGTAGCTCTTTTGCATTCCGTCAATTTGTATAAAAGAAGACAAATATATGCTGCTGTCAGCTTCAAATTTAATAAAACCGTCTCTTACTTCTAAAATCTTCATCATACATAATATTATCATGAACATGCCTTTTTCAATATATTATTTTTACAATTTGAAACTATTTACTTTTGACTCTTTTTTGTGTTTAATTGGTGGTATGAAAGAATTTATTTTAAATAATAAGATTAGAGCTTGTTTCAAACTAAATAGCAATACTCCGCGCGCAGCCTTGACTTTAAATATGTCGATATCGGCACCGGAAAAATTCGCCGGAGAATACATATTGATGAACAGACTGCTTTTAAAAGGCACCGCAAACTATTCATCCAAAGAATTATCCGAAATACTGGATGAAAACGCTATTGAATTAAATGCGGAAATGAAATCCGACTATTTAAGACTGCGATTCATTTGCCTTAATGAAGATTATGAAAAAGCCCTTTCTATTTTGGCTGATATTATACAAAATACGACTTTTGAAGAGTTTGAAAAAGAAAAAGAAAGACTTAAAGGTGAACTAACAGCGGAATTGGATTCCGCAAAAGTAAAAGTTTCCGATCTTTTTACAAAAACAATATATAAAAACCACTATTACGGAAACAGCTATACAAAAATTCTTGAAGAAATTGATAACGTAACAAAAGAAGACGTCATAAATTCTTACAGAGAAATATTAATAAACTCTAAAAAAACGGTAGTTCTTGTCGGAGATACGGATCCGTCGCTTTTGGAAAAATACCTCGGAACGATTCCGGAATCTTCGGACACGGAATCAAAGATTACACAGCCTGCTGCTTTAAAACAAGAGTACGTTGAAATAATTAAAGATGATGCAAATCAGGCGCAGATTCTTCAAGGCTGGCTTGTTCCTACTATAGATGACGGTGATTATCCTGTTTTAATGCTTCTGAATATAATTCTCGGCGCAAGCGGACTTTCTTCAAGGTTGTTTAGAGAGCTTAGAGAGAAGAAAGGACTTGCTTACACGGTAAGAACTTCTTATGAAACTCATTTTAAATCTGCAGTATTCAGTATTTATATAGGAACAGAACCGATAAATACGAAAACTTCCATTGCCGGCTTTAAAGAAGAAATCGAAAAAATTAAAGAGACTTTGGTAAGTGATGAAGAGTTGGAAAGTGCCAAAAATAACTGGCTTGGTAAACAACAATACGTCAGTGAAACCAATTCACAACAGGCTAATTTAATGGCATATTATTCAATTATGGGTAAACCTTTCAATTACAGAGAAGAAGTGATTCGAATGGTTAAAGCCGTTACCCCCGAACAAATCAGACAATGTGCCCGCAAATATTTTACGGACGATTTTGTTCTTGCGGTTATTAAGCCTTAGGACGGGTGACGTATGGAAAAGGTTGGAAATATAAAAGACCCGTCTGTACTAGTAATAGGCTGTTTTCATGGAGATGAACCCCAGGGCGAATTTTTAATAAAAGAATATTTGAAAATTAATCCGAATACCGGGCTTGTGTTTATACCGCGGCTTAATTCCGAAAGTACACGCGTTAACAAAAACGGTGTTGATTTGAACAGGAACTTCCCGACTGCGAACTGGAAAGAGTCCGGCCGGGATAATTATTACGGAGGCAGCGCGCCGGCAAGCGAAGAAGAAACAAAGTTTGTGATTAAAACGGTTGAAAAATATAATCCGCGTATAATACTTACGCTTCATGCTCCGTATAAAATAGTAAATTACGACGGAGAATCGGAATTGGTTAAAGAAGTTGCGGCCAAAATCTCAGAGATTATAAAATACCCCGTTCAAAAAGACATTGGATATCCAACCCCCGGAAGTTTCGGAACCTGGGCGGGGGTGGAACGCAATATTGCAACAATTACACTTGAACTTGATGATGAGGTTGATGTAGAATTACTCAAAGAGCCGGTATTTAAAATATTTGAAATGTTGGAAAAATATTAAGGTAAAATATGGAAGATATAAAAAAGATTGTAGAAGAATGTAATCTAAAACACGTTGCGATAATAATGGATGGTAACAGACGCTGGGCAAAAGAGAGAAATTACCCTTCGGCTGTCGGGCATAAAAAAGGAGTGGATTCCCTAAAGGCCGCAATGCGCGCCTGTGATGATTTCGGAATTAAATACTTAACGGTATATGCATTCTCTACGGAAAATTGGAACCGCAAGCCGGAAGAAGTCAGTTTCTTAATGGATTTACTTGCACAAACTCTTAAAAATGAATTAAAAGAAATGCATGAAAACAACGTTGTAATCTCTTTTATCGGTGATACAACCAAATTAAGTTCCAAACTGCAAAAGATATTAAATCACTCGGTAGAAACCACAAAAAATAATACGGGTGTCAACTTGCAAATAGCTTTCAATTATGGTTCAAGAGATGAAATTGTTCATGCGGTAAAAGAAATTATTGCATCAAAAGACACTGACAACATAACGGAAGATACAATATCACGCCACCTGTATACGGCAAATATTCCGGATCCCGATTTGTTGATAAGAACCGGCGGAGAAATGCGTGTTTCAAACTATTTGTTGTGGCAGATAGCGTATTCAGAATTTATAGTTCTAAAAAAATATTGGCCGGAATTTAACAAAGAAACACTTGCTGAATGTGTTTTGGAATACGCAAAACGCAACCGGCGGTTTGGCGCATAATATAAATTTGTTTGTGACAAAATGAATTTGCGGGAAAATATCTATTTTAGCAAACTCTTCAGAATGGTTTTATCTCACGTTGTGTGCTATCTTGTACACGGCTCGATGTTCAAACCTTTAAGGTCAGATTTGAAAAAGTTCGAAAATTTGTCATCTTTTGACTTTTTCTGTATCCTCAAATTTCGTGGATTCAAGAAGCAATTGCAATACTATCGCCTAAAAGATACAAAACTAGTAAATGTAAGGAGAAAAAACTAATGATACAATTGCAGTACATGTCATTAGCGGAATGTGACAAAATAACAATTCTTCAAGGAGAAAGGTTATAAATTGAATAACCTTAAATATGACGATTCCTCAGAAATAATATCTCATCTTCCGAAAACAGTGCATAACATTCTACTATATCGCGATACCGTACATATACATTTCTCCAGAATGAAATTATGGATTCTTATACTAAGACGCCCAATGAGGAGAATATCAAGAAATTCATGGGAACTTTTATATAGAGGTATTGGGAAAAATATATCTAATAGAGTAGATATAGTATTAAGAATAGAGTAAGCCAATATGTGACGTGAAATAGGACATTTTGAATGTGCCGTCTTAAAATGTTAAATTTTGTAAAGACGAATTTGCAAGCTGAGATTCAGCAAATATAATGGTTTTAGACATTGATAATAAATTTGTAAAAATTCATGCCTTTGAAAAATAGCAATTTTTATTTCGTTTGAACGTTTAGATATATAAGACCAAAAGATGTAATGATTTATGGGATTAAAAAGCGAAAAAAGTATTGTAAGTTGTAAAATATAGGAGTAATTAGTTATGACAGACGAATTAGCAATTCAAACGGTAAATCCTCAAGTAAGGAAGCAGGACAACACAGTACCGTACACAGTAGGCGGTGCAGTAGTTGGTGGCGCTGCTGGTTATGGTATTAACCATGCCGTACAAAAACCTATGTCTCATGAAGACATTATAAAGACTGTAAAAGACACTGCAGAGTTCAGTAACAGAACAAAAGAAGGAGCTCCTGAAGCTGCTTCTTGGCAAACGGTAAAAGAAAAAGCTGATGAAGTAGAGACTGCTAAGAAAGAATTAGAACAAGCATCTAAACCGCAAGTTCCGGCTGACACGGCAGAACAAAAAGTTTACGATGATGCAGTAAAAGCAAAAGAAGATGCTTATAAAAAGTTATATGAAGAGAAAAAAGCCGCTCTAGAAGGCAATGGCAGTAAACCTATTGACCCGAAAAAACTAAAAAAATTCGAAGATTTAGCGTCAACAGATTTACCTACAACTAATGTCCGTTCCGGAAAACCGTTTAAGGGTGATCAGCTTAAAAACTTGTATAATAACTTAACCCAAGAGTTGGTAGATGCAGAGCAAGCTTTAGATAATACATTAAACAAAGGGTTAAGAAAAACTAAAGGTGATTATATAACTGATGTAAATACAATGTTGAACCAGGTAGAAAAAGACTTAAACGGTAAAAAACCTGAACAAATCGCTGCATATTTTGCAGAAAAAGAAAGCGGTAGTTGGTTGACCGGTAAAAAACCTACAACACAATATAAACGTGCTATTGCCATAGCAGATAAATATTATCCTTTGCCTAAAGATTTGACAAATGAACAATATGTACAAATAGGTAAAGAATTAGCACCTGGTGAAAAACCGGCTAAAGGTATGTTGGCAAAGCCTGTAACTGTGAAAAATGCAAATGGAAGAAATATCGTAAAAACTGTATACTATGATCCAAATGAGGCAAGGGCTTTATTAGATTCTGAGGTAGAACGTATTAAAGGTTTGAGAAATACCGCTGCAGATCAAATTTTTGCAGAAGCACAAAGAGCTGTTGCTATTAAGTCAGAACTGAAAGGATTGGCAGAAAAAGTAGGTTCGGAAATAAATATAAATGTTGCTCAAAAAACAGGTTTATTTACTCCTGGAACTCCTGGTACCCCGGATGTGTTAAATATGTCTCAAATTATTTCAGAGGGACAGGGTACAAGACCTTATACAAGCGGTAAGTTGACATTAAAGGGATATGCTGCCGATATCAAACACTTAGAAGATGCTTTAGCTGCGGCTAAAAAATATGGTACAACCGCAACTATACCGACTAACTTAAATAGTAATTTTGCTCCCGGAACATCTGTTCAAGATGCACTAGAGCAACTTAAAAACAGAAATATAGCATACAAAGAATATGTAAAACAGCAGAAAAATCTGCTAAGTCAATTAGAGCAAACAGTTAGGTCAAATCCTATTATTCAAGAACTTGATAATAAAATAACAGAAGCTATTTCCGGTGATGTCAGAGTACAAAAAGCAAGAACCAAACTTGCCGAACAATTCCCGGCACTATTTGGAGAAGCTCAGGCTACTAACTTGACTGCTGAGCAGATTGAAGCTCAAGCTAAGGAATATGCAGAAAAAAATCTGAAAAAATCATTCCAGGACAATATCGACAAGGCAAAAGCCGAACTTGATAAAGTGGTTGGTGACAAAGGAAAGGTTAATGAAGAACTGAAAAAAGCTGCAGAAGACAAACTTGCAAAAGCTGAAGCCGCTTTAAAAGAACAAACAGAAGCGCTTGGTAAGAAGTTTAAAACTGGCGGTATGAATAAATGGTTAGCTGCCGGTATCGGTGCAGTAGCTCTAGCAGCGGCAGGTTTCGGAATGGCAGCTTCCAATAAAAAATCTTAAACTTTTGTCAAACTAATGAAACTTATTTTACAAACATAACAAAATCTGCCGGTAAAACGGCAGATTTTGTGTTTTAAATATTTGGCAATTTATTTTCGCTGTTTAAGTACAGCATCAATCAGCCCTTTGAATAACGGATGCGGTCTCTCCGGACGTGATTTGAATTCCGGATGGAACTGGCAGGCTACAAACCAATCCAAATTCGGCAGTTCTACAATCTCGGAAAGCATTCCGTCGGGTGACATGCCGGAGAATACAAGTCCCGCAGTTTTGAGTTGTTCTATATAGTCCGTGTTGACTTCATATCTGTGTCTGTGCCGTTCGGAAATCTTATTTGCTCCGTAAACCCCATGCGCTTTTGTGCCTTTTTTGAGATGGCAGTCATAAGCTCCCAGTCTCATAGTTCCGCCATATCCTTTGATATTTTTTTGTTCAATCATTAAATCAATTACCGGATATTGCGCATTCTCGTCAAATTCTGTCGAATTTGCCTCTTTTAATCCCGCAACATTTCTTGCGTATTCAATTACTGCGCATTGCATTCCCAGGCAAATACCCAAAAAAGGAACGTTGTTTTCACGCGCGTATCTGATTACGTTAAGCTTTCCTTCTATGCCTCTTATTCCGAAGCCTCCGGGAACAATAACACCGTCAACATCTTTCATCAATTCTTTGCACTGCTCCTGATTCAAACAATCTTCCGAATTAATCCATTTTATTTCAGTTTTTACATTATCTGCGTATCCGGCATGTTTTATTGATTCAACGACTGAAATATACGCGTCAGAAAGCTTGGTATACTTACCTGCTATCGCAATTTTTATACTGCCTTTCGGATGGTTAATTTTATCAACCATTTCTTTCCAACCGGTCAAATCGGGTTTTCTTTCAGGAACCTGCAAGAGTTTAAGAACAACATCAGCAAATTTTTGGTCTTCCAAAGCAAGCGGAACTTCGTATATACTCTTCATATCGCGGCATTCAATAACAGCTTCT
>CALUSF010000064.1 GCA_944323325.1 Candidatus Gastranaerophilales bacterium
CCGTCCACCCAAAACGATACTTAATCGTTTTGGTCGGAGTCCTTGCCACGTCCCGATTTTGTTGTTAAATTGTCAAATTTGTCTGGTCGCAGCTTGGCAGCATATCTTTATACGGCTCGTCTCACATCTGTTCGACCTCGCCTGCCGTCCACCCAAAACGATACTTAATCGTTTTGGTCGGAGTCCTTGCCACGTCCCGATTTTGTTGTTAAATTGTCAAACCAAAGACAAAATGCAAAAAATATTTTACCTTTATTTCTTCTCAAACCCTTACTGTCAAAAGTATGTCTCCTCCCCGACAGGGAGGGTTAGGGTGGGAAATAATCGGTAAAGATATTTCGCCACTTTGTCTAAAATGGTCGGGATGACAAGATTCGAACTTGCGACCCCCGCGACCCGAACACGGTGCGCTACCAAGCTGCGCTACATCCCGACATTTATTTTACGGGATATCGCGCACCTATGGTGCTACTTCTCGAAAAACGATACTCAATCGTTTTTCTCGGCACAGTCAAGCTGGCCATATCCCGATACTTATTCAATTTTCAACTCTCGGCAGTATAACCGCTTTTTCGCTTTATTCGTCATAAATAAATTTCGGCTGCACTCCGATATTATTTATTATAAAACAGCAAGACTATAAATCAAGCATTTTTAACTTTTTATTGAAAATTTGAGATGTTATAAACTCTTAGAGCAAAATACGGTTTATTTTTGCCCTTTTCTTTTAAGAATACAACAAATGTGTCATTAAAATAGAAAAATCTGGGGTCGCTCGGAGGCAGCAGCGCAGTTGTCATTGCGGTAATTGCGGCCTCGCTTTTTAATTTAACACCCGTATTATTCATTTCAAATTTAACGGTTTCCATTGCTTGATCAATTACAATATTTGTTCCTTTTATTCTGTTACCGCATATCTCATCAAAAGACTTTTCTTCAAAGAATTGAAGATTCGGAACCATTAACTCGTCATTTTCACCGAAATTTGAATCTCCGCTATATGCAGCTTGTTTCTTTAACATGTCAGCATATATGTAGTTAAAAGTTTTTGTTGTAGAAGTTTTGTACAAATACACTTCGTCTCTTCCGTTTGTATCAAGCATTACGGCAAAATCTGAGGTGTTATTATAAAAAAGTACTTTTACTCCGTAGTCTAACTCTTTGGAAGAAGCTTCATTGATTCCGAAATACTCTGCTTGTGTATCTCTGAATGTATCTACACCAAGCTTGTCGAAAGGATTTACAAACTCAAAATCCTTTTTAAGCATTGCGTAAACAAGAATTCTTCTGTCGTCCGGGGTTAAATCTACTTGCTCCAGCAAGTCGCTTGTTTCATTAAATTTTTTCTTAATGGCTTTTGCTATAACTTTTTTTGTATTTTTCTTAATTTTACCTACATATCTGTAATAGCATTTTTCATTGAGTTCTTCAATCGTAAAATCTTGTTTATTCAATTCGTTAACAATAACCGGAGTTCCGCCGGGGAATTTTATTTTATTGAACGCAATTTTGTCCATAAAATCATTCCATACAATCTGGAATGTTCCTACCCAAACTCTATCCTGAACAGTTGTTTTGCTTTGCATTGTCGGCAAAACTTCAATACTCCCGGCAAAAACGGGAGAAAACATTAAAATACTTGTAAAAATTGATATAATTAGTTTTTTCATAGTAAACATTATTCTAGCAGGAAATTTTTTTTATCGCAATCCTTTTATGTTAGTATGAATTTATGAAAATTGCCGATTTTAAAATAGAAGAATGGATGAATAAATATGAAGCTGATGCGGAGTATGATTTAACAACCACTTGTATTTCTCCGCTTTCCGTGAATGATTTACCCTATGAGAAATCTATTTTTGATAAAAAACTGGATTACGGTGATATAGAGGGGTCTTTCAGATTAAAAACCGCAATAAAGGCTTTGTATGAAAATCAACAGGTTGGAAATATTACCGTAACTCATGGTGCAATAGGTGCTAATCAGCTTGTTTTTCTGTCGCTTTTGGAAAGAGGGGATGAGGTTGTTTCTATTTTGCCGGCATATCAACAGCATTATTCTATTCCGGAAGCTCTCGGCTGCAGTGTAAAAAAATATTTTCTTCAAGAAAAAAATAATTGGCTTCCGGATTTAAATGAGCTGGATGAATTAGTCACATTAAAAACAAAGCTTATTTGTTTTACCAATCCCAACAATCCGACAGGTGCTGTAATTGCGGATAACATGCTTAAAGAAATTGCAGAAATTGCGAATAAGAAAAATGTTTGGATATTGTCAGATGAAGTTTACAGAGGCTTAAATTTTATCGGTAATTCT
The DNA here is from genome assembly GCA_944323325.1 of Candidatus Gastranaerophilales bacterium. GTDB lineage: Bacteria > Cyanobacteriota > Vampirovibrionia > Gastranaerophilales > Gastranaerophilaceae > CAG-196. The sequence goes on from CALUSF010000064.1 coordinate 2,318, forward strand.
TATTCCCGCTCAATTGCAGACATATATCCCAAGGGTATTTCTATCGGAAGCATGTCTAAAACATATTCGCTTCCGGGGCTTAGATTAGGGTGGATTGCGGGACGAGAAGATTTAATTAAAGAAATCAACCATCAAAGGCAGTATAATACAATTAGTGTAAGTGCTCTGGATGATTATTTTGCGTCAATTGCGCTTGAAAATCGTGATAAAATTTCAGCAAGAAATTTTAAAATTATGAATAATGGTCTTAGTATTTTAAAAAACTGGCTTACAGAAAATCCCGGAGTTAAATGTATACTGCCTTCCGGAGGTACAACAGCCTTATTAAGATATGGAGCAGATATTTCTTCAAAAGAACTATGTATAAAAATTCAGCAGGAAACCGGTGTTGCACTGCTTCCAGGCGAAACAATGGAAATGGAAGGATTTGTGCGCATAGGATTTTGTGCTGATAATTTGAAAATAGCGCTTAATAAAATTTCAAAATTCTTAGTTTAAAAACTAATTTATGATATTATAAAATTAAATTTATTAAATTTGTATACGAGGAAACTACGGTGAAAATCCGTGACTGTGCCGCAACCGTTAAAGCCGGAATACTCAGACGCTTTATCTTTTAATACAGATAAGCGTACAGATGCAGACTGCGAGTCACAGTATTGCATGAAGCTTTTTCCGCTGCGGCACACCAGCTGCAAAGGAAGTTTTTTATTGTCAAATTCGGTACAACAAGTAAATAAAGCTACTTCCGGCTTATGCCCGCACGGTCTTGCGCCAGGCGCTTGTCCCGTGTGCTCTAATATGGGCGGCGGTGGAGGAAGGGTTGGAGAACGCCCGCAAAAAGCCGGTGAAATGAGTTATCATCAGTGCGCAATGATTGGGGCAATGATGAAAGCCCGGGCGCAGCGTATTGAAAACCACGAAAAAAATCTGAAATTACACGCACAAAATCTGCTTTTGTTCCAGCAAAATCTTGAAAAAGCCATACAAAGAATGACGGATTTTGCAAACCGAATTTCCGGAAACTTTATTTTAAAACCTGTTGCGTTTACAATAAAAAATATCGTCGTTCCAATCACAAATTTTATTAAGAACTTTCCGAACATTGTTTCGGGCATTGCAGAAAGATTTAATCAGCTTCGGCAGAAATTTGTTGATATACAGGATAAATTAAACGCCTTGTTTGGAGAAGCAAAAGCGTTTATAGAAAAAAAAGTTTCCGAATTAGTAAGCAGTATTAAATCAAAGTTTGAAGGCTTGTTTAAAATCTTTAAAAAACATGAAACAAATGATGATGATACTAAAGTTGATGACGATAAAAAAATTTTTAATTTAAAAACAATTATTCAGAAAATCCGGAAAAAGAAAAAAGATGATTCCGAAAATAAATCAGGATCTTGAATCTTCAAGACACCAAAAAAACATGACAAATACTCAAAAGCGCAATGATACTTATGTAAAAGAAGGTGTCATTGTAAATTCGTATATAAAAGATCCGCTGCTTTCTCTCGATGAAACCTGTGATACACTGGTGATTTCCAATACAAATATAGATATGCCCAAAAAGGTTTATGAAAGAGAGGAAAAAAAAGGAAATCCTCTGCTTCCGTTATGTATTGCAACGGTTGGAGTTATGGGTCTGCTCGGCGGATTTACGGCGATGATGAAAAAGTTTTCTAAAGGCAGGCTTGAGACTACCAAAGAATATTTGCTTCCGGGAATTACGCGAAACCATTGTATTAATAACGAAATCCACCAGAGTATTTTCAGTATGATACAATCTCCCGGCAGAAAAACAATTCTGGCGTCATTGGGGGTAATTACGCTCGGCTCTATGGCTTTTATGGGGAAAATATTTATAGACGGATTTAAGGAAGTTTGGGTAAAGAAAAAAGAAGCGGATATTCAGAAGAATTTACAGGAGAATTTGATTGAAGTTGAAACTCAGTCTTTTGCAGGGAAAATTCAGATAATAAGAAGCATGCTCTCATCAAAGGCAAAAATTTTTTCGTCCGAACTTGCATTCAAAGGGGATGAAGAAAAAAACGGTACAAAAACTGACGGCAAAGCCTCTGATAACTATAAATCTTTGCTTGCAATCGGCGGTGTAACGCTGCTTGCGATTCTCGGGCTCGGATATTATGCGGCGCGTAATATAAGAAAGAGTGATGAATTTATCTCTAAGGGGATTAAGAATACAAAAGACGGTTTGGATAAAATTATTGATGAGTTTAACCAAGGAAAACCTATCGGAAGTATAGAGAACCATAAAGGCGAAATTTTATCCGGAAAAGATGCATATAAACTTCTTATTGAAAATCTTTTGGAATCAATTTATGCACGTCCTGAAGAAGTTGAAAGAGTCGTAAATAAAATGAATCTTTCCCCTGAAGAGAAAAAAGAATTTATAAAGTATTTAAATAACAGTATGAATCAGGCAACAGAAAAAGTTAATCCGATGATGGGCGGTTCTGGCAGGAATAAAATTACATATTTTTCTCATGTAAATGACTATTTGTCTTTCTTTTACGATTGGCTTATGAATCCGAAGAATCCTCAATTTAAAAACCTGTTTTTCGGAATAGCCGGAATTTCCGCGTTAACTTACGGAGGAAAAGCCGCAGCCGAAGCCGTAAAAGAAGTTCAGGTAAAAAAATATAATGCGGAGATTGAATTAAACTTACAAAAACGACTGGTCTCAACGGAATTAAGGAATTTCAAGGCAAAAAAAGAATCTGCTATAGAACCGCTGTGTGATGAATTTTTTAAACAGAAAAGTGAAGGAAAGTCCAGAGAAGAATTAAAAATTATTGCAGATAACATTCTATTTGAAATCAAAAACGGACCGCCGTTTGTTTATTCATAGGTTATATAAAAATGTTATCATTGCGGGTATAACTGTTTTTGTTATACTGGTTTTATAGAGGTAGACATTATGAAAGATATGTTAGATAAAATTGTTCAGATAGAGAAAAAATATGTGGAATTAGGAGAAACTCTGTCTGATCCCGCGGTAATTGCGGATTATAATAAGTTTCGCGACCTTTCAAAACAGCGCAAATCAATGGAAGAAACCGTAGAATTATACTATGCATGGAAAAAAGCCGTAGATGCAATAGAAGACGCAAAACAGCTTATGCATGAAGAAAAAGACGAAGAAATGAGGCAGTTTCTTAAGTCAGAAATAGAATCAAACGAGGCAAAACTTCCTGAATATGAAGAAAAAATGAAAGTACTTCTTCTTCCGCGCGATCCGATGGATGATAAAGATATTATGTTAGAAATTAGAGGCGGCGCAGGCGGAGACGAGGCGAATATTTTTGCCGGAGATTTAATGAGAATGTATATGCGTTACGCCGATAAAATGGGCTGGCAGACACAGGTTTTGAGTAAAACTGAATGCGAAGCCGGCGGTGTAAGTGAAGTTATTATTTCAATGAAAGGCGACAGCATTTATTCAAGGCTCAAATACGAATCAGGCGTGCATCGTGTTCAAAGAGTTCCTGCAACGGAATCGCAGGGTAGAGTGCATACCTCAACCGCAACGGTTGCAGTTATGCCGGAAGTTGATGATGTTGAAATAGAACTTAATATGAACGATATTGAAATAACAACCGCACGCTCAGGCGGTGCCGGAGGACAAAACGTAAATAAAGTGGAAACCGCTGCAAGAGTTTTCCATAAACCTACGGGAATTATGATTTTCTGTACGGAGGAGCGTTCGCAATTACAAAACAAAGAACGTGCACTCCAAATCTTAAAAGCAAAGCTTTATGATATGGAAGTTCAAAAGCAAATGAAAGAAATTACGGACCTTAGGCGTTCGCAGGTCGGAACCGGAGACAGAAGTGAACGTATAAGAACGTATAATTTCCCGCAAGGAAGGCTTACGGACCACAGAATAGGACAAAACCTTAACGTATGGACGGTAATTGACGGGGATTTGGACGAACTCATTGATTTACTTACGGAATACGACCAAAAACTTAAATTGGAAAAACTTGCAGAAGTACAGTAATACTACGGCCGGTTAATAAAAGGATATGTAATGCATAGAAAATGTATCGGATGCGGGGAGTTAAAACCCCGTGAAAATTTAATAAAAATAACAAAGGAACACAATACCGGAAGGGTTGTAATAAATCCTGATTCCTTAACATTTGGCAGATCTGCATATCTTTGTTATAATCAAATGTGTATAGAATCAGCTTTTAAAAAGGCTAGAATAAACAGAGCGTTGAAAACGAATGCTTCTCTGGATAAGTCAACATTTTGTAAAGAATTTTTTGATTCAAACTTCAATAATAAAACTGCAGGAGATGACAAATTACAAAATGTTGAATAATGCGAAAGGAATATTAGATGGACAGTATAAGAGTTAGTGAATTGGCAAGAGAACTTGGTTTAACAAGTAAAGAGGTGATTGAAAAGTTTGCGGAAATATCAATCATTGTGAAATCTCATTCTAATACTGTCAATCCTACACAAATCAGAAAACTTAAAGAACACTTAGGAGTCGGCCCAAAGAAATCTTCTGCCAAGCCTAAAGCCTTTGTCGTAAAAAAAGCAAAAACACAGCCGGAAGAAAAGCCTGCAGAAACGGAAGAAAAGAAACCTAAATCTGCTCAAAAAACAGAAGTCAAAATAGAAAGGGTTTCGCGCTCTGCTAAGGTTGAAAAAACTGAAGTTCAGGAAACAGCTCCGGGAAAGAAGCCGGAAAAGAGTATTGTGCGGGTTGAAAGAACTAAGATTGAATATCCTAAAAATCAATCACGTATAGAAATTGTACGTAAAGCGCCTCCAAAGATACAAAAAGCGGAAGAAAAGAAATCGGCTCCGGCGCCTTCTAAACAGCATCAGGAAAAAGAGAAAAAACTTGTAGAAAGAAGAATTATCCCGCAAGAAATCTATGAAGGAAAGGGCGGTCCTTCTTCTAAGAGAAAAAATGATACAAGAAAAAAAGACAAGGATTTTAATTCCAAAAAAGAAGATCAGGAAATGATTTCTCTTGAAAAAGCTGCCGCGCAGAAACATAAGAAAAAATCTCACAAAGAAGAAGCGCAGGAAGAAGTTAAACAAATTGTAGTAAATTCTGCAATGACGATAAGCGAACTGGCAGATAAAATTCATAAAACGCCTGCAGAAATCGTTAAGTTTTTGATGTTTCAAGGTATAATGGCAACGGTAAACCAGCTTATTGACGTAGATACAATAAAAAAAGTTTGTGAAGAGTATAACCTTGAAGTTCTTGAAGAGGATCTTGACGCATATATTGAAGAAGAACTTGAAAAAGAACAAAAACAAAAAGCTTTAACTGAAGTAGATAAGAGACTTCTTAAGAAACGCGCACCTGTTGTAAGTATTATGGGACACGTAGACCATGGTAAAACAACTTTGCTTGACAGTATCAGAGCTTCCAAACATAAAATTGTTGCAACCGAAGTCGGCGGTATTACTCAATCAATCGGTGCTTATACCGTTTATTTGGATAATAAACATGAAAAGAAAATAGTTTTCGTTGATACTCCGGGGCACGAAGCCTTTACGGAAATGAGAGCCCGCGGTGCAAAAGCGACAGATATTGCAATACTTGTTGTTGCGGCGGATGACGGTATAATGCCCCAAACTATAGAGGCTATAAACCACGCAAAAGCGGCGGAAGTTCCGATTATTGTAGCGGTTAACAAAATTGATAAACCCGGTGCTGATCCGGATAGAATTTTACAGCAATTGACGGAACACGGTCTTGTTCCGGAGGCTTGGGGCGGAGATACGATTACTGTTAAGGTATCAGCTCTTCAGGGAACCGGTATTGATGAACTTCTGGAATATATTCTTCTTGTAGCGGAAGTTCAGGATCTCAAGGCTAATCCGAAGGCCGAAGCGTCTGGCGTTGTTATAGAAGCAAACCTTGATAAAGGCAAAGGACCGGTAGCAACGCTTTTAGTCCAAAACGGTACTTTAAGAACGGGTAATTGTATTGTTGTCGGTACTGCCTGCGGAAGAGTAAGGGCACTTTTATCGGATTCTGGAGAAAGAATTCAAAAGGCTGAGCCGTCAACTCCGGTTGAAGTTTTAGGTTTAACGGAAGTTCCGAATGCCGGCGATTACTTCGAAGTTGTTAAAAACGAAAAAGAAATGAAGGCTATTGTTGATAAACGCAAAGAAAAAGAACGCAACAAGCGCCTTGATGCGATGCTTCCGGCTCATATGAGAAGAGAATCCGGTGCCGCAGAAGGTGATGTTCCTCATCTTAACCTTATTATAAAAGCTAACACGCACGGTGCTGCGGAAGCTGTTTCGCAGGCAATAGCACATCTTGAATCAAAAGAAATTGTTACAAAAATTATTCACGTCGGTGTCGGCGATATCTCTGAAGCAGATGTTATGCTTGCTTCCGCATCTAACGCTATTATCCTTGGATTTACGGTAAAAGAGGATGCGAATGCGCTTGCTGCGGCTGAAAGAGAGGGCGTAACCATTAAGAAATACGAAATTATATATCAAATACTTGAAGATATTGAAAAGAAAATGATTTCGCTGCTTTCTCCGGAAATTCAAGAAGTTACGACCGGTCAGGCTGAAATAAGACAGATATTTACTGTCGGTAAGATTCAAAAAATTGCCGGCTGTTATGTAACAGAGGGCAAGATTAACAGAAACGACACTGCAACGATTTACAGAGACGGTAAAGAAATCTTTAAAGGTGCTGTTGACCAGTTGAAACGATTTAAGGATGATGTAAAAGAAGTTGCCCAAGGTTTTGAGTGCGGTTTATCTTTTGTTAAATTTAATGATATTGAAGTCGGTGATGTTGTTAAATTTACTACTACAAAAGAAATTGAACGTTCTGAATTGGAATAAGATATATTAATATTTTTAGGCAATTTATTTGATTATGTTAAGAGATTTATGCGAAAGTATTTGCCTTAATAAGAATTTGTTAATGCTGATAACAGCGGGAATTTATATTTCGGCTCTCAGCTCTGTTCTTTTGGAGCATGCACTGCTTTTCGATTTTATTTTGACACTGGGTTTTATTTTATGCCTGATAAAAAATCTTTTTCCGCCCAAATATATTTTAGTTTGGATGTTTGTTTTCTATTTTGGGATTTTTAATACGACATCAAGACTTAAAGCCGGAGATGAACTGTTGAATCTTGCACCTGTAAATTCGACAATATGCGGTAAGGTTATATCAATCCCTCAGTCAAAGGGTGATGATAAGCAGAGATTTTTCTTTAAAACAGATAAAATTGAGTATAACGGAACAGTAAGATATTTTAGTGATGAAAAAGTTCTTGTTACGATTAATACAGATACGAAGCTTAAAATTTATGATTACCTTAAAATAGATGGCAGGCTGTCAGCTCCTTTTAAGGCAGGGAATCCGTCTCAATTTGATTATGGGAATTATTTGAGAAATTTTGATACTTATGCCGTGTTTTACGGTAAAACGCTTGAAGAGTCCGGTGGTGCAGATACGACGGCAGAAAAAGTTCTCCGCGCAATCAATGATTACAGGGAAAAGATTATCGGTCTGCATTCAGCGAATCTAAAAACACCAAATCTGGAAATCCTTGGCGGAATAGTGTTTGGCGATGATGCTGTTTCTCCGCCCGAAAATATTAAACAGTCATTTATAAATTCAGGCCTGCTGCATATTCTGGCAGCTTCCGGTATGAATGTCGCATTCATATTTTCGTTTTTCTTTTTTCTGCTTTCAATATTTAAAATTAATTTCAAAGTTAATATTTCATTTTGTATTCTAATGGTTATTGTTTATTCTCTAATGACAGGTTTAGGGGCTTCCGTTATAAGAGCTGCATTTATGCTTATATTTGTTTTAATCGGAAAACTTATAGACCGTGATGCAAACAGTATTTCTCTGCTTTCGTTTGTCGCGCTTTTGATGCTTATGTATAATCCAATGTACATAAATGATGTCGGGTTCCAGCTGTCTTTTATTGTAACATTCGGTCTGCTTGTTATGACACCTTATATAATCAGAAGTAAAAACCGCTTTGTAAACTGGATTGCCGGTACGATTTCAATTCCGGTTATTGCACAGTTATGGGTAATTCCCCTTCAAATATTTTATTTTAATAATATAAGTCTATACTCTGTTTTTGCAAATATAATGAGTGTGCCGATTCTTTCAATAATAAGTTTCGGCGGTTTTGTAAGCTCCCTTTTGGCACCGGTAATGCCCAAATTTGTTTGTGCAGGTTTTGATCTTATATTAAATCCGCTTATTACGCTGTTGGTTAATATATCTGACTTTTGGGGTAATTTGCCGCATGCGGCTTTACAAACAACACATCCGTCGATTTTACAAATTCTTATTTACTATTTAATACTTTTAAATATAACGGCGTTCTTTAATAAAGAACTTAGAGAGAAATATTTGAAAATATTTAAATATTCACTCGGCATATTAATTGTAGTTCTGCTCTTAACGCTTATTCCTATTCCTAATAAAAATCTTGAGATAACCGCTTTTGATGTGGGCAGTGCGGATGCATTTCTTATTAAAACTCCGGAAAATAAATATATAATGATTGATACGGCAAAAAGCGGCTACAATGGAGGCAAATCTCAAGCAGAGATTACTATTCTCAAATTTCTTAAAGACAGAGGTATAAAATCACTGGATACACTTATTGTCACCCATTTTGATAACGATCATTGCGGAGGTGCGGCAGATTTGATGAATGCGCTGAATGTAAAGCGTATTTACGTAAATTCTTTAAACCATGATTCAATTGCGGCCAAGAGTATATACAAAACCGCAAAAGCCCGCGATGTTGAAATCAGTTGTGCAAATAATAATCAGCCCGTTTTAACAGAAAATCAGCTTAAAATTACTAATTTTATATCTCCTGACAGTTTAGAATCCGGCGATAATGAAGCATCTATTCTTACTCTTTTAGAGTATAACAATTTTAAAATGCTGTTTACGGGGGATTCCGGTATAGAAACTTTTAATAAGCTTAAAACATTTCTGCCGCAAAATATTACGGTTCTGAAAGTAGGACATCACGGTGCTTTGGGAGTTGTTAATAAAGAAATGATAAATTATCTTAATCCTAAAATTTCCCTAATTTCTGTTGGTGAAAACCGCTTCGGGCATCCGGCAGTTTATACGCTGGATACTCTCAAAAATACAATGATTCTTAGAACAGATATTAATAATTCTGTTAAATTTACAGTAAATAAACAAGGGTATTTCATCTATACATACAATATTAAAAAGAAGAAATATATACAAAAAAAACTCCCTAAAAGGGAGTAAAACTTAGTAAGATGTAAGATAAGATTATATAAGAGGGGTGAAATATTAAGCAATAAAATTGTTACCGAATCTGTTAGCACCATAGAAGAAAGATTCTCTCATAACTTGCTGCAGATTTCTTTTTCTGATTAATTTGTTTCCGACTTTTGTATTTTCAAT
>CALUSF010000065.1 GCA_944323325.1 Candidatus Gastranaerophilales bacterium
TATGCGTCTGTAGCTCAGCTGGATAGAGCATCTGCCTTCTAAGCAGAGGGTCCCGCGTTCGAATCGCGGCAGGCGTAAATTAGAGGAGATAGGGATTTCCTATCTCCTCTAATTTTGTATTTCTATCGAAGAGAACGCCCGATGCAAAGCTGCTGTTTAATGCGAACGAACAAGACAATCGCAGCAGACGTATTTTTTGTAAAAAGAATCAAGCTTACATTTTGTCTATTGAAACAACTCTCAAAAGTAAATAATTTTGTATTTTTTTTATCTTTTAGAATTAATTTTCCGTAAATTAAGCTGATAAACTTAAGAATATAAACTTCGACATACAAATATGCCTATTAATTTAACTCTGGAACTTCTATAATAAGTATTAGCAACTTATTTTATTTTTTGTAACTCTTTAATAACATTAAAAAGAGTCTCAAGCTCCTGTCCGGTTTTAGCCTGTAATAATGTTATGTAATCCTTATCAGCAGCCTTTTCGTCATCTTCAAGGAACACAAACAATTTATAAATAGGAATATTTAATGCTCTTGCAATAAGCGGTATTTTATTAAGTGTTATGGGATTATGTCCATTTTCCCAATAACTTACAGTCTTTGTTGCAACACCTACAATTTCCGCTAAATCTTCCTGTGTAATATTAGCTTCTAATCGCAAATCCTTAAGACGTTTTCCGAATTTCTTATAAAAATCCTTTACTTTCATAAAACAAAAATATTACATATCTTAGCATAATGTAATACTATATATTGGCATATATGCTTGGTTATGTTATTATTAAACTACAAGAAAGGAAATAAGCATGAGTAAATTTGTATTATTGATTATCTTAGCGGTAATAAGTACACAAACTGCATTTGCCTCAAGTCTTTCTAGATACTTTAACCAAGGGGCAATATATTCTAACAGCAGCTTTCCTGTTGATGCTGCTAAAAATACGGAAGATAACATAATCCCTGTTGAAGGTTTAAAATGCGGAGAAGCAACAACCAATAACATACTTGGTCTTGTTGAAACCGGAAACAGAGGAATACAAACTGCTGCAGAAAATGGCGGCATAACAAAAATACACTATGTTGATACAAAAGTCAGTAAGGTTTATATTCCGCTTTTTTTTATACCTATTTATGTAAAACAAACAAAGACATTAGTTTATGGTGAATAAAGGAGAATTGAAAATGAAAAAGATTTTGAAGATTTTAGGCTTGGCATTTATATTAACGAGTACAAAAGCAAGCGCAATGGGCTTGTTCTATACTGATGCAACATATCCGATAACGGCAACAGGTATTAACTCACAAGATTTCACAACAATGAAAAAAGGTACTGCCTCAACGAATAATATTCTATTTTTGGTTGAAATAGGAGATGCAAGTATTGATACCGCAGCAAAAAATGGTAACATAAAACAAATTAGTCATATTGATATTCAGGAAAAATCTGTATTTATATTCTGGCGCGGTGTTAAGGTAATTGTATACGGAGAGTAGCTTTATTCTATACACCGGCTTATCTTTAATATGGCTAAGCACATTTATCAATTTTGTACAAAATACGCTTTACAATAAAACAAAATGCCGCATTAAACTCTGAGCGGCATCAGTTTTATTTATAATAAAAATAATAAAAGAACTGTTTTACGATTCTGCAGAAGTAACTACTTTGTCTATCAAACCGTATTCTACAGCTTCTGCTGCAGAAAGATAATGATCGCGTTCACAGTCTTCTTTTACTTTTTCAAAAGGCTGACCTGAATTTTCCGCCATAATACCTATCAGCATATCCTTCATTCTTAAAATTTCTTTGGCCTCTAATTCTATATCAGTAGCCTGCCCCTTTGCTCCGCCTAAAGGTTGGTGAATCATAATTCTGGCACTGGGGAGAGCCATACGTTTTCCCTTTGCACCTGCCGAAAGTAAGAATGCACCCATAGACGCAGCCTCACCCAAGCATATTGTCTGGACATCAGCTTTGATTAGATTCATAGTATCATATATTGCCATTCCTGCAGTTATAACACCGCCGGGGGAATTTATATACAACATAATATCTTTTTCTGGATTTTCACTATCTAATAACAGCAATTGAGCCACAACAGAATTTGCAACATCATCATCAATTTCTGTCCCAAGAAATATAATTCTTTCCCTCAATAACCTGGAAAAAATATCAAAAGACTTCTCACCTCTGGAAGATGACTCGATAACTGTAGGAACATAGCTCAGTACTTTTTTAAAATCCATATATCTCTCCTTTAAATCTTAACATTATTTTACAATAAAGCAAAGATATAAGCAATACTTACTTACCGGCCATTTCTCCATCCGAAATATCAAGATCTTTTATCGCTTTTTCAAGATACTCGAATTTATACTTTGAATCTTTATTTTTCATATAGTCTTGAAGATATCTTCTTTTTGAATCATCCACAACATTGTCCAAATCCCTGTATGAAAAATGGCGTTTTTCCATTGACTGGACTAAAAGATTTAATTTATCCTCATTTGCTTTTATAAACTCTGCCCCATCCGGCATATTATTTATATGCGCCTTTAGAGCTTCAGACAAACAAACTCTGTCCGGAAACGGGATTTGAATTTTAGTTTTAAATCTGCTCATAGCAGCGCCGTCAAGACCTTTATTTCTTGGATCAACATTTGTAGTGCCGATAATTGTTACGTTCTGAGCCTGCTTTTGAATATCATCAAGATAATTCAAAAATACAGAACGTTCCTCGACCTTAAATGCATTATGTCCGGTACCGCCCTGAGAAATTTTCTCTATAGGCAAAACCAAAGAATCGATTTCATTAAAGGTAACAACATATTTTTTCTCGGGGTTTGCCTTTGCGGTTTTAATTATGGTCTCAAAAAAATCTTTCATGTGTTCCAAATGTTCACCAATATACCGCTTATTTAAATCAGAGTATTTAACCTCCTGATAATCCGCCTTTAAAGTTTTGGCAAATATTTTTGCAAAATACGACTTACCTGTTCCCGGGGGACCATATAACATCAACATATTTTGTCCGCTGGGATTTCCTGTTTGCCTAATTTCCTCCGCAGTTGCATTTGATAACTCAACTTGAGTCTGCAAAAAATTGCGTAATTTATCATTTATACTTCTGCAACTATCAAGTGTAGGAATTTTATTATCGTTTGCAAGTGCCAAAAAATCTTTTTCCTGATTAAACTTCTTAAAAGTATTTTTACTTTTATTAATAATTTTAGGCATAAAAAATATTGTACCGCCTAACAGTGCAAGCCCCGCAACACCGGATATCAACTGTGCATTCCTATCCTTTTTATCTTTTGCCTCAAGATAATTAAGTAAGTCCTTTTTACCAGAATCACTCATTTGGGCAGCTGCTTGAACTACAGTTGAATCTGTCTGTTTAAAGCTTAGCTGCTGATTGTTTGTCGGCTGAATATTTAGTCTTGATCTTACTGGTTGAATCATTTTCTCCTCACATTCCCTTTTTATTTATTTTGGTTGATATAAACTTGATTATTTTGGGTTACTAATCATCATCTTTATCAAAAATTTGTCTAAATATGCCATAAAGCATAAGTAGACCGCCAATTGCAGGCGATACAAACGATAAAATAAAACCTGCAGCTATAATTCCTATACTTTTTGCCCCCTTAAATGCAATATTATTATTCTTTACTTGTATGGGCTCTTTTCCATCATCGGAAGGCCTCGTTGCATTAAGTGTTTTATATGTTGTTCGTTGATTCAATGTACTTACCGGCATAATTTTCATAAATATTCTCCTTTAGATTAATATAGACCTTAAGATACAATAAAAGCCGGCATTTAACTCAACACTCCCGGCTTTTAAATTATCTGAAATTTTTAAAATACTTAACGGAATATTACCACACACCAATAACGGAAATATTTGCATATTTCGGTGAAATATATTATTGATATTGTAGCTTATAAACAATTCATGCATAATAACTTCACATCCCTGTTATAGAAAGAATTTTACAGCATGCCATTATCTTAGTCAATATTGTAAAGGATACAATTTTAACAAAAATTTACATATTGAGGATGCGGAAAAAGTCGAAAAATGACAATTTTTCGAACTTTTTCAAATCCGACCTTAGGTGTGTGAACATCAGGTCGTGTGCGAGATAGCACACAACCTGATGTGAAACCGTTCCCGGGAGTTTGCGAGAAAAATGCATATTTTTCCGCAAACTCTATTTAAACATTTTTATTCAATGCATTCTCTAAAGCTTTTTCCAAGACTTCAATTTTAGATTCCAAAACTTTCACCCTTGAGCTATTTTCAGACGAAACAACCGCTTCTTTTTCTAATTCTCTTTTATAAGAATTTAGTCTATCGTTCTTGACATTTAACAATAAGTTCATTAAAAATATACCGGACAATAAACCGCCGAAAAACATAAGACCTAAACCTGTTTTACCTGCAATGTACAAAAATGTATAAACCGAAGCTGAACAAGATATAAGGGTTAAGATTATAAACAAAATATTTCTCATCAAATACTCCTTTTGTAAACATTGTACAACAAAACAGGGGTTTATGATAGAATAATTAATATAAGAAATCCAACGGAAAATTTATAAATGGGAGACGAAGATAAACAATTTGACGCCACACCACAAAAGCTGGAGAGGGCAAGAAAAGAGGGACAGGTTGTAAAATCAAAAGATGTGTCTACTGCATTATCGCTGCTTGTTATGTTCTCGTTGATTAATATGCTTGCTCCCGTTATTTGGCAGCTTATCGTCGGGTTATTCAGAACTTTGTATGAGCAGATTCCAAATCAGCATTTATCCAATATCGGGTATACATATATTTTAACGGTAACGCTCATTCCTGCCGTAGCCATTATTGGTATAATCCTTTTTGCAGCAGCTTTTATTGCTATAATAGGAGATTTTATACAGGTAGGTCCGCTTGTTGCTACGGCTCCTTTGGTTCCTAAGCTTGATAAATTAAACCCGACAAAATATTTTAAGAACTTATTTCAAGTAAAAACACTGTTTGAGCTAGGCAAAAATATTGTAAAAGTTCTGGTTTTAGGTATCGTCGGCTGGTCTGTATACAAAGATCATTTAGAAAGTATCCTTATGCTTGCGTCAATCGATAATAATTTCGCTGTTATGATAGAGTTCGGAAAATTAGTCGTAGAATTCATTTATAAAGCCTGTATTGCATTTCTAATTATTGCGGCTGCTGACTATGGAGTTACAAAATGGAAGTTCTTAAAAGATCAAAAAATGTCTTTTAAAGAAATAAAAGATGAATATAAAAACTCGGAAGGAGATCCCCACGTTAAAGCAGCCCTGCGCCAAAGACGTATGCAAATGCTTCAACGCGGTGCAATGGATTCCGTTCCGGACGCTGATTTTGTAGTAAGAAACCCGACCCACGTTGCCTGTGCTCTTAAATACGATGCCGAAACGATGCAATCCCCGACATTAACTGCTAAGGGCACAGAATTAATTGCCAAAAAAATTATTGAAATCGCAATACAACACAATGTACCGGTTATTGACAATGCCCCTGTTGCAAGAGCCCTGTTTAGGATGGTTGATCTTAATCAGCAAATTCCTCCTGAATTATACAAAGCTGTTGCCGAAATATTACTATTTGTTTACGGCTTGAAAAATAATCAAAACCAAGGTAATATAAAATAAGGTTAGTTTGATAAGAAAAGATGGATAATAAAACGTTAGTCAAACAATATTTAGGTATTGTACAAAAAATTGCAAGAGTTGAGCACAGACGTATACCTAACCACATGATTGAATATGAAGAATTGGTTAGTATTGGTGTTATTGCTGTGCAAACTTTGATAAAAGGTAAAACGGAAGAACAGCTTGCTAAGTATAATGAAGCGTATATAGGAACGGCTGTAAAGTGGGCCATAAGGAATGAGTTACGCCATCGTTATAAATGGTATACATTAAAACATAAAAAACAGGATGACGAGTCAAACAGCTATATTTCAGATGCTGTTGAAGATTCATCCATAAATGATGATACTGATATGGGTTTCAGTATTTCTCCGACAAAAGTCAGAGAAGCCGTGTATGAAACAATTTTATCCATAGACGGTTTGGCGGCAGCAGCTACAGACAACGCCTCTCCATTTGATTTTCTTAAAGACCCTTCAGCCCTGCCGGATGAACAAGCTGAAATTATTGAAATGAGTAAACTTATCAAACAAGCCATTGCAAAATTACCCCAAAAAGAACGTACCGTTGTTGAATATCGTTTCTACAGAAATATGCAGGCAAAAGACATTGCAACAACTGTAGGTCTTTCACCTTCAAGAATTACAAGAATAATACAGTTTTCACTCAACCAAATAAGAGAATATTTAAAAAGCAGGGGTAGAGACGATTACTAACCTTTATACGCCGTTAAAATTCCGCCCTGCACTTCAAGAATTGTATATTGAAAATCATTATCACTGTCTACCGCATCGATAAATGTTTGTACTTTCTCCGCATGGGAAATAATATTATCAGCTACAATCATTGCCTTTGGAAGCAAATGAGGTTTAATAAGTTCAAAATACTTAACATATTCCCGTTTATTAGCATCAATGAATACAAAGTCAAATTTTTCACCGGAATCTAAGGCTTCCAGAATATCGCAGGCAGATCCTTGTATGGGTTTTACAATGTCATCAACACCGCATATTTTAAAATTCTCTATCGCAATACTTTGCCTTTTTTCATAAAATTCTATCGTTGTAAGTTTTCCGCCTGTTTCTTTAAGTCCCTTTGCGAGCCAAATTCCGGAATATCCGTTTGATGTACCGATTTCCAAAGCATTTTTTGCGTTCATCATCCTGATAAACGTATTTAATAATATCCCCGTATTTCTTGGAATATTCCAATAATCTTTCTGTGTTTCTTCAAGCTTTGACAACACGCTTAGCGTTGCTTCATCTGATATAAAATCCATTTTACCCGCCTAATCAAATAATTCGACCTTATTTGTTATAATAACATCTTTAATTGGTACATTAACGGAATACGTTTTTAAAAGTTTGCCTTTTGTCAAATCAATTATTGAATATTTATTATTTTTTAAATCTGTAACAACCGCTAAATTAGTACCCTCTATTCTGTTAAACCCGGATGAAAAACCTTCCGTTCCCAGCTCAATTGTATCAAAGACATTTTCATTTGATGTATCAATTTTTTGAATAACATTATTTTGTGCACCGAGTACATAAAGTGTTTTATCTTGCAAAAGCATTGCTATAGGTTTATTCACTGTTGTAAACTCATTAATAAGCCCAAGAGTTGAATAATCTATAACCGCAATTCTGCTTTTAGTCCGGCTTGAGATATATAACTTATTATTTGTAAAAACAATATCCGAAACATTAGGGAATTGCCCGACATCTACAAGTTCGTAGCCTTTATTTAATTCAATTACCCAAATCTCATTTTTCAATTTGTCTACATAAAGTAATTTATCACCATACAATCTTAAATTTTCACAATACCCGTTTACTTTAATTTTTTGAACCAATGACATTGAACTTAAATCTATTACAAAAATTGTAGAAGCAAGCGGAGATGTAATATAAGCTTTTTCATTAACTTCGTCAATAAGAATTTCTTCAGGATTGGAAGTCAAGTTTATTTGTTTAATAAACCTTGAATCAGCTACTGATATAACATCTACAAAAGGTCTGTCATAAGTTGTTACAAGTAAAAATTTCCCGTTATTAACAGCCTTGACGTCTATAGGTATCGATTTTTGTGCAAGAGAATAGCTCGGAACAGCTCTTGCCGGTTCCACTACCTGAATATTTTTGGAATAATTAGTCGTTACAAACAATATTTTATTTTTTAGCTGATTTATTAGACTCTGTGGAACATCAGGCTCAGACTCAGACAAAAATTCTTCATAAGAATCCTTATTTTCAATTCTTATCATATCCTCTCTTTTTGTATCAATTTTCAAGTTTCCTATAATTCCTTTTATATTTTCGGGAATTATAAGTCCGCTAGGAACTAGCATGTCTTGAGGCAGCAACCCTGTTCTAACTTGCAGCGGAGGAGTCACCATGTGAAGCACGGTGCGATGCCCTTCTCCGTCTGTTAAAACTTTCAACAACACAAAATCATTATTAAAAATAATAACGTCCGGTTTTTGTCTCAAATCTTGATTTTCAGGATACGTCTCTTTTATTTTCAGTTTATTAATATCTGAAAAAAGGGCAGGATAAAGCGGTAAGTAAATAGTATTATCAGGCAGGATGATAACTCCGTCAAATCTGATATCTGCGCTCGGAAATCTTTGATAAATATACTCTTGAACCTCAACCGGAATTTTTGCAGCAAAAACACCCGTACAACATATCAGAAAAAGTAAAGCTGTAAAAAAGAACTTCCGCATTATCGCTCCCAAATCATGCCCAAATACATTTTACCACAAAATATTATTTAAAAACACCTTTTATGCGTTCTTTTACAGTTTCCTTAGGCTTGCGTCCCGCTTGAATTTCAAACAAACGTTGATACAATATTTTTTCTTCATTAGAAATTTTTACAGGAGTTTTTATTCCGATTATCACAATATGCTCACCCCTAAATGAAGGTTTTGACAAATTCGGAACCCCCGCGCCTTTTAATTTTACAGCCTCTCCATGCTGAATTCCCGCAGGAATTACAACATCTCTTTCGCCGTCTAAAGTTTTAATTGTTACAGTGTCGCCCAATACCGCCTGAGCCGGAGTTATATCAAGCTTTGTATAAACATTTATACCGTCACGTTTGTAATAAAGAGAAGGTTTTACATGTATTACAATGTACAAATCTCCGGAAACACCGCCGTTTATACCTGCATCACCTTCATGGGAAAGCCTCATTTTAGAGCCATTATCGACACCTGCCGGAATTTTAACTTCAATTTTCTTTTCAACTGTTTTTCTGCCCTCTCCATGACAATCCGGACAAGGATCAGAAATTACAGAGCCTTTCCCGTGGCAGTGCGGACAGGTTACAATTTGTGTAAAATGCCCTAAAACAGTTCGTGTTGTCTGCTGAATTCTTCCCGAGCCTCCGCAAGTTTTACAAGTTACAGGTTTAGCACCGTTTTTCGCACCGGTTCCGCTGCAAGAAGAACAAGTTTCCAAGTGATCAATCTTTATTTCTTTAGTTAAACCGAAAACAGCTTCTTCAAATTCAAGTTCAATATCTAGCCTTAAATCATCACCTCTTTGAGGAGCATTTGGATCTTGTCTGCGGGCACCGCCAAAACCGAACCCGCCTCCGAAAAATGAATTAAAGACCTCCTCAAGATCTCCAAAACCTGATGCAAAAGGTCCTTGTGTATTAAAACCGGCATTTGTAAGTCCGTCTTCGCCGAACCTGTCGTAAGTCGAACGCTTTTCATCATCCATGAGAACTTCATAAGCTTTTCCCAATTCTTTAAATTTTGCTTCCGCTTCCGGAGATTTATTAACATCCGGATGCCATTTTCTCGCCATTTTTCTGAAAGCACTTTTTATCTCATCTTTTGTGGCGTTTCGGCTCACGCCTAGTATCTCATAATAATCACTCATTGCTATTCTTTTCTATTCCTGTGTTGCTACATTTACTAAAGCAGGTCTTAAGACCTTGTCACCCAATTTATACCCTTTTTGTAATTCCGCAATAATCGTATGCTCCGGAATCTCTGACGACGGAGTTTGCATTACCGCTTCATGCAAATTAGGATCAAAAGTTTCTCCCTCGGCATTAATCGATTCAAGCCCCGCTTTGGTTAGTACATCCGTGAAGTTCTTATATGCGAGATTATAACATTCTTTAACCTTTTCGCAATCTTCCACGGCTTCAATTGCTTTTAAACCCCTTTCAAAATTATCCAAAACTTCAATCATTTTCTTTAGGGTATTTTCTGCACCATACTTCAAAAGCGCCTCTTTTTCCTGTTCGTGACGTTTCCTGTAATTATCAAAATCAGCCGCTAAACGTATGTATTGATTGTTTAATTGGTCGTATTTTTCCTGAAGAGGATTTTTTTCTTCTTTAACTTCGTCATGCGGCTCTTTATTTTCAGTTTCTATTTGTTCTTTTGATTCTTCTTCCGCATTTTCGGCTGCAATTTTTTCTTCGTCAAATTTTACTTCTTCTTGTATGTTCTCATTTTCATCATTTGCTTTAAATGGATTTTTCATGATTATCTCCCCTATTTAATATTATATATGATAATTATAAGGTATCAAATCCCGCTTGCATATAAATTTTATTTTTTTTTAATAATTAAAAGACTCTTCATTTTATTGAAGAGTCTTTTAAAATTAATCTATAATAACTAACGGCTTAATCAAATCCCGCGGTTTATCCTTCATAAGCATAAGCGCCGGCTCTACATTCTCTAACCCCCGGAAAGTATGAGTAATCAGCTTCTCCGGATGGATTCTGTGCGTTTCGACTAGCCTTGCCAGTTTTTCTGAGCGTAAACGACCGCCGGGCATCAAGCCTCCGGATATTTGTTTATGTCCCATTCCGCATCCCCATTGAACACGAGGAATTTTTACATAATCACCCTCGCCTAAATAGTTTACGTTTCCGATTTTGCCCCCCGGTTTTAACATTCTTATTGCCTGATCGAAAGTATCATTATTACCGCCCGCAACAATAATTCTATCTACGCCCTTACCGTGAGTTTTGTCCAAAATTTGTTCTACTATGTCACCTTCTTTATAGTTTATAATATCAGTTGCTCCAAATTCTTCAGCAAGTGCCGCACAATTAGGTCTTGAACCTACTGCATAAATCTTAGCAGCACCTCTGATAGCTGCAGCAGCAACAGACATTAAGCCTACCGGACCTATTCCTATTACGGCAACATTGTCTCCGAACTGCACATCTGCAAGTTCTACCCCATGGAAACCGGTCGGAACCATATCACTTATCATACAGGCAGCACCCAAATCCATACCGTCAGGAAGATGAGCAAGGTTGCCGTCAGCATCATTTACATGAAAATACTCAGCAAAAACGCCGTCTTTAAAGTTCGAAAATTTCCAGCCGGAAAGCATTCCGCCGGAGTGCATTGCATATCCTTCCTGAGCTTCTAATGAATTCCAGTCCGGAGTAATTGCAGAAACCAAAACCCTGTCTCCCGGTTTAAAATCTTTTACGAGATTTCCTACCTCTACGACTTCTCCGACAGCTTCGTGCCCCAAAATCATATTATGCCTGTCACCTATAGCACCTGCCCAAACCGTATGTACGTCAGACGTACAGGGAGCGAGTGCAATAGGCTTACATATTGCATCATTAGGACCGCATTTCGGAATTTCTTTTTCAATCCATCCTGTATTACCGATGGATAACATTGCAAAACCTTTCATAAAAACCCCCTTTTTGGAATTAAATTTATAATAATAACACTAAGACCTATAACTCAGATTAACATATAAACCGGTCACTTTCAACTCCCGACAAAAACAAAAAAAAACTTGAGCTGTTGACTCAAGCGAAAAAAGGGAAAAGGGATTAAGAAAAGGAATTAATTTCGTCTTACA
>CALUSF010000066.1 GCA_944323325.1 Candidatus Gastranaerophilales bacterium
CGAACGCAATGAATATCTTATTCTGAACTTGTTTCAGGATCTCTGCGGAAGCAGGGCGAACGCAATGAATATCTTATTCTGAACTTGTTTCAGGATCTCTGCGGAAGCAGGGCGAACGCTACGGATATCTTATCCTGAACTTGTTTCAGGATCTCTGCGGAAGCAGGGCGAACGCAATGAATATCTTATTCTGAACTCGTTTCAGATTTTGTTAACTAAACAAATGCTCATATAAACCCTTGATATACCGTCAAGAAGGTTTGGGCAAAAGGACACAGGTCCGAGAAAGGTAGAAAAAAATGATTAAACAAGAAATTAGAAAACCAAAAGTACAAAAAAGACACAGAGCTATCAGAGTGAAATTATCAGGAACTTCTGAATTTCCCCGTTTAGCTGTATACAGAAGCACAAAACACATTTATGCTCAAATTATTGATGATGAAAAGCACGTAACAATATGCTCGGCTTCATCTGTTGATAAAGAGCTTAAAGAAAAATTGGCACATGGCGGCAATATCGAAGCTGCAAAGGTTGTCGGTGAAGCTATTGCTAAGAAAGCTAAAAAAGCAGGCATTGAATGTGTTGTATTTGACAGAGGCGGCTTCCTTTATCACGGAAGAGTTGCAGCATTAGCAGACGCTGCAAGAGAAGCAGGCTTGATGTTCTAAATATACTTCTTAAAATCGAAAACCCGGGAAACAGCAATGCAGTTTCCCGGATTTTTTATATTTTTACTTTCAACGTAAAAATAAATCGGCCAAAACGCTGTTGCGTTTTGGCCGATTCTCAAAGTTCCTATTATCCTAGCATCCGCAGCTGTTGCCTAAAGAAGCATGGAATGTTCTTGAGATAACATCATCTTGTTGTTCTTTTGTAAGCTTAATAAAGTTTACTGCATAACCTGAAACCCTAACAGTAAGTTGAGGATATTTTTCAGGGTGTGCTTGAGCATCAAGCAATGTTTCTCTGTTGAATACGTTTACGTTAAGGTGGTGTCCGCCTTTTTCAACATAACCGTCTAAAAGATTTATTAAATTTTCTTCTTGTTGAGTAGTCATAATTATCGCCTTTCCATGTTTTATATTCTCTTAAAAGGTGACTAGTGATTTGTGAATAGTGACTAGAGTTTTAAATTTTTCTATTCACTATTCACTGTTCACTACTCACTAATTTTATTTACCCCTATTGGCATGTTCCTTCACAGCATCCGCAGTCAAGATGAATATCAAGGTCACCCATAAATACTTCATCTTTACCTAAAGCGTTAGGAATGATAGAGAAAGTATTTGAAATACCGTCTTGAGCATCATTGAACGGAAGCTTAGCAACTGAAGCTAATGAAGCAACAGCACCGTGAGAATCACGTCCGTGCATCGGGTTAGCACCGGGAGCCAAAGGAACACCGGCTTTACGTCCGTCAGGAGTGTTACCTGTTTTCTTACCGTAAACAACGTTTGATGTAATTGTTAAGATTGACATTGTAGGAATAGAATTTCTGTAAGTATAGTGTTTTCTAATCATATTCATGAATTTCTTAACAATGTTAACTGCAAATTGGTCAACTCTGTCATCGTTGTTACCGTATTTCGGATAATCGCCTTCGACTTCATAGTCAACTACAATGCCGTCTTCATCTCTGATTGTTTTAACTTTTGCATACTTGATTGCAGAAAGTGAGTCAGCAACAACTGAAAGACCTGCAATACCTGTTGCGAAATATCTCTTAACGTCTCTGTCGTGAAGAGCCATTTGAGATCTTTCGTAGCAATATTTATCGTGCATGTAGTGAATGCAGTTAAGAGTATTAACATACAAGCCTGCAAGCCATTCCATCATATCTTCATATCTTTCCATAACTTCATCGAAGTCAAGGTATTCAGAAGTAATAGGTCTGAATCTCGGACCAACTTGAGTTTTTAATCTTTCATCAACACCGCCGTTGATTGCATATAACAAGCATTTAGCCAAGTTAGCACGAGCGCCGAAGAATTGCATTTCTTTACCGACAACCATAGATGATACACAGCAAGCGATTGCATAATCATCACCGTGAGTAACTCTCATCAAATCATCGTTTTCGTATTGAATAGATGAAGTTGTGATAGAAATATGAGCTGCGTATTGTTTGAAGTTATGAGGTAATCTCTTAGACCACAATACTGTCATGTTCGGTTCAGGCGCAGTGCCTAAGTTTTCAAGAGTGTGAAGGTATCTGAAAGAGTTTTTAGTGACCATGTGGCGACCGTCAATACCAACACCGCCGATTGATTCAGTTACCCAGGTAGGATCTCCTGAGAACAATGAATTGTATTCAGGAGTTCTTGCGAATTTAACCAATCTTAATTTCATGATGAAATGGTCGATTAACTCTTGAGCTTCTGATTCAGTAAGAGTTCCGTTTCTCAAATCTCTTTCAATAAAGATATCCAAGAAAGTAGAAGTTCTTCCTAAACTCATAGCAGCACCGTTTTGTTCTTTTACTGCTGATAAGTAGCCGAAATATAACCATTGAATAGCTTCTTTAGCATTTTTAGCCGGTTGAGAAATGTCATAGCCATAAGTCTGGCCTAAAACTTTCATTTCTTCCAAAGCTCTGATTTGTTCAGCTAATTCTTCTTTCAATTGAATCTTATCCGGAGTCATTTCGCCGTCAACAGAAGCGTGTTGTTCTTTTTTATCTTCGATTAATCTGTCAATACCGTAAAGAGCGATTCTTCTGTAGTCACCTATGATACGGCCTCTGCCGTAAGCATCCGGTAGTCCTGTTAAGATAGCAGCGTGTCTTGCAGCTCTCATTTCAGGAGTGTAAACATCGAATACACCCTGGTTGTGAGTTTTTCTGTATTTAGTAAAGATTTCAGTAACTTCAGGATCAACTTCATAGCCGTAAGATTTGCATGAAGTTTCAGCCATTCTGATACCGCCGAACGGTTGAAGTGAACGTTTTAGCGGCGCATCTGTTTGAAGCCCAACAATCTTTTCTAAGCTTTTATCGATATAGCCTGCACCGTGTGAAGTGATTGTAGATACAATTTTTGTATCCATATCTAAAACGCCGCCGTTTTCACGTTCTTTTTTGAACAAATCACAGCATTCCTGCCATAATTTTGTTGTAGCTTCAGTTGGGCCTGCCAAGAAGCTTGAATCACCGTCATAAGGTGTGTAATTTCTTTGAATAAAATCTCTTACGTTGATTTCTGACTGCCATTTGCCGCCTACAAAATCAGTCGCAGAAGATTGTTTTTCCAATGTTAATTCTGACATTTTAGTAATCTCCTTGTCTTTTTGTCCCGAAGGACTACTTTCTACTACTTATTAACTTTATTATACCCCGTAAATAAATTATAGCACAGTTGTTTTTACAACAATTTTATTAAGATTTTATTAAGGAGGAGAGGTCATTAAGTGGCTGAGTAACCGGGTAACTGTGTGTTTTAAAAATTTTATGGATTGCATTTCCGAATTTCCGGATTTGGTGTCATTCGGCAGCTCTTCAACATTATTTAATTTATACATTAAATTTTACTAGAAATATCTCTAACCCCGGGTTGTTGAAAGGAAAGACACGTGACACAATGTATCATGATTCGATATAACAAGATCTACGCCGCGAGCGTAATGCGCAAGCATTGATAGCGAGCGAAAGGGAACCGGCTTGCCGGTCTTAGTTCGAAACTTCAATGCAATTTACCCTCAATGCCCGTTAGGGCATAGAAAACAGCCGCGTGTTTTCTCTTTCTTTTGTTACTTTTCTTTCTCTTTTCCTTCGCAAAAAAAGAGAAAGAAAAGTTAGAGGCTAAAAGTTAAATAAATCAATGCTTTTAGCGGGTAAAAAACACGTAAAAATGTAACACAATAGGTATTGTGTTACATTTACGGTAAATATCTTATTTAATATTATGCTCTATATAACGGCATATTTTTCAAAAACTTTAGCAATTTAGCAGCAATTGTTACAAAACTTCAAAATTACACCAAAGCCACAGAGTTTGTAAAACATTAAAAGTTATTGTCGGGTTAAAACCCAGCCGACGGTCTATGGACTATATAATACCTCAACCCACAGTTCAATATTTACAAATTTGTAATCATTAATTTACCGCACCCGCTGTAAACTCCAAATGTAACAAAAATGTAACATTTGAGCAATTTGTTTCAGGCAAATTACTTTATATACATGTGTAGTAAAAATTAAAGGTGAAATTATGACATACGGTATCGGAAATTACGGCGGATACCCAATGATGGGAAGTATGTACGGTATGGGCGGCATAGCCGGAGTACCGGGCGGAAATTATGAACAATATTTCAAAGCCAAATACGGATGCGAAGACTGCTTTAAAACAGGCGCGTACTATTATGAACTGCCAAAACCGGTTACACCGATGCCAAAAGATGATGCAAAACCGTCTTTCTGGCGAAGATTAATGTATAAAATTTTCGGTTAATAGCTCTGTTTGTTTATTCGTGTTATTATTAAACATGTTATAAAAAACAGGAGTTTAATAATTATGGCTAAAGATTGCAGTTTTGATGTTGTATCAGAATTTGACAAACAGGAACTTGTAAACGCTGTCGATCAGGTTAAAAGAGATTTAACCTCGCGTTTTGATTTGAAAAATTCCAATTCCACAATTGATTTGGACAGTGATAAATCAGTTACCATTACTACAAATGATGACATGAAGCTTAGAAATATTTATGACATATTACAATCTAAGCTTGTCAAGAGAGGTATCAGTATAAAAATTCTTGACCCCCAGCCGGTCGAAAACGCACTTGGCGGAAACGTAAGACAAGTTTTTAATCTCAGAAAAGGCTTGAGTCAGGAACTTGCAAAAAAAATCGTAGCGGATATTAAAGATTCGAAACTAAAAGTTCAAGCTTCCATTCAGGGAGAACAGGTCAGAGTAACCGGAAAAAGCAAGGATGATTTGCAATCTGTTATTCAAATTCTTCGCTCTAACGAAGATAAATACGATTCACCTTTACAATTTACTAATTACAGATAATAAAAATGCCAAATATAGAAAACACAATAGACAGAATTCAGGAATTAATAGAACTTAATGCGGAACCACAGCTTAGAGAAGAACTTAACAGCTACCATTCCGCAGATTTGGCTGACATTTTTCAACAGCTTAAACCGGAAGAACGCTTAAGCTGTATTACCCAAATAGATGAAGAAAAAGCGGCGGACATGATTGAATACCTGCCGCCGCAGCTTCAGGTTGAAATACTTGGAGATATTGATACCGAACTTGCCTCAAGATTAATATCAAAACTTCCGCACGACGAAGCTGCCGACGTATTGGGCGATATGGAAGAAGATGAGTCTCAGGCCTATCTGGAACAACTGCCTAAAAAGTTTTCTTCCGAAGTAAGAGAATTGCTTACGTATAATGAAGATACCGCAGGCGGTATAATGACACCTCTGGTGCTTACTGTATATGATAATATGACGGTGAAAGAAGCGCTTGAAACAATAAGAATAAAAGCGGATAAAGAAAATATGGAACTTTATTATGTTTATGTTGTTGATAAACATAACCATCTTGTAGGTGTAGTTTCTTTAAGAACTCTTATTACGGCTCCGATGCATCTTAACATATCAGATATCATGTCAAAAGATATCGTAAAAGTTCATATTGACGATTATCAAGACCACATTGCCGAAATTTTTATGAAATATCAGTTTAACGCACTGCCTGTAGTCGATTTGTACAATCACTTGAAGGGAATAGTCACCTGGGATGATGTTCAAGACATTGTTGAAGAAGAGACAACGGATGAAATCCTTACATCTTCAGGTATCGTTACGGATTTAGGCGACGAAGACGATGATTTGCTGACCGGAAGCCTTTTGCATTCAATAAGAGCAAGGATTCCATGGCTTTTTATAACCTTAATCGGGGAATTTATTGCAGTTACGGTAACAAATAAATATGATCATACATTTACCGCACTTCCCGTTATCGCGGCATTTATGCCTCTTCTTGCGGGATTGGGCGGAAACATAGGCACACAAAGTATTACGCTTATGGTACGCGGTATGTCAACCGGACAGATAACTCTGAATTCCGGATGGCATCAAATAATGAGGGAAACTATTACGGGGCTTACCATCGGTGTTATTTTCGGATTCCTTGTAACCGTTGTAACCTGGGGATGGCAGCATAATGTTGAATTAGGATTAATTGTCGGACTTGCAATGTGTCTTAATATGACAATTGCAACCTTAATCGGGACTTGCACGCCGCTGGTACTGAAAAAAATAAAAATTGATCCCGCCGTTGCTTCCGGCCCGGTAATTGCAACGACTATAGACGTGGTCGGACTTGCTATTTACCTTACACTTGTAACATGGTATTTAATTAATCTTTAGAAGTTTTCTCAGGTAAAAATCGGCTCGGCGTATATACGTATTTATAAGTATTCTTGGACATATACTTAACCGGAACTTCCACTCCCGGCGGTTCCGATTCTACGGAGCCTTTCTGAATTTCAGGCTCGGGAGTTTCCTGTTCAGTATTACTTAACTCCTGTATTTGTATAGATTTTGGTATCTTTTTTGTTGAAGTGCTTTTCAGCGTACTTGTTTTTTTGACCGGTTTTTGAGGGGTTGCAGGAATTTCAGGTTTTGCTTCTTCGGCTTGTTGTTCTTCCTCATCCTCCGGTTCCGTTTGAACGGTCTCTTCGTATTCCGTTACGGGTTGTGTTTTTTCAATATGTTTTACGGGCTTTTTTTGCATAAATATCAAATACGAAGTCAGCAGAGCAAGCACGAGCGCTAAAAGAATTGTAAGAATTATTTTTCTTTTTTCCATACAAAGAGCCTCATTACAAATAATAATTATTATACCACATCGTTAATAAAACTTGTATTTACAATCCTCTTATTTCAATAAAAAAAAGCTGCAATTTCTTGCAGCTGTCACATATATGTGTACATTATGTTAAATAGAACTTTGTTTACAGAGACAATGTTTTGTACTCCAGATTTTGATTCACTATATCCGTCGGATTTTGGTAATCATACGGAATAAATATGTTTATTTCACTTCTTTCGGGAAGTTTTTCCAGACCGTAAGCGTCAACAAATTTTTCATCAAGCTTGAGGGTATACCTTCCGGGAGCAAGACCGGAAATATAGAATTGCCCGCTTGAATCAACGGTTGAATAGTTAACTTCTTCACCGTTTGAATCCAAAACCACAACGACAAAATCCGTAATTTTCAAATCACGCTGAAAATCATCGCTGATTTTAAGAATACCGGATACGGAACCTACGGTACTTGCAAGCGGAAGTTCAAGTTTTGTTGTAAGACCGTTTTCGATTTTAATTGTTTTTGAAATTAAATCGTTTGTAAGCGGTGCAACCGTAATGGGAAGAGAATCCATATCAAGCGCTACGGTGTAAACTCCGCTCGAGAGAGTTGCGGAAGCTACACGCCCGGATTTGTTTGTATACTCGCGCTCCGATGACCAGCTTGTAATAAGCGGTATATCCTTAACCGGAATATCTATTTTCTTATCGTATTTGCCGTTTTTATTAAGGTCAATAAACGCTATTGCTTCAAAAATACCCTTATCTTCAAACTCGTCTCCTACAGACTTGAAGCCGTGGTGGAATATCTGGAACGCATCGTTGAATATAAAGTTAACCGAATGTCTGCTTGTCGTCGGCATAAACATATTATCAATAAAATACCCGCCGTTTTTCGAATACTGGTATCCGACAGTTATCATTTGTCCGGATTTTGCCCTGTACCCGAGGTTAACATTGAAGTCGTTTCCGCCCTGACCGTGATATCTGAATCCCCAGCCAAGACCGAGAGTCATACGTTTCCAGGTCGGGAAAACATACCCGAAACGGAACATATTGTAATCATTTTTATAACCGGATGATTCATAGTTTATAAAGCTGTGACCGAATTGGAATTTACCTTTGTTATTCGGAATCGGGACATGCAGCATTGCGTAAGTATCCGAGTATTCGGAGTTGTAATTTCTGTTTATTGAATTCGGCATATCATACCTTGTATCATAAACGCTCTCTCTTCTTCCGAGTTCAACACGCGCCCATTTTTTAATATCTCTTGAAACATTAAAATCGTAGTAGTAATTTTTGTTTCTGCCCAAATCGTTTGCACCGCGTCTTTGGAACCAATTGAATCTTACGTTTGCAACTTTCGGTATTCTCGTGGACGCGCCGATATTATACTCATCAAACGCAATCGTTCCGCCTTGATAGCGATGGTTCATATTGGAATAATACTTATTATATCCGCCGTTAACATTTGTCGAATTGAAGCTCAAATTTCCCTGTACGCGTCCGCCGGTACGATCATTTTTGGATGTGGAATCGGATGCAGCAATATAAAAATCAGGTGAAGTGTTGAATAATTCTGCTCTTATACCCGCGCTTTTCGGCTTAAAGATTTTCCACGAATATTTTGTCAAATCGCGCGAATATTCTCCGGTACCTTTAACTATATAACCGGCGTGCGTGTGTTCTTCTCTTACGTCATGCGCAACGCTCACACCTGCGGTTCCGCGCAATTTCAAGTTCGGATCTTTTTTACTTATGTATTCTATACTGTTAAGTGACGTTGCACCTTCTATATAGTTAACATTTTTCTGAGTTCCCGAAACAAGCAGAGTATCATTTGTCGGAATTCTGTATATTACGCTTGTTCCGTTTTTGTCATAGATTTTATCTCCGGTTAACTTTGATTCAAATGTGATATTATCTTTTATACCGTATTGATAGTCAATACCTGCCGTAACCTTTTTGTTGTTACCGCGGTAAATATTGGCACCTTCTCTGAACAGCCTGTTTTGATACCCCCAAACACCGGCAAAAGCTGAACCTCTCTGTTCTTTTTCAAAAGGTCTGTCACCATAGAGAGAATACCTCTCTTCTTTAATAACTTCAATTGTACCGTCTTCGTTAATTTCTTCAATCTTAACTTTTTCCACTTTGGAAGGCAAAGGCATTTCTGAAAGCGTATAATACCCCGCATAAGTGTTTAAAGTAACAGGCTCTCCGTCATTTACGGTAACTCTTACAATACTTGTGGGTTTAACGTATCCGTTAAGTTTATATGGAGGAGTTTTGTCGTAGTCATAATTCCAAATCTGTGCACCGAATATATTAGTACCGATTGCGGCATCGACATCCGTACGTCCTTTGACTTTACCCAGTTCGTAGAAGTATTTTTCCTTGCCGGTTTTTTTATCTTTAATACTGTTCATATAAGTTGCCGTAACACCGCCGAACATGAACGCATCTTGTCTGTAGTGGAACATATTCGCTTCCGCGCGGTATTTACCCCCGAAAGCGTTACCGGAAATACTTAATGCCGTGTTGCCGGAAATCGTATCGTTTATACTGCGGAAATTCATACCCTTTGTTGACATATTGTCATTTATCATATTGTTATGAAGTCCGATTCTGTTTAGTGAAATTACACCGTTTTTCTTGGGAAGCACAACATCGGGATGAGCCTTCGGCCCCTTATTATCATCAAGGGTATTTGCGCTTGCGTGCAAAACGGTTACATCGCGTCCGACTTCGGCACTTATAGTAAGTGATGAATAATCCGTCGTAAGCTTTATGCCCATAATCTTTTCGGCCGCGGAAGCTTCAATAAAAGCTTCATTCGTCACATTATCCATAATTCCCTGACGCAAAAATACCGGAGTCCGTCTCTGGGTTTGCAGATTATTAATAAATATACCTTTGTCGTTAATAACACCGGTTTGTCCGTCGTACGTTGTAAAGCTTATGAGCCTGTTAACTCTGTCCGCCGTATAGTGAATGTCAAATAAATCCGCAAGCTGTTTAAACGGCACAAGTATCTCTGCCCCGTCCGTTATCATGATTTCGACATCTTCGTAAACTTTGTCATTTATTGTTATGTATGAAATTGTCGAATCATTTGCGAATGACGGCTGGCAAAGACACATGCCGGTTAATACCGCTATCAATAAATATTTGATTCTATTTAACATTCTTTGAGAATTGCTTTCTCTCTTCTTTGTTGCCAGTTGAACAGATTTGAAATTCCTTGCCGGTCAACATATATAACCTGCCGGCTCAGTGTTAGACCTGCTTGCCGGAAGTTATTGAGCAGACATTCCTTACATACGCGGCACTTAAACAAGCTAACCTTATAACCCTTACACTCTTTTCTCTGTTCAATTGTCAACTTATTGCGGACAATCCTTGTCCGGACTTCTATTTAACATTTTTTCTATTTACTGACTGCCGTAAAAGTCACCGTTGCTTGGTATGAACCCGCTTCGTCCTGTCCAACCGAATACGTATTTCCGAAAGGATTCTGTCCTACTGTTTGCGTAAGCGTTCCTTCCGCTCCGGTATTAACTTTTACTACCCAGCAATCACCGTATGTTGCGTTGTTTTGAAAATCAACGCTCATCGGACTTGTTATCACCATTGTTACCGGGTAAGCAATCACATTCCTGTTATCATTTCCGCCGAGCCTTGCATTTTCTATCGCTGTTATCGTAGGCGGATTTGTTATATTTCCAAATAATCAACACCCATTTTGACCGTAAGCCGATACTGTCCCGTTTTCAGGAGTAATAATTGACGAAGTAACTATAAAATCGTAATCATCATCCGTACCGTTTGTTTGGATTTGGAAAGACGCACTAAGACCCGTATTTGTGCCGGTAGCAGGATTTATACTTCCTGATTCGTTGGATGATATTTTTGAAATCGCAACAGAAGGCTGAACGTCCGTTGTTACGGACTGTTCAACTTCTGCATAACCATAAGCCTGCACCGTGCCGATTAGCACGGTTGTTATTAATATTAACGATTTTATTAAGTTATTGTTTTTCAATTTTCACCTTATAAAGCGGTTTCTGTCATTGTTAATGTTGCCTGGTACTGTCCGTCAGTATCATGGGTTGAGAAAGTCTGTGCTTCATTACTTCCCGAAACGGTACAAGTAAACGTTTCAATACCGTTATTCATTGTATATTTAATCTTGTCCGTATCCCATGTTGCCGAGAGCGATTCATCCGGGCCGTCTTCACGGTTAGGAGTAATTGTTAGCGGGAATGCGATTGCATCAGGATTTCCACCCGTTGTAGGGCTTCCTCCGGTAATATTAGTTACTGCCGTCTCTGCCGGCGGAACATCAATTTTTGTAAATACCATTTTCAGATTTTTGCAATCACCGTCAGCACCGTATAAACATTTTGTTGTATCGCCGGACGTCTGGCAAGTTCCTAAAAG
>CALUSF010000067.1 GCA_944323325.1 Candidatus Gastranaerophilales bacterium
AGGAAGATATCGCAATGGGCGGTTCGACAAGCATACATGAAGCTATAATTGCGGCAGAAAAGGCTTCTTTGAGTATGCAAATGGCAATACAAGTAAGAAACAGACTGCTTACCGCTTATACGGATATTACAAATATGGCGATATAACTATAGTGTAATAATTATTATCGCGCCTATAACCATGATAATTGAACCTGCAAGTTTACGTTTCAGATTTTTTTCATGAAATATATTTGCCCCGAGAAACACGCTCAGTATTGTGGAAAGCTGAAACAGTGCAAGCGCTGATGAGACATTCATGTTGGCAAATACATAATTTGTGGCATATTGCATTATTCCCACTGATAAAATCAGTAAGAATTGATATTTATAGGATTTTATTTCCGGTTTATTTTTAGAAAGTATCATAAAAAGAAAAGAAAATAATAATCCTGACAGAGACCAGAGTATAAATGTGTTTGTGACACCGGAAAGCTGAATTATTTTCTTAATAACAACCGCTTCAGATGCTGAAAAAATAAGTGCAAGAACCCGGTAAAAAACAGCCTTCTTGTTTGAAGCGCCTTTTGTATTCAATACAAAGTATGTTCCTGCAATAATTAATACAATCCCGCATATATCTTCAATAGACGGAACTTCTTTTAAAAATATAAGACCGGCAATAAGTGCAACAACAGGCTTGTAAGAATTAATCGGAGCAAGTGTAGAGAGTTCGCCCACGGAAAGAGCCTTAATAATAAAATAATTACCCAATGCCCCCAGCAGCCCCATAACGGCCGCTAACGGAAGCACTTCCGCCGATGTTTTGTTAAGAAAAAATATTCCCGCAATACTCAATCCCAGATAAGTATAAAAATTTATAACGGATGATTTTTGACCTCTGTTTGTCAAAACTTTTTGGAAAACATTGAGATAAGAGTTAAAAAATATTCTTATTAATATGCCCAGACAGGTAAAAATCATAAACCTATTATACAATCAAAAAAAACCTCTCTTGAAAAAAAGAGAGGAAAGTTTGAGCGATGAGGATTCTTTATTATATTAAACTTGTTTTTTTAAACAATCATTAAACTTTATGTTAATATAGGTATTAGAGAATTCGGGGGATTTATGAACTACTCCTTTCTGTTTGATTGGGCAAGAGATTTTTATACATCACTGTCTTACAACGATAAGTACGGAAGAGCTAAGATGCCATTTAGGTATTTTCTGGAGTTAACTTACCGCTGTAATTTGGCTTGTCCGTACTGTTATGTGGGCTCGGAGAGAAACAAGCGGGAATTAACGACGGCGGAATGGAAAAAAATCATAGACCAGCTTCCTTTTTATTCAATAGCAACGCTTGTGGGCGGAGAACCTTTGATTCGTAAAGATTTTATTGAAATTTTGGAATATATTTCCAAGAAAATTATGAACAAAGTTCATGTTGTCTCAAACGGAATTCTAATAACCGATGAAATTATAGAGGCGTTTATTAAATATAAATTATTGCTGCTTTCGGTTTCGCTTGACGGATGGGGGATAAATCACGATAAAAACAGGGGAAAAGAAGATATTTTTGATAAAATTGTCTCTAATCTTGAAAATTTAAAATCTAAAAAAAAGAAGCAGATGATTGATATTAAGACAATTGTGCTTGAAAATAATTTGGATGATTTGGTTAAACTTTACAAATATTGTATTGATATGGAATTTGACTTCTTATCGATTTCTTTTTTAAGAAATAACAACTGGAAACAAAATTCCGTACTGCAAGAGAGTTTTATCCCGGAATATACGGCGAATTATCCTGTTAAATTGTATTTTGATATGGAGCATTTTAAAGAAGTTTTTAAAGAAATTCAGTCTCTGCAGGCGGGGTGCAAAAAAAGTAGAAAGCCGCAGCTGCGATTTTCACCCAAGTTTGAGTACGCATCGGATACGCTCGTCAGTATTGAAAAATTTTTTAATTTACCTCCTGATAAACCGGTGAATGAAATATACAAGCCCTGCACATATCCTTATAATAATATGATGATAAATCCGGAAGGGTTTGTATATCCGTGTTTATCGCAAAAAATAGGTAATATTCGGGATAAATCTCTGAAAGAATTGTTTAATTCTCCCCGCTACTGCTGTTTTCGCAAAAATCTTAAAGCGAGCGGCGGCGTTTTCGGTGCCTGTCAAATGTGCTGTGAACTTTCATTGCGTGAAGATACTAAAAAAGCCGAAAAATGATATGCGGGAGTTGTGCAGCAACTCTCACAATTTTCAACTTTTTCCGCATCCTCATTTCGGAATAAGGCAGAATGTAAAGATTCTTTACAAAGATTTTATGAAATTTTTGTTTTTGCGCAATTTTTTTCACTAAACTTACTTTATATATTTAGTTAGGTTTATAAAGGTTTATTGTTGTGACACAAATTAATCCGAATATTAATAATATGCCGCCTCAGATGCAGCAAAATATACAAAATGTGCCGCAGCCGGTACAGCTGCCGAGCTATTATTATGTTCCGGCAGCTGAAGCTCCGCACAATTTTAAAGAGGCAATGGAAGCTAATCCAATGTCTTCTATGGCCTATGATATGACGATTAAACAGTTTGTTGAACATCCTATTTATACATTAGGACTTGGAGCAGGGCTGGGTTTGGGGATTGATGCTTATGCAAAGGCCAACAGAGGAGATTATGATAAGAGCCTTGTAAAAAAAGTTGCAAATTTCGGTGATAAAATTCAGGAATCACAAATTATACAAAGCAAACCGGTGCAGACAATTATCGGATGGTTTAAATCAGCGGGTAATGCCGGAAAAAAGGTCGTTAATAACAGCGCCGTTTTGCGCGCAATGAGAGATACTCCGTCAATGCCCGAGTGGTCTATGGTTAAAGCACAAATGTACAATCAGAGGCAAGAGATTGTGCAGGATTTTGTAAGAATTGTTGACGGATTGAAATTGACAGAAGAACAAGCGCCTAAGCTCAAGAATATCGGGATTGATAAAGCCGAAAAAGAAATGCTTAAGAAAGTATTTAAAGTTGCAAATATTTCGAGTATCCCGGAAACTCAGGCAGTAAATCAGGTTTTACTTCATAGGCTCGGTAAAACATCCGAAGAAATCAAAGCAATTCAGGCTCTCGGAGACAAATCAACTGCAGCCGTGAAAAAAGAAATCCTAAATGCAATGGGAATGGATGCAAATAAAATAAAGCTTATTAAAGAAGATGTTTTCGGGCAATACGTTGATGATGTAATCAATGCAACTAAAAAAGTTAAAGGGCGTGTGAAAATCGGACTGGGTCACTTTGGCTGGATGGGGCCGTTGACTAAACCCTTTGAACGAACAATAGGATGTGATGAAGTTTATAATAAATTGTTCAGCTTATCAAAAGGCGGGGCAAAAACCGCAACGGGTCGATTTATGTCACATGCAATGCAAATTCTGCACCGCGGACTAACATTCGGCGGCGGTAAACTCGGTGCATATTTCTTTATTGCTCCGTTTCTCTTGGAACCTATATTAAACGCAAGAAAAGCTGATAAAGATCAGAAAGTCGGTACGGTGGCAAACGGTATTGTGGAAAATATTTCCTGGGTATTTACATTCCCGCTTGCTTTAAAGATTATGCACTCATTTGGCGGTATACAATATGCGGGTATGACAAAAGAACAGGTAGAACAATACAGAAACATTAAACAGAACTTTAAAAATGCCGTTAAAGAAGGAAAATATGCAGATAAAGCAACATATAAGGCTGCGAAACAGAAATGTAAAGATGAATTGAAAACGCTTAGCAATATTAAAGGGCAAAATATCTTTACTAAAGGATTGAGGAATCTTGCCAGATTTTTTACAATAGATTTGGAAACAATGGCTCCGCGCAAAACCGGAAACGTTGTTATGGATACCCTTAGAAAAACCCCGAATTTCTTTAAAAACGTCGCCGGTGTTCCGATGAGGTTTGCGGCATGGCAATGGTTATCTATGGGTGTGCTTGGTGCGGCGCTTACAAAGTGTACAACAATGATTTTCGGTAAGTCTTATGATGCTATGAAACAAGATGAAAGAAAAGAGGAAAAGAAAGAACAAAAACAATTCCTTAAAGAGGACTTGAACAGACGCTTGTATGCACTTGCGGAACAAAAAGCCGTTAATCAAAAACAGAATGCGTATCGTTTAGCCAAAACTCAATCGGAACGGAGAGCTGCACCGTATACTTCCAAGGGCTTGAATGAAAATAGCAAATTAGCTTTTGATGTAAAGCCGGAAGAAATTTCTCCGGATAATTATACGTATATTCCATCTCAGGAAAATATAATTCCGTCTCCCGTGAAGGCTGATTCTGTAGACAATTATACATACATTCCGTCATCTGACTGCAAAATACAGCCGGAAAGTGCAGAAGGCGAGGGAAAACAAAAAAGATACATCCCGTCACAAGAAGCCGCTAATATATCTAAAACTTTTGATAATTCAGGAATTCAAGATGCCCTTGCAAGAGCGCAAAGGGCGGAAGATAAAGCGTTAAAAATTCTTGCGGGAAATTTCGAAGGAATGCAGTAATTAAAAATGGCGGAAGAATGAATTCCGCCATTTTTTACTTAACCAACGATATACTTATATATGAGACTTGAAGCTTTTACGATAAAATCTTTGCCTTGAGGCGCATTATAGGGCCTTTGGGCGAGTATTACAACAATATATTTTTTGCCGTTTTGGGCATAAACAATTCCGGCATCACCCAGCATAGTGCCTATATCTCCGGTTTTGTGGACAAAAAGTGCTCCTTCGCCCAATCCGGCGGCGATAAGCCGGTTATTTTTAACGTGGCTCAGGTAATCTATTATGTATTCACGTGAATTTATATTCAAAAATCCCGGATTATCCAGATTGTATAAAATTTTTGCAATATCAACGGCTGTTGTTTTATTTGTACCTTTCAAATCGGGAAGCCAGGTTCTTACATAAGTTTTGGAAATCCCCCAATCTCTGAGACCGATATTGACATCATCCATTCCGCCCATTTTTGCCATAATCATATTGGTGGAAGTATTGTCTGAATCCTGAATCATTGTTTTGGCAAGTTCATCAAGCGTATATTTTCTTCCGGTCTGTGCGTATTGCAAATTCCCGGAACCTGGTGATTTATAATAATCGGTAAGCGTCATTTCATCATAAATAGTCATTTGATTGGCTTCAATTGATTTGAACATTCTTACCAGTACGGGAAGTTTAATTATACTTGCCGCGGAATAAATTTTATCTCCGTTAATATCAACATACCTGCCGTTTTCGTATTCCCAAACATATATAGAGGGTTTTATTATAGGATACTCTGCCATCAGAGCGTTTAACTGTGTTTTTAGCTCCTTCATTTCGTCAGTATGATACATTGTTGTAACTTCACTGTGCGTTTTTTTAATTGTAGGGGTTAAAAGCAGTCTGTTATTAAACATATCATTGCTCAGATAATTTGTAACCGGATTTGCAATAGAGTATAAATCGGCTTTTACCGGTTTTGTCCAGTCTTTCATTGCCATATTAGGTTCGGTTTTGGTACTGACGGGTAATTTATCAGGGAAAAATACCTTTTGTATCAGTCTTTCAAAAGATAACGGGAATACGTAGTAAATAAACGCCGATAAAAAAGAGAAGACAACAACAAGTCTGAAAAATTCAACTATCGGATTTTTTTTGACTACCGGTTTATGTACGGCTTTGCGTTTGCGCTGCCGCTTAATTTGAGGCTCTACGACATGTAGTCTTCTTTCCGGTCTTTGCTGTTGATATGCGTACAATTAATATCCCTCCGGCCCTGTTCTATATTAATACTAACATCATACCCTTTTGCCTCACATCCTTCAAATAATGTAATTGAGATTTGAAAACGGGTAATATTAGCTTAACTGGCTAGTATATAGCGGCAATGAAATTCTGAGGTATCGCCTTACAATATAAAAAAAGGAGTTTTATATGAAAAAGTTTTTAATATTCTCATTTCTTCTCTTCATCTTACCTTCTTTTGCGGCTTGTCCTATTGAAGGCGGCGAGACGGTTTGTTCGGTGCCCGGTTTCAGAGAACAGGTTACACCGGTATATAGTCCGCACAGTAATATAAGTGAGTTCTCCGAATCTCCGGAAGCACGTCTTAATCCGCTTGACAGAAGCGATATAAGACAGCAGGCAGATAGTTTTGCACCGACCGAGAGTAATTTTAATTACAACTCAAGCTGTCAATTCGGAGTCTGCCTGCAAAACAGAGCTACACCGCTGTTTCAACGGCCGCAATATTAAAGAAGTAACACCGGTCTATGGCCGGTGTTATTATATTTTAAGTATTTATAATACAACTTAACGGATTTATGTTATTATCTTATTATGACAAAGTTTTTGTTGATTAGCGAGGACAGTGAAAAAGACAGGCTGGTAAAGGAAGTTTTTCCATCTGATGAGGTAATAACGTCCTGTGACCAGACTTTGATTTTTGATGTATTGAAGGTTGAAGAGCCGGATATAGTGCTTGTTGACGGAGATGTTGACGGATTGGATTTAAAGCATTTGTGCAGAAAAATCAAACAGTTTCCTGTCGTAATTCTTCTTATTCTTGGCGAAAAGGAACACAACAAAGATGTTATGCATAACGCTAATCTTTTTATAAAAATGCCGGTTGATAAAAAATTACTCTCGGCTACTGTAGAGTCTGCATTAAAAACCCGTCTGTCTCTTTTAAAGATGACAAAATCCAATCAAGAACTTGCCAGAAGTCTTTATCAACTGAATGTTCTTTACAATACAAGTTCACAGCTTGCGGGGACTTTGGATAAGGATAAACTTTTAAAAATAATGACTGAGGGGATAGAAAAATCTCTCAACTTTGAACTTTCCTGTACATTGATGTTTCGTTCGGAAAGAGAGCCGGTGTTAATAATAAACTCGCTTTACAAAATTTCCGACAGACTGCTTGAAGCGCTTAAATTAAGGGCTATTTTGAGTTATAAGTCATTGCTTGCGGATCCTCCTTATGATATTAAAATCGGAAATCTGAAGATTGAAAAGAATATTAAACATAATATTCAGGAATATGATTTTTCGATTTTGCGATTTGACAATATGTTCGCTCCGATTGTATTAAATGATGATTTTTTCGGATTTACGGAAATTTATCGTGAAAAACCTTTCTCTACCGAGGATGCAACTTGTTTTCAGACCCTTGTTCAACAAGTAACACTTCCTTTGCAGAGCGCATCTTTATTTCAGGAATTGAAAATTACTAACAGGAAATTAGAAAAGCTTGAAAGGTTAAAATCCGAGTTTATATCAATAGTTTCGCACGAATTAAGGACTCCTTTAACTGCGATTAAGAACGCGATGGACATTATTCTGAGCGGAAAAGCCGGAGAAATGACCGAAAATATCGAGAAATTTGTTTCGATGGGAAAACGTAACGCAATCAGGCTTTCCGGAATTATAAATGATCTTCTGGATATTTCAAAAATTGAAGCAGGCAAGATGGACTTCAAATTTGAACTTATTCATATCGAGCCCGTTATAGAGTATGTTAAAAACAATTTGACCGAAGTTGCGAAAGAAAAGAATTTGACAATAAAATACGTTCCGTCCGGCGAAGATGTTGAGATTTATGCTGATTCAAACCGACTGGAGCAGGTTTTAACCAATCTGGTTTCTAACGCAATAAAATTTACTCCGGATGCGGGTGAAATAGAGATAACTTCCAAAGTCGTGAACGCAAGAGAATTGCAGTACGATAATTGTTTTGAAGATGACATCAAAAAACTTCAAGGGAATTATTTGCAGGTGTGCGTTGAGGATCACGGTATAGGAATAGAACGAAAAGATTTGAATCACGTTTTCGACAAATTTGCGCAAATTGAAAATTCACTTTCCCGCAAAGTCGGCGGTTCGGGTTTGGGGCTTCCGATTGCAAGGCAGCTTATGGAATCGCATAACGGTGCTATATGGTGTGACAGTGAAATTAATAAAGGTTCAAGATTCTATTTTGTTATACCGATTGCAAATGATAAAAGCAATTTTATGATGATAAGAAAACAGCTTGTGCAAAAAGCGCGTTCAAACGCTTCAACGATTGCGGTTATTAAGATTAAATCAACCGATACCGTTATAGAAAATCTGCTTAGAGAAAACAATTTGCTTAATAAAACTTATATGACAAATTCGCTCATAGAAAAAGAAGGCGGAATGACTACATTGTCGCTTATTCTTGTTGACGGAGATAAGCCCTCGGCTGAATTTTTAAAGAAAAAAATTGATTCCGTCGTAGAGCAGAATAAAAACTTGTACGGCGAATGTGATATAATATATTCATACGAGATTGAAGGAGATACACATGAAAAAGATTCTTATAGTAGATGACGAACAAGACATTGTAGAAAGCCTTAAGTTTGTCCTTGAAGTATCGGGTTTTATGTGTTATACCGCGTTTAACGGCGAGGACGGTTTAAAGCTGGCGAAAGAAATAATGCCGGATTTAATTATTCTGGACGTTATGATGCCGAAAATTAACGGATATAAAATAAGCAGGCTTTTGAAATACGACAGCAAGTATAAAGATATTCCAATAATAATGGTAACTGCACGTTCACAGCTTGAGGACAAAATGATAGGTGAAGAAACGGGTGTGAATGAATATATTACAAAACCGTTTGAACTTGATGATATTGTAAAAAAGGTTCAGGAATATTTGGGGGAAGGGGAGTAGGTGATTAAGTGATTAGGTGACTAAGTGACTGAGTGATTATATAAATAAACTTATAACTCTTAATTATTAATACATTCGTCAATATATTCAAAACTAATAACACAATAACCTCTTATTCACCTAGTCACTTAGTCACTCAGTTACCTCTTCAAAGGAACAATCATGGAAACAATAACAAATAAAACTTTAGAAAAACTTAAATATGAACTTGTAAGAGACGGGATTGTTTCTTATGAAACGCTTGAAAAAGCCGAAGAACTTGCGAATGTTCAGAGTATAAATATCGGACAGGCTCTGATTAATTCGGGAATTCTTGCGGAAGATACACTGCTTAAGTTTTTGGAAAGCAAGCTGCATATACCTTATGTCAACCTTGAGGATTATGAGCCTGACGAAAAATGTTTTAAATTTGTTACGTTTGCCGATGCAAGAAGATACAGAATTATACCGCTTTTTAAAATAGAGGACGTTTTGACTGTTGCAATGGCGGATCCGTTGGATTTGTTTGCAATAGACAAGATTATTGAAACCGCGGAGTGCTCTATTGAACCTGTTATCGCATCTGAAGCGAGTATAATGAAAAAGATTGATGAGTATTACAAGGTTGCGGATACGGTTGACAGTATAACTCTTACATCGGAAGATGATGAAGCTTTTGACTGGACTGATGAACTGCACCGCGAAGAAGCCGGAGAAGAACATATCCAGCACGTAATTCGGGCGATATTGAAACAGGCAATAATTGAAGATGTGCACGAATTAAATTTCGAACAAATGGAAGAAGGTTTGAGAGTTGTGTTCAAAAAACAGGGCGAAGCTTTTGATAAAGGTACAATTCCTGCGATTCTTAATTCTGCATTTATTTCAAAACTTAAAACACTTTCTAACCTGGATGCTACGGTATGTGAAATTCCGCAGCTCGGAAAATTGTGTTTTAAAGTGG
The DNA here is from genome assembly GCA_944323325.1 of Candidatus Gastranaerophilales bacterium. Lineage (GTDB taxonomy): Bacteria > Cyanobacteriota > Vampirovibrionia > Gastranaerophilales > Gastranaerophilaceae > CAG-196. The sequence continues at coordinate 9,661 of CALUSF010000067.1, forward strand.
AAAATACGATGCTTATTGCGTCTGTTTCGTCATTCCCTACTATTATGGGAGAAAGGGTTTCGCTTAAAATCTACAAACCGCCTCTTAGTATGGATAAGATTATTACCGATGAAAAACAGCGCAGCATTATAAACCATGCAATTGCAAATCCGGGTATAATACTTGTTTGCGGCTCACCCTTGAGCGGAAAAACACACGTTATTTACTCAATTTTAACCGAAGCCGTAAAATCCGGAAAAAATATTATGACAATAGAGTCGATTGCAAAATATGAACTCAAAGGCGTTAATCAGTGCGAACTTAATGAAAATATCGGCTTTAATATGGATAAAGCGCTAAGGTATGTTGAATTTCAATCTCCGGATATAATATATCTGGAGGGTGTAAAAACGCGTGATGCCTTTGAATTTCTGTCCGAGCTTTTTTATAATGACAAAGTTGTCTTGACGGAATTTATGGCTAATAATATGACCGATTTGAGGCAAAAACTTGCTTTTGAAGACTTTCAGTCATTTAAATCGCTGATTACCTGTCTTATATTTATTCACTCGAAAGACAGTATAGAAGTCTTTGATAAAACAACATTACAAAAGTATCTGGCATAAGGAGGATTCTATGTACCAAGTATATATTGATAAACCGTCATATTTCGAACCTGATATGGCAGGTGAATTTAAAGATTTGGCAAGCGCTGAAGCTTTTGCCGAAAAAGAGAAACAATCAGACAGTGAAATATATTACGAAATAAAAGAGACAAACGGCTGCTTTAACAGCTACGGTGAATTAATTACAACGCTTGTAAAACGCGGTTAACCCTTTTTATAATGTTTTTGCCAAATCGACCGGATTATCAAGTTCGCGCTTAATGTCTTCAACAGAGACATGAATAACCGGCGCATTGTCGTCTTTTTTCAAATATACGTCAATAATTCCCGATTGTACTATAAATCTTTTGCATAATATGCAAATGATATTATGTCCGTAAATGTACATAGACGAACCCATACAACGGTCTTGGCCGGCCTGAATTATTGCGTTTTGTTCGGCGTGTATGGAACGGCAAGTTTCATAACAAGTGCCTGAAGGTATGTTATTTTTAATTCTGTAGCATTCGCCGCGTTCATAACAGGACTCAACGCCTGAGGGGGTGCCGTTGTACCCGGTTGCTTTGATTTTTTTATCCTGTCCGACAATAACCGCTCCGACTTGTGCCCTGAGACAATTTGAACGTGAAGAGCAGGTTTTTGCCAAATCTAAAAAATATTCTGTCCAAGATTTAATTGCCATAATATAAGTATACAATAAAAAACCGCAAATA
>CALUSF010000068.1 GCA_944323325.1 Candidatus Gastranaerophilales bacterium
GGGGTAGGGGGAGGGGTAAAATGCAACATATAAACTTGAAGCTTTTTTCCTGCAACCGTAACGGAATGAGCAATCAACGTTTGCGAAACAGCAGCAAAACTGGCATTGTTTGAGCGAAGCGAGTTTGCCCGTTTCATTGTTGAGCATTACAGTTGATTAGCGAATGGAGTTCGGGTTGCGAGTTTCTTTGTACCACTTTCTTGTCGACACAAGAAAGTGGTGGGGTAAATGGGAGAGGGGTAAATGACAAATTAAATAAATTAAAACTAAAGAAATTTTCTTTTACACAACATTTCGTCTAAAATGAAAACTAAACTTAGTAATATAATAAAAATTAAATCATTTTTTTATAGCTCTATCAACAGTATTGTGAAAATCTTTCTGGAGCTTTTTATATTTGACAGAAGAATAAGACGAGTTCTTAAGGCAAAGTACTGCAAAATGCATATTAAAAAATATATTGATATTGTTGAAAAGGAAAAAATATCTCCTAAACAACAATCTCTGCTAAATTATCGTATTTGGCAATACTGGGATGAAGGTATTGAAAATGCTCCCGAAATTGTGAAAGCTTGTATGTCAAGCGTTGATAAATACAAAGGTAACCTTGAACGCACTATTCTTTGTGAAAAAACTATTAAAGACTATATAGATATTCCGGATTATATTTATGAGTTAAAAAATAAAGGAATAATTGGTAAGGCTCACTATGCCGATATTATACGCACATATTTACTCTATGAATACGGCGGCTGCTGGATTGATGCAACAATCCTTCTGACATCTCCCCTTCCTGAATACATAAGATGGTCCGAATTGTTCGTGTTTAAAAATCAAGAGGAAGATGACCCGGATAATCTGAATATGGCAAATTATTTTATATCTTCTAAAGGAAATAGTGTTATTATTGCAAAAATGAAAAAATTTTTAGAAGAATACTGGAAAAATAATTACTTTGTAATTAACTACTTCTTCTATTTGCACGCATTTACAATGTTTACTTCCTCCTCAGAAGAAAATATAAAAGAATGGAACGATATTTTTTACGTTCCTTATATTCCGGTTCAACAAATGCAATATGAACTTCTATCGCCTTTTGATAATAAAAGGTTCAATGAATTAAAGACAATATCACCAATCCATAAGCTTACATACAAAAAGAAAGTTATGGGAAAGAATAAACCCGTTACCGGAACATTGTACGAAAAACTTATAAACGGTAACTTATTTTAATATTATATAATATGATGAGGCATTGCAACCGAGCCTTTTTCCAAACGTTTTTGAAGCTCTCCGGAAGGTTCATAATAAGGAGAAACTGTCATTATTTTGGCCGCTATATCTGGGTAATGGTATATGAACTTTAATTCACTTTCTGTCAGCGGTTTTTGAGTATGTACGTTGGCGTAACGCGCAAGTTCAAGAATGTTGCGAGCTTCATTTTCATCCTTAAATTCAATTTCCAATTTGTCATATACGTTCCTAAAACCTTTAATACCGCCGTATTCTCCCGTTGTAATCATTCTTCCCGTTTCAATAATTTCAGGTTCTCCTCTTCCTAGTTCTTCAAAATCATAAAGCTCATAGTTTCTTCTGTCCTTTAATGCACCGTCTGCATGTATACCGGATTCGTGTGCAAAAGCATTATCCCCGACAGCCGGCTGGTTTATCGGAATTGGAAGCCCAAAAGCATAAGCCGTATATTTAGCAAGCTTCCAAGCCTTACTCAAATCTATGTTTTCATCAACTTTATAATGCCCTTTAAACCCTGCAGATTTTAAACACGCAAGCAGGCAGGAAACTAAATCCGCATTGCCGGCACGCTCGCCCATTCCGTTAATCGCTGTATTGATATAGGCATCAACACCGGCATCAACAGCCGCTCTGGCTCCTTCAACAGAACAGGCAACCGCCATTCCCAAATCATTATGATAATGAAGCTCAATAGGCATTTGAGTTTCCTTTGCAAGAGTATAAATTCTTTCATAAGAAGTTTGCGGATCCTCATACCCCAATGTATCACAGTATCTGAATCTTGCGGCACCCAGCCTTTTTACTTCTTTTGCAATTTTAATCAAGTAGTTTAAATCACTTCTTGAAGCGTCTTCTGCGTTTACACCGATAATTTTTGCCCCTTTTGAAACTGCACATTCAACTGCTTCACAAGTCATTTTTAGGATATCGTCCGGAGTTTTTTTGCCTAAATACTTACCGTTAATCATTTGCTCGGATGTGGATTGAGAAAGATTACAATTCTCAAGCAGGGGACAATTAGAAAAGGATTGTTCCACATCTTTTGCAATTGCTCTCATCCATCCGGAAAGCTTTGTTCTTGTAATAACGTGCCGCCTTACAAGTTCTAAGTTCGCATTAAGATAGTTTAACTCGTGCATAGTTGTCGGGAAGCCAAATTCTGATTGTGTGATTCCCATATCATCAAGCATAAGATTAATTATTGTTTTCTGGAGTTTTGCCAGACCGAGCCTTGAAGTCTGTACACCATCCCTGTTTGTAACATCCACAAAATAAATTTTTGGCATAAACCCTCCTGTATTTAGGTATTCTAACCCTTTAATTCTATTTTCCTCCGCGCGAGAGGCCTTTCTGAATATTATTGAAATTTTTGTTTATAGTATCAGTAACAGAGTCTTTTGAGACGATAGTAGTGTTATTAATTGTTTTTTGTAAAGATTTTGTTTTTGCCCCCGAAACGGTAAAAATTCCCCAGAGTAACGCTAAAGTCCCGATAAACGCGAGAATTGGCGCTAAGCCCTTACAGATATCTTTTTTTACAGCCTTGTTGATATCTTTTGTTTCAAAAGGTGTTGATTTGTTGTAAGTTCCGATAGCTGTTTCACCCGAGTAAGCCAAAGGCTCATTATCCGTAGCTTCTTTTAAATCAAAAACAAGAGAAAGTCCTACGGAATTGTTTTTTGCGCCATCCAAATAAAAATCGCCGTTTCTCTTTTCAAATTTCTGTTCAATAGTTTGTCCTTTTTTGTCAGGGGTTCTCAATTTACGCACTATATCTTTTGCAACTTTGTTTTGTGAATCAGAGAAATTAATATCGGGATTTTTGTATATCTTTCCGAAATTAACGGGATTAATAGTACTTACAGGCCTAATCATATAACCTCCTTACTATGCTTAGTTTAGCACAGTTACAAATACTTGACAATCTTGCCTCCGATGTCGTAACGTTCACAATACCGCTTAAGTTCTTTAATTACAATATTAGAGAGTGCAAATACCGCAATCAAATTAGGTACGGCAAGAAACAGCGTTACTGCGTCAGATAAATTAATTATACTTTGAAAATTCATTGCCGAGCCGGCTATTATGCATAAACAATAGATTGCTTGGAAAGTTCTGGTTTTGGCTTTTGAATTTCCAAAAAGAAAATTCCAGGCCTTTAAACCGTAAAATGAGCCGCAAAGCATTGTAGACAATACAAAACAACTGGCCATTATTGTTAATAGTATCGGATAAGCCGGGCAAATCGTTGCGAAAGCTTTTGATGTTAACTCTATTCCCGCTATTCCGTCAACATTAAGATATACTTTTGAAACCACAATTACAAAAGCGGTTGCAACACCTACAATTACAGTATCAACAAAAGGCTGCAGCATTGATATAAAAGCTTGTGCCACAGGTTTGTTTGTATTAACGGCAGAAAAAGCAATCGGTGCAGTTCCTAGGCCGGATTCATTTGCGAACATTGCACGCCTGAATCCCCATAGCATGCAAGCAAACGCTCCGCCGGTAACTGCCTTTGGAGAAAAGGCTTCTTTCATTATAAGAACAACCGTTTCCGGAAGGTGATGAATATTCACAAGGCAAACTAAAAATGCACTTAAAACATACAGCGAACACATCAGCGGCGTTACTTTGGATGTAAATTTACCGATGGCTTTTATTCCGCCGATTATTGTAAACCAGGTAATAATTGCAACAATTGTTCCCAATATCCAGCCGTTATTGGCAAAAATTCCCGCTTCACCTCCTGTTACTTCCGTAAATTGCGCCGTCATTGCATTAATCTGAAAAAGATTCCAGCCGCCAATCATTGCAAAAATGCAGCATACCGCATAAATTTTAGCCAGGGTCCGGCCGAAATTTTCGCCGAATTTACCCCTGAACGCAACGGGGATATAATACATCGGGCCTCCGGATACGCTGCCGTCAGGATTTGTTTTACGAAATTTTACTCCGAGCAAAACTTCCGAAAACTTAAGCGCCATGGAAAATAATCCCGCAATAATCATCCAGAAAATTACCCCCGGGCCGCCGATTGAGACCGCTGCCGCAGAACCTGCCACATTACCTATTCCGGCTGATGCGGAAATTGTTGCGCTGAGTGCTTGGAATGAGGAAAGTTCTCCCTTTTTTTTACGCTGGTATCCATTGGGATTGTTATGCTTATAGTTATTTGTAATGAGTTTTATTGCGTGTTTAAATCCCCAAAACCCGATAAAGCCGGTTCTTACGGTAAAAAATACCGCAGCGGAAATTAAAAGCAGCACAAGAAACTCGACTTTAACATCGCCGATTTTAATATATGAAAATATTATTCCCGAGACTTTATCTGCTATCGGTGATAATAAGCTATCTATTGCGGCATCTAAATTCATAACTCAATAGTACAATAAACAATTTGAACAATAAAGCAAGTATGACTAATCGGAAATAATTGTTACAAAATGCAAATACAATAAATTAAATAACCGTCTTCTTAAATTTTCAGGTATATGTGGTATAATACAGTTAGCAGAATAAAAATACAGATAGGTGCTTGATGGGATTGAATACGGAATATTTATTAAGATGCATTGAAGCACTGGAAAAAGCATATACGCTTATTAGAGAATCTCAAGAAGGAACTGTGGAATATGAAATGTACAGAAATTCTCTTGTAAAAGGTTTTGAAATGACACTTGAACAAACCGGTAAACTTCATAGAAAGAAACTTATTCCATATTTTTCCGGTAAAAAGAAGGTTGATACTTTGACTTTTAAAGATTTGTTTTGGTATGCATTTAAATATTCTCTTATTAAAGATGAAGGTTGTGTAGAGCGTTGGATGAAATATCGGGATAACAGGAATAACACTGCGCAAGATTACGGAAGAGCTTTTGCGGAAGAAACACTTTCGTTGATAGAAGATTTTTTGAAAGATGTTAAGAACTTGAAAGCGGTTATAGAAAATGGATAGACTGTTTTTAAAACCTAAATATTTCCAAATGCTTTGTGACATATTTATGAATTATTGCCCGCAGGCGGAAATTTGGGCGTACGGCAGCCGTATTAACGGAACTGCTCATAATGCAAGTGATTTAGATCTTGTTGTTAGGAATTTTAATGATGAACATAAAAACATTTATGAATTAAGAAGGTTAATAAACGACAGCGATATTCCCATAATTGTAGAGATTTTGGATTTTAATAATATACCGGATTATTTTCAAAAAGAAATTGAAAAGGACTATGTTGTTATTTTCAATAACTAAAAATGTTATATAATATAAATTATGAACGAAAATTTATTGGAGAGTATAAAGCTTGTTCCTGCCCAGCCCGGGTGTTATTTGTATTATGACAAAGACGGCGAAATTATTTACGTGGGTAAAGCCAAAAACTTGAAAAGGCGGGTTTACAGCTATTTTCATAAACAGCACGAAAGCGTAAAAACGAACGTTCTTGTATCTCAAATTGAAAAACTCGAATATATTATCACCGATTCGGAAGTTGAAGCCCTTATTCTTGAATCTCACTTAATTAAAAAGCACAAACCAAGGTATAATATTCTCCTGAAAGACGATAAGAAATATCCGTATTTTCTTATAACTGATGAAGATTTTCCGAGAATTCAGGTTGTAAGAAAAAAGAACTTAAATCCGGATAAGGGCCGTTTTTACGGGCCTTACACCGATGTCGGCGCCATGTATTCAACGCTTGATTTTCTGAAAAAATTGTTTCCTCTAAAACAATGCAAAACTCCGAAATTTTCCAACCGCCCTTGTCTTTATTACCATATCGGCAAATGTCTTGCTCCATGCCAGGGTAAAGTTACGCCGGAAGAGTATCAAAAGCTTATTCATCAGGTCGAATTGTTTTTAAGCGGCAAACAGAGCGAGCTTTTGAAGCAAATACAAATTCAGATGCAAAAATATGCTGAATCAGAACAGTTTGAAAAGGCTGCAAAAATGCGCGACAGTTATATGGATTTGCAAAAAACTCTCGAGAGACAAAAAGTTGTTTATGAAAATACCAAACTTAATGAAGATATTATTGCATTACTTTATGAGGACGGTATTTTGGCAATTGTTATTATGATGATTAGAGAAGGAAGATTAATTGATAAAAAAGATTTTACGTATTTTGTTGATAATATTGATAAAACAGAATACTTTGAAACTTTTTTCAGAGAATATTATACAAATTTAAAGTTGGAATATCCGGATAAAATTGTATCACGTGATTTGGAAGAAATAGGGGATAAAGAACTTTATCAGGATTGGCTAAAAGTTATTTCCGGCAAAAAAATTACGATAAATTACGGCCGCGGACGCGGAAAATACGGTGAATTATATGAACTTGCGCTAAAAAATGCGGCAAATCTTTTAGAAAACGCCCGTTTGAAGAAAATGGCACAAATAAGAGATGACTTTAACGAAGTCGGTTCTTATCTTGCAGAAAAACTCCACCTTTCAAATTTCCCCAACAGGATTGAATGCTACGATATATCTCATATTCAGGGTACAAATACGGTTGCATCTATGGTGGTATTTCAAAACGGGCTTCCCAAAAAATCCGCATACCGTAAATTTAAGGTTAAAACAACAGAGGGTAAGCCGGATGACTTTTTATCAATGAAAGAAGTTCTATCCAGAAGACTTGCACGATTGGGACAGAAGAATTGGGAAAAACCGGATTTGATAATAATTGACGGCGGTAAGGGACAGCTATCAAGCGTAATGCAGATTGTTGAAGAGATGGGAATAAAAACGGGCAAAGACGGTATTGATTTTGTGTCTTTAGCCAAGAGAGAGGAAGAAGTTTTTCTTCCGCATCAATCCGATTCGATTTTGCTTCCCCGAAATTCAAATGCTTTATACTTAATTCAAAGAATCCGTGACGAAGCACACCGTTTTGCTATAACCTTCCACCGTGACTTGAGAAGTAAGGCTTTGAAGTAATTGCGTCTTTCTTTTTTGCAGTTCTGTTAAGAACAGGTTGTTTATTCAGTTACAGCCTCATAACAATCAGAACAAATGGTTTCATATCCGTTGTGTTCGCCGAGCTTTCTGTATTTCCAGCAGCGTTCGCATTTCTCGCCCTCGGCTTTTGTAACCCAAACAGTTGTTCCGTTTTCCGTATATTCATTCAATACATCTTGCGGTGCAGTTTCTGTTACATAAGCTTGCGAAGTGATAAATATATCCGCTAAATCTTTTTCATTTGCTTTTAATACATCTGCATTTTCCGATTTAACGTATACTGCAACCTCTAGTGAGCTTCCGACTTTCTTATCTGCTCTTAGAGGCTCGATTGCACGGGTTACAACTTCTCTTGTTTTCAAGATTTTCGTAAAATCTTCTTCCAATTTAGCGTTTTCCCATTGTTTATTTACTTCAACCCAATTTGCAAGCAAAATACTTTCTAACCCGCCTCTTTGGCATTCAGGAGTATTTTGCCAGATATCTTCGGCCTGGTGAGGCATTACAGGTGTTAATATTCTTACAAGCACCTGAAGGTTTTCATACAAAACCGTCTGGCAGGCACGTCTCGAAAGCGATTTTTTACCTGCTGTATATAATCTATCTTTTACAATATCAAGATAAAATGCGCTCAAATCTACGGCCGCAAAGTTTTGCAAACATTGGAAATATTTGTAGAACTCATAATTTTCAAATGCAACCGTAACTTCTTCTATAACTTTATTCAATTGATGAAGCGCAAATTTATCAATCGGTTTTAAATCTTCATACTTAACATAATCCTTTGCCGGATCAAAGTCGTAAATATTACCGAGCAAGAATCTTGCCGTGTTTCTTGTTTTCTTAAAGATTTCAGCAAGCTGTTTGATTATATTATCACCGATTTTGGTATCGTTTCTGTAATCGACAGATGCGGCCCAGAGTCTTAAAATATCAGCCCCGTAGTTTTTGATAATATCATCAGGTCTAATGTAGTTTCCTAAAGACTTAGACATTTTTCTTCCGTCTTCTCCGAATACAAAACCGTGGGTTAAAACTGATTTATAAGGTGCCTTACCCTGCACGGCAACAGAAGTCAAAAGAGATGACTGGAACCAGCCTCTGTGCTGGTCGGAGCCTTCAAGGTACATATCAACAGGAGTATGGCCGAGTTCTTCCGAACGCTTCTCAACTACAGCCCTCCAGGTTACGCCTGAATCAAACCATACGTCCATAATATCTGTTTCTTTTCTGAAATGTTTTTTGCCGCATTTTGGACAAATAAATCCTGCCGGTAAAAGTTCTTCTGCCGAATATTTAACCCAGGCATCAGAGCTTTCTTTTTCAAAAATTTTCGCAACATTTTCTATTGTCTCATCAGTAACAATAGCCTCTCCGCACTCTTCACAGTAGAATACAGGAATAGGTACACCCCACGCTCTTTGACGTGAAATACACCAGTCAGAGCGTCCTTCTACCATGTTAGAAATTCTGTTTTCTCCGCTTGATGGAATCCATTTTACGCCTTTTATTGCTTCTAAGGTTTCGTTACGGAATTTATCCACCTTTACAAACCATTGAGGAGTTGCTCTGTATATAACAGGATTTTTACATCTCCAGCAATGCGGATATGAGTGGTTTATATCAGATGCGGCAAGCAAAGCCCCGCAAGCTTGAAGTTTTTCTATAACAATCTCGTTTCCTTTATAATAAGGAACACCCTCTAAATCTTTATCACCGACAATTTCAGTCCATCTTCCTTTACTATCCAGCGGAGAAAATACTTCAATACCATATTTACCCCCGACTTCATAGTCCTCAAGACCGTGTCCCGGAGCTGTGTGTACAGCACCTGTACCGGCATCCAGTGTTACGTGCTCACCTAAGATAATCGGTGATTTTCTGTCATACAACGGGTGTTTTGTGTTCAAAAGTTCTAAATCCGCACCCTTAACAGAACCTATAACATTAATATCTTTTTCTTCCCAGCCTACACCTTCAAGGAAGCTTGCAAGAAGCTCCTGTGCAATAAAATAAACATCTTTGTTATACGTAAAGAATGTATATTCAAATCTAGGGTGTAAGCTTATTGCCATATTTGAAGGAATCGTCCAAGGAGTTGTTGTCCAGATTACCGCATAAACATTTTTGTTTGGTAAATTAATTAACTCTCCGATTTTATTTACAGCATCATCATCGAACTTAAATCTTACATAGATTGAAGTTGAAGTATGATCAGCATACTCTACTTCCGCCTCAGCAAGAGCCGTCTCGCAAGAAGCGCACCAGTAAACAGGTTTTAAACCTTTTTCAACATACCCTTTTTTGTACATCTCACCAAATACGCGAACCTGTTCAGCTTCAAATTCAGGCGCATAAGTAATATACGGGTGCTCCCAATCTCCCCAAACGCCCAAACGTTTAAATTCAGATTCCTGTCCCTTAAGGCTAGTATTTGCATACTCACGGCACTTTTCTCTTAATTCAGCCGGAGTAAGAGCTTCTCTTCCACCTTTAATATTCTTTACAACTGCATTCTCAATAGGAAGCCCGTGGCCGTCATAACCGGGAACATAAGGAGCATAATATCCGGACATAGACTTATATTTAATAAGAATATCTTTTAAAATCTTATTCAACGCTGTTCCCACGTGAATTTTACCGGAACTTAAATACGGAGGACCGTCGTGCAAAACAAAAGATTTTGTTTTATCACGCTGTTCCAAATTTTTCTCGTATACATTTATTTCTTCCCAAAATTTTTGGGTTTCCGGTTCTTTCTTAGTAGCATTTGCCCTCATCTCAAGAGTCGTCTGCGGCAAATTAAGCGTATCTTTATATTCCATATCCATACCTCATGTATTATCTGTCTTTTAAAAAAATACCATAAACAAAATTTGTTGAAAATGTTTGTAAATACTAAATCGCTTAACTTGAATGACCGGAATTAAAGTTTAAGATAAACAAGCAATAAAAAACGGCTCATATAAATGAACCGTTTTTTGTTTATTATTTAAAATAATTAATTTATGCTTCTGCAGTTTCTTCTGCCGGAGCTTCTGAAGATTCTGCGGCAGCTTCTTCTGCAGCCTTAGCTGCTTCTTCCGCTTTTCTGGCTTCTTCTTCAGCCTTTTTAGCCATAGCCTTTTTAGAAAGTTTTACGGTTTCTTTCTTTTTGTAATTTAATGTACCGTCTTCGTTACAATTAGCAATAAGATATTTAACCGTATCGGTAGGCTGAGCACCTTTAGAAATCCAAGATTCAGCAGATGCTTTGTTAAGCTTCATATCTTTTGTTTTAGGATTATAATAACCTAATTCTTCAATCGGTCTGCCTTCTCTTTTGGTAGTTGAATTAATTACAATGATTCTGTATGACGGAGCTTTTTTAGCACCTAATCTTTTTAATCTGATTTTTAACATTTTTTGTGTTCCTTCTTTATTTCCATAATCTATAAGCGGAGTAACTAATATTGAAACATTTACTCCAAGCTGCTATTTACTTTGGACAAAATCAAGAGGATATAG
>CALUSF010000069.1 GCA_944323325.1 Candidatus Gastranaerophilales bacterium
AAGGGCAAGCGGATATATAATTTTCAAACTCTGCGTTTCGGAATCGGTAGACTGCGTCTACCTCCCCTCTCCTCGGACGTGACATTTAGTCACCTCCTCGTCGGCAGAGTGCCACAAGGGCAAGCGGATATATAATTTTCAAACTCTGCGTTTCGGAATCGGTAGACTGCGTCTACCTCCCCTCTCCTCGGAGAGAAGTCCCGACTGATTTAATCATTTACCCCCGTTGACAGAGTGCTATAAGGGCAAACAAATATGAAATTTTCAATAAACCAATGATAATATAAATATCTTTATAAGTCAAATTCGCAGATATTATTAGCTTATGTTTTAAAACACCATAGCAATTTATTTGTTATATGGTATGATACTTTTATATACTGAGAATTAGGATTTTTTGTTGTTATGGTAAAAATGTCGGTCATTGTACCTGTTTACAATGTTGAAGAATATTTGCCAGAGTGTCTGGATTCTTTGATATCACAAACCTTAAGTGATATAGAAATAATATGCGTTAATGACGGGTCTACGGATAACTCATTGGAAATTTTGAAAAAATACGGTCAAAAAGATTCAAGAATCAAAGTAGTTTCTCAAGTTAATGCGGGTGTTTCTGAAGCCAGAAATACGGCAATAAAAGCTGCAACCGGTGAATATGTAGCAATGGTTGATCCTGACGACTGGCTGGAAAAAGATATGCTGGAAAAGCTTTATCTGGAAGCGGTTAAAAAGAATGCGGATATTGTAGAATGCGATTTCTATGAGCATAGAGAGTTGTGTGTTGATAATTTAAAAATCAGAAGACTAAAACCAAAAATTAATTTTTTAACAGATTTAAAGATAAAAAGAGGTATTCTTTATTCTTGGCGCGATATAAAGAAGAAAATATTGTCTATACGTGCATACGTATGGAATAAAATTTACAGAACAGATTTAATAAAAAATCAAATTTGGTTTGAAGGAAGATTAGGTGAGGATTATTATTTTGTTGTGGAGGCCTTTTTAAAGGCAAATAAGATTGTATATTATAATAAACCACTGTATCATTACAGAAAACGTAATATGTCGTTGTCTGCAACAACACAGAAATTGCAGAATGTAGAGTTTTCTCAAGAATATTTGTATTCTGACTGCAAGCGCATGGAAGATTTGATAATAAGATGTAATTTAATGGGTGAATTAAAACAAAACTTTGATGATTTTGTGATTAAGTGTTTGTGGCGGAAGTATAAGAGCTTATCTATAGATATACGAAGAGAGCTTGGGCTTATGCTTGATGAAGAGAACTTTACAAAATTGGAAACGGTTATCCAAAATAAAGGAAAAAGTTTTTTACAAACGGTTTTGTCGGTATCTACTGAGATAGTGGCCGGAATAACGTATAAAAAGCTGACAATATTCGGATATAGTTTTCTGTATAAAGTTTCGCATTAATTTAAAAAGGCGGTAAAAAACCGCCTTTTTAAGTCTTTTACGCTTCCTGTCCTTCTTTTTGTTTGTTTAAAAGGTCTTGGAGCTTGTTCATGATTTCTTCACTTTTTTCTTGAGCATCTGAAATCAAATGATCGGCTTTTCTTTGAATGTCTTTGACTGTTTCATCCGTTTTCTTTGCCATATCGGAAGCCATGTCTCCGAGCATTTCTCTTGTTTCGGCTCCTGATTTAGGTGCTAATAAAATTCCTGCAACGGCACCGATTGTTGCGCCTATTGCAAATCCTGCTAAAAATTTTGTTACTGACATAATATTTCTCCTTCTTTTGTAGTTTAACTGCCTCAAGAAATTTTCATATTGGTAAGTTGTTTATTTCTTTTTGCTGAACAATTTAAAAGCAGAACATAGTCCGCTCATAAACCCCCTGCTTATTGAACCGGTTACACCTGCGATTTTCGAAAAAATGTTAAGCGGAGAATTTTTGATGGCTTCTTTGATTTTATTTACACCTTCATCTGTTTTAATTATTATTCCGCTAACGATTTCTACGGACTTGTTTATATTTTTAAGTGTCGGAACAAGCTCTGTTCGAACTTCTGCAGCTGTTTCATTGATGTTTTTAGTAAGCTTGGATACGTCAAATAGTACTTTTACAAGCATTCCGCCTACAATAATGACAATTGCTCCCGTTGCGTATGCCAGAAACGTTAGGCTTTGATATAAATCTGCTGTTTCCATTTATTTACCTCTTTTATTATCACTCAATACTTGACGATAACTGTGTTACAGTTTGCCAAAATCCGTTTTCATTTATTCCAGCAAGATTTTTAGTTAAAATCGTAGTCCGAAATATCTTCAAGCTCTTTTGCTTTTCTCATTTTTTTTGATTTGAGCATATTGCCGAATTTTTTGTACTGTTTTTCGAGCTTGTATTTTATCAAATCAATTGAATCAAGAGCTTGTCTTTTAGCCTCATTAACTGCGGGTGAATGTTTTTCCGCTAAATCACATATTGTTTCTTTAACTTTTGCTCTCATTTCGGAGCCCGGACGCGGTGCGTATAAAACGCCTGCAATAATTCCGCCGACAACCCCGGCTAAAAGTCCCAGCCCGAAGCCTATTGAAGATTTGTCTTTGCTCATAATATACCTCTTTTCTTATTATTTGTATGCATTTATTATATCACATTTCGGACAAGGGTTAAACCCTTACCGATTGCTTTTAAGAATTTAGATTTTCGGAGCTGTTTAATTACTTTTATATTTATACTCCAAAACAGAATTCCCGTTATTAGACTTTTGACTTGATTGAGGATAATTTTATCGCGGGATTTTTTTAGATTTTCTACCCAGTCGGAGGACAGCTCTAATATTTGTTCCGAAAGTTTATTGCAAAGTTGTGCTATATCTGTGATGTCGGATTTTTTTGTATTCAGGAACTCGTTTGTACTATTTATAATCTTGTCAAATTTTACAAGATTAATAATTATTTCATAAGTAATTATTAGTTCCGCAATGAATACTATAAAAATCAGAAATTTAAAAAGCATATTTACCCGTTCATATTTTTATTATTATATGATTATATTTTATAATTGTATAAATTAAAATACACTTGGAGGATTATTTTGTAATGAAAATACGAATAATCGGGGTAAACACAAGGATTGCAGGCGCTGTATTTTTTAAAGTCTTTTATATCAATCACCAAAAACAATAAAAGGAATATCATGTTCTAGGGCATACTTTTGCAAGAAATCTGTTTTATTAAAAGTTGTTTCAAGAAAATCAAGCGGATTGCCGACATTTGACGGTGTTTTTGAATCATACGCAAACACGCCCATTACCTCTTTTGGGTTTGAACCGTACATTTCATTGTAGCTTCGTCCGCCTTTTCTGGTATTAGAGTTTATTGATGCAAGAGCTTTAATTATGGGCTCCCTGTACTCGGCCGGTTCTATTTCTGTCAAAGGTCTGTTTTTATTAGCTTCCACAAATTTAACATATTCGGCATCGTTCATGCCCGTTGCATTTTTTATCAGGTTTGGTACATAAACACGGTCAGATTCTCGGCATCCGCCAAATATGTAATTACGTTTAAAATCTTCTATAAACTTGCCACACCCGGAGCCGGCATCGGTATTTCCGCCGCCATGGATATACTTTGTATCAAAATCAAGCAGTACACCTTGTGTGCGGAAAAATCTGTATTTTGATTCAGGTCTTTCCGCATAACTGACAGACAGCAGCACATCAGAATCTATAAGAGAGAAGGCATCAAATTTTGCAAGCTGGTTTTCATAATCTATACCGTGGACAAAGAATTTTATGTTTCCTGTGTTAACATTTTCTTCAAAATCTCCGTCTGCGGCTTTTGAGCCTGCTTTAGCTTCATATCCTCCGGAGACAGAGCCTTTGGGGAATCCTATTAACTCCCAATCTTCTACTTCGTTGAACTTAATCACAACAAGCCCGTCCGAGCGTTTATAGACGCCTTTTATGTTTGTACTGCCGTCTGCGTTAACGTGCGTTATTGCTTCGTTAATTCTGTTTGTCTTTGGTATGCGTGTAACCGGCAAAATTGGCTGTGTTGTTTTAAGTTCATCTATATAGCCTCTTATTCTTTTTGCGTAAAAATCAGCAGATTCACCGAAACTTCTGGTATTGCCGTTAAAGTCCGTTCTGCTCGCTCCAACGGTTGTATCGTGGAATGAATCATTTGTTTTTACAGCCCTTAAGTCCGCGTGAGTAAACATTAATGCCATATCAAACAAATTATCGTGCTGAAGGTCGTATGCAACTGATTGCAGACGTTTGGTCAGCTCTTCTTCAGACTTTGAAGTATTCACATACTCAAGCCACTCATGATGGCGCGTTAGAGTATAAAGTTTTATCTCTTCTTCAGGTGTAAGGTTAAACTTTTTAGAAATAAAGAATGTATCAAAACTTCCTTGCGCAGCGTGACTTCCATCTGCGTAACCTTCACCCTTTGTAATATCGTGAAGAAGTGATGCCAGCATCATTATTTTTTTATCGGATTCATTAAGCGTTTTAAATTTCGGGTCCTGTGCAACTTTTTGCATAACTTTTAGAGAATGCCGGAATACATCATAGTCGTGTGTTTTGTGCTGTCCTTTTCCGATTTGGGTTCTTAATTCCGGCAGAACATCAACAATATCATTTAATAATTTTTGTACTTCAGGATTATTGCATTTTATCGGATTTTGCTCGGAGAATCTTATAACATCTGCTCTTAAACTTTCTACAACAGCCTTTGTTTTCGGGTCTGTTATTTCGGCAAGTTTTTTTCCGTTATTTAAGTTAATCGGATAACCGATTATAGAAAATCCGGTTTGATTATTTTTGTTTTCATGGAGTTCAAATCCGAAATAGTCATATACTTTCTGGCGCTCATTCGGGGTAAGGTCTTTGACTTTTGCCAAAACATCTGTTATAAATTCGTCTTTCGGATAATCGAGTTTTATCTCCATTTGTGCAAAATCATTATCGGAGAGTTTAGCAAGCGAGCCGGAGAGGTTTTCAAGATTGCTGTTAAATTCCCTTATTCTTGAAGGCGGTTCTATTGTTCTGATATCAACACCCAGTGATTTCACAATAGAAGGCAACAATGAACAATATGTATCTCTATCCGTCGGAATGAGCGGGAAGTCTTTTTTTATTTCATCGCTGATGCGGAATAAACCTTCATTACAACTTATCAGGCGGCGTAGGAGATTTTTCTTGCCTTCGATCGGGATTTCGTTGAGGCTTGTTTTTCCATATATATCGACCATCTGGCACGCCATAATCAAATCCGATTCAGAAAGTTTTGAAACTTTATCATTTCCCATTACACGGTAGAGTTTCTGCAAGTCCCTTGGTGAAATTGTGTCATAATTCTTTATCAGAAAACCCAGTTTGTCCGGTGAAATTTTCATTTGCTTATATTCTCTGCACAATTCTAAAGCATAATCCTTGTTTGCACTAGGCACTTCGTAATCTATTGACATCAATGCTTTTGAAATATATTCATCAGGAAAATTCTTTTCAGCTTTAAGTTTTGCATAAACTTCTTTTATGATATCACAACTTTCCGACGTGCGATAACGTACTATTTTAGCAATATCCTCTCTGGCAATTGATTTATCATTATATAAAGTTTTTATTAAATCTTTTGTTTCAGGATTATAGCAGTTTAATAAATTAGCAATCTTATCTTTTGGGAAATTTTTATCACTAACTAATATCCTTGCAAAATCTTTTCTGTATGAATTAACATTATATAATATCGCTGGCATATACTCTCGCGGTACTTCTAAATTGCTGTATATTTCCTTTGCAAAATCTATGTTATACTTATTAATATTCGTCAATGTGTCCGCAATAAGCTCATTAGGGAAATTTTTATCCTCTATTAACATCTCGGCAAAGCCCTGTCTTTCGTTCGTAATTGTGCTTAATATGTTCACAAAATCATCGTCGAGATCATTGGTTTTATAATATTTTTTGGCAAAATCAATATTCGTTTCGTTTATTATCCCCAGTAATTTCTCTTTATCATAACTACTAATCTCTTCGTCATTTTTTATGAGTTCATACATTTCTTTTCTTGCACTTACTATGTTTTTACCCATTATTTCTGGCAGGAACAAATTAGCAATGCGAACACTATAAAAAGTTTTTTTCTGTAAAATTTCCATTACTATATCAAAATATTCATCTGAGACTAATCTGGCAATATTTTCATTAAAATAATAAATATTCTTTCCATCTTCTGCAAGATAATCATACAATTTTTGTTTATTTTCAAGAGATAAATATCGATTTGTAATAATATCAGGAGCAAAAAGGTTAACTGTTTGGTTTTTATTTGGATAGTTTGCATAATGCTGCAGGCTCTTAACAATATTTTTTGCTTCATTAGCATTTTGCGTTTCAACTATTATACGCTTTATTTCTTGTTGTAAAGATTCGTTTTTATAAAGCGCAGGATTACTAAAAAAAGTATTCAAAATTTTCAGCCTATGCGACGTAAGAAGCGGGTGCTGTATTTTTGTATTTTCACTACAAGCATTCAATAACTTATCTAAATTTTCTTGAACCCATTGATTATTTTTCAAATCCGAATTAGATTCAATAAGATCTCTTATAGACTTTTTAGAATACTTCAAATCGGCAAATACTCCGTCCGTTTTATTATAAGCTGTAGCCATGGGTAAAGACGCTTTATTTCCTCCTGCATTGGTAACATCGGAAGTCTCAGCTTCTGCTTGCGAAACTCTGTTTACTCCGGCGTGTGTGTTTAGATAATTTTTAAAGCTTCCTTTGGAGAGAATAATACCTGTTAAGATGTTTTGTAGCTGCGCAATTCCTTCACCGGAAATGTCAATTTGTCCTGTGATAGCTAAGTCTGCCAATAGACTGCATGTTGCATCAACACCGATTTCGGAAGCAAAAGCCACTAATTTAGGACAATTTTTTATTACCAAGGCTCTAAATACATTCTCGGACATTTTTCCGATACCTGTACCGGCTGCAAATAATGCAAGACTGGTTGTCAACTCTTCCAGCATAGCTTTTTTATCTTCTTCCGTAGGTCCTCCGGCTTTAGTGTAGTTTTCTGCTGCCGATATACCGACTCCGCCGAGGGTTGCAAGCGAAGTGCCGATTATGGTGCCGCCGAGTTGTCCAACGACGGGTACCAGCTGCCCGCATATCATAAGAACCATACCTCCGGTTTGCACTCCTATTTTTATATTCTGCACACCCTCTTGCTGGCTTTTAACGTATTCTTCTGCAAGGTTTATGGAGTTTTTGCTTCCGTATGCGAGCTTGTATGCTTTTTGAGCTTCATTGCTGTAATCATCAAGAGTTTTTCCGTTGAGTAATTTTTCCATCGTATTGTTGTTTTTTTCAATAAAACGTTGGGCAAGCAGCACAAAATCTTCCGGAGCGCCTTCTAAGGAATTAGAATTGATTTTAACTGCACCGTTAGTTAATTCATCAAGTACTTGTTGTATCTTTGTATTGTCACCTTGGTAAAGAGTATTAAGAATCCTAGTCAATTCTTTTTGCAGGGCATCATATATTATTCTTTTTTGTTGAGGAGAAGTCATACCTGTTTGGTCCATGTTGTAAAGCTGTTCAAGATGCTTAGAAATTTTTTGCTTCAACTCTTGAGTTCTGTTGTTAACGGATACGATGTATTGAAGGTATGCTTCTTTAGTTGCATAATTTTCAATCAAATTTTTATCATACTCAACTCCTCTTTCGGCTAAGAAAGTTTCTTCAAAGGTCATCTTCTCAGAGGCGCTGTCACTAAAAATCATTTCTCCGGCAGAGCCTTTAACGGGTGACATGTTCTTAGCCGCCGGTGCTTCCCCGCTTGGAATATTTGTAAAGTTGTTAATAACTTCATCAAGAGCATTATTCAATTCATCTGATTCAAAGCTGGCATATTGCTCATCCGGAAGATTTGTAAGTGTAGTAATTAATCTGTCAATGGAACTAAGAGGCAGACGCATAATTGCTTGTTTTAATAATTCCATTTCACATAAATTTTGGAGTTCTTCATCGCTCAAACCTTCAGTATCGTCAAAACCGAGAGCAAAAGCAATTTGTATAAGATTTCCGGATAACAATCTTCCACCCTGGCTTAGTTGTCCGCTAATTCTTTTATGAGTTATTTCTGGAATTAATTTTGACAGCAGATCAATTTTTGCCATACAGTAGTCTCGTTTAGTTAATCCGGTATCACTGTCAGCTTGGTTAATCAGGGTAGAGGCGTAATCTTCTGTTAAGAGATAGCGATTAACTCTTGATGCAGCAAATTCGGTGTTAAAGTTTTCTTTAAATTGATTAAATAATTTGCTGACGTCGCCCTGAGATTGATTTTGTCCGTGGAAGAGTTCAAAACTTCTTGCAACGTTATCGGTCAAGGTATTTTTAGCATTTTCTTTAATTGTTTCCGCTGAGTATTCAACTTTGTTGTCTTGATATGTTTCAGTTTTTTGTTTAGGTGTAAAAATATTTTGTATAAAGTTTTTTATGTCGTCTACGGTAACATTGGTTCTGTCTCCGAGGTTATTTAGAGCAAAGGCTATTTATTCCTCATCATCGAGGGTATAATTATCCCCGTTTTTGGAAGCAGCATTTTTTAATTTGTTCCAGATCGAGAGAACTTCGTCTTCCCCTCTGCTGTTATATGCATCGATTGTGCCGCTGTTGTCAGTATCAAAGATATTAAAAATTTGTTTTAATTTTGAATCAGAAAATGACGAGCTTTGCGGATTTTGCTGCAAATCGCTGAACTTAAACTCTTTTCCGTTACTGAACTTAAAAAACTCAGGTCCTGTCATTTCCCTTGCCTTACTTTATCTTTTCTGTCGTAGAATCTTACATGTGTATTAACGGTATATTTCCTCAAAAACTTTAGATATTTTGTTAATATTGTTACAATTTGTAATATATTAATATGTAAAATTTTTTAGATTATTATATGATTATTAAGGAGGATTATTTCTGTTGAAGAAGATTTGGTTTTATTTCGTGCTTTTTCTTGCAAAAGCAGCTTACAGGTTTTTGCAGATTACAAAATTGTCTTCCGGAACGTCAATAATCGGTGTTTGGGTGTTAAAAACATGTCCGGACTTTTTAGAGAGTTGTAATCCCTGCATAAAAACAAAAATCAATGTTACTGGAACAAACGGTAAAACGACCACTTCCGGCTTGATTTCTCATATATTAAAAAGCAGCGGGGCAGGAGTTGTTAATAATGAAAAGGGCGCAAATATGCTTTCCGGTGTGGTAAACGCTCTTGCTGTATCGTTGAACCCCTTTTTGAAAACGGATTATTCGGTAATAGAGTCTGATGAAGCTTATTTATCAAAGATTTATGCCCAATTTGATGCCGATTATCTTTTGGTTACAAATCTTTTTCGCGATCAGTTAGACAGATATGGCGAACTTGCCGCAACAAAGAGACTTATACAAGAAGGGATTAATAAGAAACCGGGATTAAGACTTATATTAAATGCGGATGACCCGCTTGTATCCAGTTTTGAAGGCAATAACAGAATTTTTTACGGCGTGGAAAATGTATATTATCAAGATGAGAGCCTTAAGGTTCAATCTGCTGTTCAGGAAGTTTTTAATTGCCATTGCGGAAAACCTTTAAAATATGAAAAAAAGTTTTTTGCACAGCAAGGGCATTATTACTGTGACTGCGGATACAGACGGCCTGAACCGAAGTATAAAGCTGATGTTACTTTATACAAAGATTCTTCGATTTTAAAAATTAACGGAGTGAATTACGAAATACCGCTTACAGGGCTTTTTAACGCGTATAACGCTCTCGGAGCAATAGCTCTGTGTCTGGATTTGGGAATTGAAAATATTGAAAACAGTCTGGCTTCATTCCATACGGCATTCGGAAGAAGCGAAGTGAAATTTTATAACGGAAAGCGTGTTTTGATACAATTAATCAAAAATCCTATCGGAGCAAATGAGGTTCTTAAAACTGTTGATAAAGATTCCGGAATCTTAATTATTATTAATGATAATTACGCCGACGGAAGAGATGTCTCATGGCTTTGGGATGCGGAATTTGAACTGTTGAAAGGCGCTTCAAAGCCGATAGTTGTATCCGGAATAAGAGCTAACGACATGGCTTTAAGACTTAAATACGCCGGTTTTAACAATATTAAAATTATTGAGGATATTAATAAAGCTGTTGAATATACGGCGCGTTTGGCGGATAATAATATTACGATATTACCGACATATACGGCATTATTACAAATCAATAAGATTAAAGGCTTAAGGAGTAAATAAGATGTTATTAGGTGTAAATATAGACCACGTTGCAACTCTTAGAAATGCAAGAGGCGGTATTGAACCGGATGTGCTGACGGCTGCAAGAATTTGTAAGGAGTGTAAAGTTGCTTCCGTTACGACACACCTAAGAGAAGACAGACGCCATATAAAAG
>CALUSF010000070.1 GCA_944323325.1 Candidatus Gastranaerophilales bacterium
ACGGATTTTCTTCTGGTAAGTTCTCTTGCCTTTCTTGCAGCTTCGCGAGCTCTTTGAGCCTGCAAAGTTTTTTCTATAATTAATTTTGCAAGTTTAGGATTAAATTCCAGCCATTCTTGCAATTTTTCTTTTACAACATCCTGAACAGCCGGCATGACTTCGGAATTCCCGAGCTTTTCTTTAGTTTGTCCTTCAAATTCCGGATTTTCAATTTTTACGGAAACGATTGCCGTCAAGCCTTCTCTTACGTCGTCACCGGAAAGATTTTGTTCGGAATCTTTCAGTATTTTATTTGTACGTGCATAATCATTTAAAACACGGGTAATCGCGTTTCTGAATCCGGTCAAATGCGTTCCTCCCTGATGGGTATTAATGTTGTTAGCAAATGACAGAATAGATTCGTTATATGAATCCGTGTATTGCATTGCAACTTCAACTTTAATTTTATCAACCATTTTTTCCATATAAATAGGTTCGTCAAACATAACTGTTTTATTCTGGTTTAAGAATGAAACGTAGCTTGCAATACCGCCTTCATAATGGAATGTTTCATCTTTCTTCAAATCTTTTTCATCGTGAAGAATTATTTTTAATCCTTTATTAAGAAAAGCCATTTCTCTGAAGCGAGTTGCAATAATATCAACATCAATTTCAGTTGTTTCCGTAAAGATTTCGGGATCAAGCCAGAAAGTAGATTTAGTACCGGTTTTTGTTGTCGGCACGGTTTTTTCAACAGGAGAAGTCGGTTCCCCTCTCAGGTATGTTTGTTTCCAAACATAACCGTCACGCGAGACTTCAACAACCATTTTTTCTGAAAGGGCGTTTACTACTGATGCACCAACGCCGTGCAAACCTCCGGAGACCTTGTATCCTCCGTCACCGAATTTCCCTCCGGCATGGAGCACCGTGTGAACAATTTCTAAAGCTGATTTGCCGGAATCCTGTTTTATATCTACCGGAATACCGCGTCCGTTATCTTCTACGGTAACACTGTTATCCTTATGAACAGTTACATGGATTTCCGTACAATAACCTGCAAGAGCTTCGTCTATAGAGTTATCAACAATTTCATATATACAATGGTGCAAACCTCTTTGCGAAGTTGAACCTATATACATACCGGGTCTTAGTCTTACAGCTTCTAATCCCTCTAATACACGTATATTACTAGCGTCATACCCTTGTGCCATTAATCCCCCTCAATAAAAATATAATCTTCTTTACAACTATTGTAGCACAAAAGCAAAATTTGCATAAGTAAATATTTTGAGTAAATTACGGGATATATTATCTTACAAAGTAAATCTTATGTTCATGTTCCTTAATGACTTTGCATATTAGAAAGCGCAAGAATGTTTTATTACACCCAAAGCATGAGTACAACAAATAAGGTTCTTGATTTTTTTATATTTAGTTGTTAATATAAAAAAGTTCAGTCACGGGCCTGTGGCACTCTGCCGACGAGAAGGATTGAGTATCCTTCGAGGAGAGGAAAGGTAGCGGAACGCTACCGCAAGCCGGAACCGTGATATAATAAATAAGTCGTCACGGGCCTGTGGCGCAGCGGTAGCGCAGAGGACTCATAATCCTTTGGTCGTGGGTTCGAATCCCTCCGGGCCCAAATTTATAAAAGAGCCGAAAAGGCTCTTTTTTTAGTAATTTTTAAGTTCTATTTGTATTTTAACTGATTTTTTTAAAGTAATTTTAAAAAATCGTCAAATGCCTTTTGTATATCTGCTTCAAAAGCTCAAGGCTCTTTAGCTATTTTGTCATATCAAACTTGTACTATATAAATAGTCAAGTTTAAATACAAAATTTTTATCAGAAAAAATTGTTTTATCACTTAATTTACAAAATTCCAGCAGAAAAAAAATCTATCTGCAAGAATTCACGGCTAAAATTTGTTTCTGAACTTGAATAATACTTGTAATACAAAGATAAATACCGTTAATATTAATGGAGCAAAAGACCAGTTTGATGAAAGCTACACAGCTGATAGTCAAAAACAAAAACGAAGAAGTTTACTGGGACAGCAATAATGAGGATATTATTAACTTCGATAGGTGTTTTAAAGAATCAGCTGCCTTTTAATCCTGATTGTGCAGAAAAAACTAGACCTAAATATTTGTCGCTTAATTTAATTATTTAGCAATAACATTCAAATATTTTTATTAACGATTAATGTTAAATTTGGAGTGCAAAAATTGACTCAAATAAATACACATTTTTTACAAAAAAATTTTAAAAAGCTCCTGCGGGATTTTCGACAAGGTAAATCGCGGAAAACAAAAATGCAACCGGCATAACTAAAATAAAGTTTCTGCTAAACAAAAGCAGATTAAAAACAGAGGAACAAGCTAAGTGAAATTAAAACTACATAACAAGTATGGATTATTCAAAACTATTTCGTTTTGGGAAATAATCTGCTTGTAGATAATGATACTTTAATTACTAATATGCACAATATCCAAGAGCATCAAAAACTTCCCATAACCAGAGATTTTGACTCAAAACAATATTGTAAAACCGGAATCGGTAAAACTTACGTTTATACAAAAACTATACTTGAACTTAATAAAAGATACGGCTTTACTAAATTCATTATTGTTGTACCTTCTGTTGCGATCAGAAAAGATGTTTTCAAACTCTTACATGCTACAGAAGAACACATTGACTACCTGAAAAAACAAGACAACATTCAATATCAAATCTAATATTATTCTTCATCAAGGCTCAGAACAGCCATGAATGCTTCTTGCGGAACTTCTACACGTCCGACGGCTTTCATACGCTTCTTACCTTTTTTCTGTTTTTCAAGTAGTTTACGTTTTCTTGTTATATCACCGCCGTAACACTTATCAAGAACACTCTTCCTCAAAGCTTTAATATTAGTTCTTGCAATAACTCTTCCGCCGATAGCTGCCTGAATCGGAACTTCAAACATCTGGCGCGGAATTATTGTCTTTAATTTTTCGGTTAGTTTTTGTCCTATATAATAAGCGTTATCTTCATGACAAATTACCGAAAGTGCGTCAACGACTTCACCCGCAAGCATTATATCAAGCTTAATAAGCTTAGAGCGTTTATAATCTTCAAACTCATAATCCAAACTTGCGTACCCCTTGGAGCGGGATTTTAATTGGTCATAAAAGTCTGTAATAACTTCACTAAGCGGTAAATGATATATCAAATCGACACGCACTTTATCCAGATAATTCATATTTATAAAAATTCCGCGTTTTGACTGGCACAAATCCATCAAAGTCCCGACGTAATCATTCGGAGTAATAATCGAAACTTTTACATAAGGCTCTTCAATATAGTCACGATATTGCGCCGCGGGGAGATTTGCCGGATTGTCAATTTCCACAACTTCACCATTAGTCTTATGCACTCTGTAGACAACGGAAGGTGCCGTCGTTACAATTGATAAATCATATTCGCGCTCAAGTCTTTCCTGCGCAATTTCCATATGAAGCATTCCTAAAAATCCGCAGCGAAACCCGAATCCCAAAGCGCTGGAAGTTTCCGGTTCAAAAGTTATTGAGCTGTCGGAAAGCTTTAATTTTTCCAAGGCCTCTTTTAGCTCATGGTAATCCTCATTATCAACAGGATACATACCAGAAAACACCATCGGCAAGGCCTCTTTATATCCGGGTAAAGGATCTGATGCAGGATTCTCTACATGAGTTACCGTATCCCCGACAAAACGTGTAATCTCCTTTATTGAGCCCGCAAAATACCCAACATCACCACATACAAGCTCTTTTACCTGAACCCGATGCGGAGTTAGATACCCGAGTTCAACAATCTCATACTCTTTGTCCGACGCCATAAATTTAACCTTATCGCCAAGCTTCATTTTGCCGTCCATAATTTTAAAGAAGCATAGAGTTCCCAAATACGGATCATACGCACTGTCAAAAACGAGTGCCCTAAGAGGTTTCTCAGATGTATCCGCCGGCGGCGGCACAAATTCAACAATCGCCTCCAAAACTTTATCAATTCCGACTCCTGTTTTGGCACTAACGGGAATTGCCATTGAGGTATCAATGCCCAATATTTCTTCTATCTCAGCCTTAACTCTGTCAACATCCGCAGACGGGAGGTCAATTTTATTAATAACCGGTATTATCTCCAGATTCTGCTCTATAGCCATATAGACATTGGCCAAGGTCTGAGCTTCCACTCCTTGTGTTGCGTCAACTATCAAAAGTGCTCCTTCACAAGCCGCGAGAGAACGTGAAACTTCATAAGAAAAATCAACATGCCCCGGTGTATCAATAAGATTGAATATATAATCTTTACCATCTTTTGCTTTATAATTCATTCTTGCAGCATTTAATTTAATCGTAATACCGCGCTCTCGCTCAATATCCATGGTATCCAAAAGCTGGTCCTGCATATCACGTTCCGCAATGGTTCCCGTTGCTTCAAGGAGCCTGTCAGCAAGGGTTGATTTGCCGTGATCTATATGGGCTATTATGCAAAAATTCCTTACATTATCTCTGTATTTCATAATATTTTCATTATACATAAAAAATAAGAGTTTTCCGCATTCCACTTCAAAAATAAAAAGCATTAAATTCAATTATTAACTTAATATTTCTTAATATTTTTCAATAAAAAGGCAATTTTAAGAAACAAATATACTTTTTATATATAAGAGGATAAAAATATGGCACCATTTTCGGTTAATACACAAAATCAACCTAAAGTTTGGATTAATGGCGAATACCGTCCTGCTACACTGGACAGTAACGGAAAGTGGTACGTAGAAATTGACGGTAAACGGGTGGAAGTCGATCCGAACGATTTGTTCGGAATGAACAGTAATATAACAGAAACACCACAAAACATGATTGATTTTTATGAAGAACAACTTACAAAAAACGAAGAGAAAAAAGATTATTTGCAAGCACTTGGTGATTCCATTAAGGAAAATTTAAAAAGTGCAAAGGATAAATACAATTCATTATTAAGCAGTCTTGGAGTTAAGAGTTTTCGGGAAATCAACGATTCCGCGCAATACACTGAAGCTCAGGAACAATATAGAAATATAGCAGGCTTAAAAAAAGATAAAATAAGCAACTCAAACAGATACTATTCAGCTTGCATGCGTTCATTCGATCTTGCACTAGATAAAGGCGATTGGGCAAATCAATTAGCACTTGCGGAAGGCGTATCCAGAACTTTCGGTTTAGCATAATAAATTTAAATAATAAAAAAGGTTTACGGGCTTTTTAATCAAAAGCCCGTTTTTGTTTATGTAGTATAAGTTTGCATTATTCGCCTCATTGTTTGTAAAATTTTGTAAAATATGTGAAGTTTTGTAACAATTTTTCTAAAAAATTAAAGTTTTGCCCAATTATGCCGATATATATAATACAAGGGAAAATCATAAAGGAAAGCAGAAACTTATGGGAATGGCCTCATCACAAATTAATCTACTAAGATTAACCGCTAGAAAAAATACTATCGGTTCCGAGCTTAACCATCTCTCTATTCAAAAAATGGCCACTACAAGAGAGATGAGAAAAGTTTCTGAAGCTTATCAGGAAGCCTTAAATTCCAAAGTTTTAAAATGGTCTAACAATGCCGGAGTAACTTATGTTGATTTAAGTTACAAAAACCTTATGCATCCGAGCAACGCAAACCAGAATGTGCCATACTTAATAACTGACAGCTCCGGCAGAATTGTTGTTGATGACAAATATTCGCAATATGCGGCAATGATATCCCCTGACGGTTCTGCAGGCGGAGATTACGAATCTGTAAGAACGAAAATTTTGGCCGGGGTTACAGGTATGTCTGAAGATAAGCTTAACGGTGCAGTTTCAACAAGTACCGAACTTGCAACAGCAAAGACAAATCTTGACAAAATAGAAGGAGATGAGCCGACGGAAGATATTAGCAATAAGGATATAAGGAGTTTTTTGAAAAATGCCGGCAGCATAAACGGTTATGACGTAGCATCACTATATACACAAGGTTCTATCACTCTGGGAGCCAACGCTTCCGCAGCAGCTTCCAGCTTAACAAGTTTTGTGAATGCATTTTCTTCAAAAATGTCAACCTACATTCCAAGCGACTATACAGATATATTTACTCAAGCATGTGATGACTGGGCTAAAGCTCAGGGAGACGAATTTTCAACTCTATTTTCACAGAGTGAAGATAATTTAAAAGTTATAGGCATTACAAAAAACGGAGATAACTACTGCTATTCAATGTCTGAAATAATTGACGGAATAATGGGTGCATACGAAAGTGCAGGCGGTCTAACCAATACAAACGACAGAGGAAATATCGTGTACGGGACTTTAACGCATCCTCAAGGATCTACCGAGTGGAATGCTTGGAAAACTGAACATGATACATGGGAAACTAATTATAATGCGGCATTAGCTGAATATCAGAGTGCTTTAAATACCGATAATCAGTCGCTCACCGCAGATGAAGAAAGTACAATTGCTTTTTATGATCAATTGTTTACAGCAATTGCAGAAAACGGCTGGACTCAAAATAATATGGTCAGCAATACGGAGTATTTAAACCAAATGCTTCAAAACAATATGTATTATATTACAACCATGGATACAGCAAAAGATGCAAGCGGCAATGAATACTACGAATATTACACATCTCCGGCCACAAACATAGATAACATAGTTCAAGTAAGCGACTCCGACGCAGAAGAGACTGCACGTGCGGAATACGAATATCAAAAAAGTATAATTAATGAAAAAGAATCGCGTATTGATACAAGACAAGAAGATTTGAATACAGAATTGTCTGCCATAAATGAAATGATTCAAGGTATAGAAACTGTGAAAAATGATAACGAAGAGAGGACATTTGGCATATTCGCATAGAAAGAGTGTGTTCATGTTATAATCCTTCTATACAGTAATAAAAAGGGATAATAAATGTTTGACTCGTTATCGGATAAATTACAGGATATTATAGCCAAAACCGCAGGGCAAAAAGAGCTTACGCAAGATAATATGCAAGAGGCGCTTAGAGAAATTCGGCGCGCACTTTTGGAAGCCGACGTTAATTTGAGGGTTGTAAAAGCTTTTATATCCAATATCAAAGATAAAGCGGAAGGTGAAAATGTTCTGCAAGGAGTTAACCCTTCCCAGCAGCTTGTCAAAATTGTTCATGACGAGCTTATAGAATTGCTCGGAAAAGAAGTATCACCGCTTAATTTTTCCGGCAGTCCGAATTTAATAATGATGCTGGGACTCCAGGGAAGCGGTAAAACAACATCCTCAGCAAAACTCGGAATCAAATTAAAAAAAGAGGGGCGCAATCCGCTGCTTGTTGCCTGTGACGTATACAGACCGGCTGCAATTACACAGTTAAAAGCACTTGGCGAGCAAACCGGAATTGAAGTATATTCGGAAGATTCAAAGGACGTTCAGAGCATTATCCAAAACGCTATTAAATACTCAAAAGAAAAAGGGTTTAATACCTTGATTCTTGATACTGCAGGCCGCCTTCAAATCGATACGGATATGATGGCGGAATTACTTTTGATAGACAGAATTTTTCATCCCGCCGAGAAACTGCTTGTAATAGATTCAATGACGGGTCAAGAAGCCGTTAATGTCGCAGAAAATTTTGATGCGCAGCTAAATATTACCGGACTTGTACTGACAAAACTTGACGGTGATTCCAGAGGCGGTGCGGCATTGAGTGTTGTATACTGTACGAATAAACCCGTTAAACTTACAGGTACAGGCGAAAAACTCAATGCACTGGAAGATTTTTATCCGGAGAGAATGGCAACAAGAATTCTCGGAATGGGGGATATTGTTTCTCTTGTTGAGCGCGCACAGGAAGTATTTGACGAAAAAACCGCAAAAGAAATGGAAAAGAAAATGGCCAAAGCCGAATTTTCTTTCAATGATTTTCTTAAAATGCAATCCCAAATGAAAATGTTCGGTTCCATCGATCAGCTTTTAGGAATGATTCCGGGGCTTAAGATTTCAAAAGATGACAGGCAAATGCTTTCACATGAAGGAGAAAAGCAATTCAAGCGCATAGAAGTATTTATCCAGAGTATGACGCCTCAGGAGCGCGAACATCCGGAATTAATGAATTCTTCCCGTAAAAAAAGAATTGCGGCAGGTTCCGGAATACCTTTGCACGATATAAATTTATTTATTAACCAGTTTGAACAGATGCGTAAAATGATGAAAGGATTTTCGGACGTCAAAAAATCTATAGGCGGAAATCCGGCCAAGGCTAAATTAACGGCACACCAAATGATGAAAAATATGAGAAGATTCAGATGAAATTAATTGCGGGACTCGGAAATATAGGAGATAAATATATTTTCACAAGGCATAATGCGGGGTTTATGCTGATTGACAGTATTGCAATTAATGAAGGTTTGACTTTTCGGGAAAATTCCAGACTAAAATGCTTTATAACAAATATAGGAGATTGTTATCTCATAAAGCCGACAACATTTATGAACTTGTCCGGTGAAGCTGTAAAGGCAGTTATGGATTACTACAAAATACCTATTGAAAATGTTCTTATTGTATATGATGATTTATCACTGGAGCTCGGGAAAATAAGATTTCGCCCTAACGGTTCGGACGGCGGACACAACGGAATCAAATCGGTAATAAAACATCTCGGAACACAAGATATTGCCCGGCTTAAAATCGGAATCGGCCCGCAGCCGAATATCCCTTCAGAAGTATTTGTTCTTCAAAATTTCTCAAAAGAGGAACTTGAAGTTTTAAAAAGTACTCTTTCGAAAGCAAAAGAAGGCATAGGCTGTTATTTTAGAGAAGGGCTTGCTTCCGCACAAAATAAATTTAACTAGGAGAATACTATGAATATTGCAGAACAACTTGAACAGAATGAAAAATATGATGAAGCTTATGCAGAATATAAAAAAATGCTCGTTAAGAAAGCTGACGATGTGGAAATTTTAACAAAACTCGCGCACCTTGCACTTATACTGGAGAAAAAAGAAGACGCTAAGCTTTATTATGCAAAAATTTTGGAAGTTGATCCGTCCAATATTCTTGCGCACGAACAATTAATAGATATTTTCGTTCACGAAGACAAGTTCAAATATTATCTTTTGAGAGGCAATTTGCATGCTCTGCAGCAGCAAATGAGCCACGCAAGAAATGATTACAAAAAAGCGATTGAGCACGCAAAAGACCCGCAAGAAGCGCTTCCGGCAAGATATTTATACGCGGGACTATGCGAAGGACAAGGAAAATTAACTGAAGCAATTGATGAATATTTGAAAATCTCCGATTATGATGAAAAAAATCCGGTGGTTTACCTTAAACTGGCCGAGCTTTACGAAAAAACCGAAGGTCTGGTTTCTGCAATAAAAATTCTTGAACGCGGAAGAAAAGACGGCGGATTTAAAGAGTTTGACGAAATTCTTGCAGGATATTATATAAGAAATTCCCAGCCGGAAAAAGCGCTTGAGTTGACAAAAAATGATTTAACACGGGCAAGAGCATTATTTGATATGGATAAAAATGACGAAGGATACGCTATTTTAATGAAAGCGAAAGCTTCCTCAGAAAAAGACAAACAATTTCACTCTCTTTTGGCTCAATACTACTTCCAAAAAGGTATGACAGAAGATGCCTTTAAAGAAATTGATGAATACGCAAAATTGGATCCGAATTCGCCGCTGATATATCAAATGAGAGCTCTTATATACGAAAAGAAAGGCGACTCATTTAACGAACATGTTAACTGGGGCAAATACAATATTATACGCGGAGACAAAGATGTTGCAATTAATGAATATCTGACCGCATACAGATTTAATGACAGAGATGTTGATTTAATTGAAACAATAGCGGCGCTTTTAGAGTCTGAAGGTGATAAGACGAAAGCAAGCGAATTTTATGAAAGACTTTCGGATATCGATCCGAAAAATAAACTTGCACTTCAAAAACTCGCTGAATTCAGAGAGTCTATAGGCGATAATCAAGGGGCGATTGAATATATGGAAAGACTTAAAGAAATTGATCCTCGAAACAAGTTTGTAAACGATAACCTCGAAAAGATTAAAAATAAAGCCGAAAATAGCGGTCTGGGTGCCTTCTTCAAAAAAATATTCGGTCCGAGAATGGGAATGTAACACTAGTGAACCGAGAATCAAGGCTTTAGAAAACTTCTCCTTGTTTGGAGATGGACAAAATGGGGTACAGCATTCCCCCGCCCCCTGTGGGAGAGGGCAGAATTTCAAGTTGAGCGATAGTGAAACTTAGAAATTCGGGTGAGGGGTCGTTTTTA
>CALUSF010000071.1 GCA_944323325.1 Candidatus Gastranaerophilales bacterium
ATTGAAAATACAAAAGTCGGAAACAAATTAATCAGAAAAAGAAATCTGCAGCAAGTTATGAGAGAATCTTTCTTCTACGGTGCTAACAGATTCGGTAACAATTTTATTGCTTAATCTACTCAGAAAATCTTACTTATCTCAATATATAATCTTATCTTACATCTTACTAAGTTTTACTCCCGTTTAGGGAGTTTTTTTTGTGTGATAGTTTAGAATTTTACGGATTTTTCCTGCCCCACCCCCTTTGAATATTTAACCAGCATTCTATACGCCGTTTCCGATTGTTTTTTGTAAGCCGAATAATTTTCATCCGATTCTGAAGCAATAGAATTAAGCATAGTTCTTGATATAACTGCATTCTTAAGCAGTTCCTCCAAATGCGCCGGAACCGTTAATACGTCATCTTCATTTTTCAGAGAAAAAATTTCTTCTCCCTGCGCATTTTCACCTACCGCCAGTGTTATATAATCAATTGTTACAATGTTCTTTTCAGCGGGAATCGGGTTAAGAATTAATTTGTCTCCTTTAAAATAAAAACTATCGGGAACACCGGTTTCTTCAAAACTTTCCTCTTTAAATTTTAAATATTTTGCATTTAATCTTATACAATATTCCTTATCGGAATTCTGTTTAATAAGTCCCGCCGGTACATCATAAGAATTTATCCCCGGTATTGTTAAAATTATATGTGTCCGCTCCCTGAAATTAAACGGATAAGAATATAATATCTCCGCTATCGCTTTATTTAAAGCAAGAACCAGAGATTGTTCAAACTCTTCACTGTTTGCCGCATCATTGTCATACATAGACCATTCCTGTGTTGCGGCAGTATTATATAAGTCCAATAAAGTTATTGTCATAATTTATTCTCCTTTACTTACAAATTGATGAAACATCATATCCCGCAAATTTTTTCAAATACGATTCTACGGAAGTACCGAAAGCGTCTTTCGGGTTTATTACGCCGTTTGATACAAGATACTGCCGCACGGCACCTGCTCCTTTAAGATGCGCCGCGGCCAAAAGACCGGAAGCCGTAACCGTATATCCGTTAATAGTTTTTCCGAGATATTTATCAGCCCCGCAAGCTTTAAGATACCCCCACTGTCGTTTTTTAAAAATAATTTGCGCATTTTCCTGAGCCTGCGGATTATTAAGAAAATCTTTTATGGAAAAAACCCCGTCTTTTCCCGTAAACTCCCCGCTCCAATCGTTATTATAATTTCTTGAAGCCTTCTTGTAATATCCGCAATCAATGAGTGCCGCCTCACCCATCTGGTATTTACCCGCATAACCGTATTTATTGAAAGCCCGATAATTCCCGCCGGATTCTCTTGCGCCTAAATCATTCAAAAAATCCTGTAAAGTTTTCATTTTTTCCTCCTCTTATTTTCGGCTTCTGTATCCAAAACCAAGGCTAATATAGACTTGTCCGTACTTTGCTTTGCAGGTGCCGGATTATCTTTAACCTTCCTTCCGTTTTTCTCAATGATTTTGTACTCATTGGGAGCCTTTAACTTCAGTTCTTTTGCCGTATTTTCCGGCAGCACAAAAACATTACCCGTGGGTAAGTACTTTATCTTAATCATAAAACCTCCTTTTATAGATATTATTTAAGTTTCAAACAACTGTTAATAAAAGGCTGGATTGCTTCGGACTAATCGTCCTCGCAATGACGCCACACTGATAGGTGCTACGCCAAACCGACAAACCCTGTTTAATGTAGCTTCACCAACTCTAGCTTACTAAAATAAATCAATAAATTTTGAAAAAGCTTTTTTCCATTTAGGATGCGGGCTTGATGCAACAAATAATCTAAATAACATAATAGCTCCAAGAGCAACTATGCCTGTTACGGTGGGAAAATCATCCGTATCAAGGGTCTTATTTTGTTTAGCCATATTATATAAATTTCCAAGTGCCGGAGCAAAAATTAAAGCAAAAATACTAGCTCCCTATGCATTCCACTCTGTTTTAATATCTCCTTTTTAGGCAGCTTTGATTTGCTTTTAGAATTATGATATACGTCTGCAATTGTTCCAACACCCATATCCAGTGCAAACCAAGATACACCGGACATTAATAAGTATTTTGCAGGTGTTTTTTGCTTATCATACTGATAATCATTTCTTTGATATATAGGGCTTATATCACCCATCCGCCAAATCACCAATTGTATCTATAACCACATATTCTATTATCTATAAATATCATATTAGCACAGCTTTGCCAACCCTACATTTCTAATTATTTTCTTCTATAATACCCGCTTACTTTTGTTCCATCAGTTTTTGTATAACTTTCCACATAAATTAATTCATTATTACTAACTCTTTTGTTAAGGTTTTTTATTGTAGGCAAACCTTTTCCGTCCATAAAATCTTCCATATATCTATCCATAACATACTGCGGAATATTTTTTCCCATTTTTTTTATTTCATCTTCGGTAAAAACTCTATTAGTTGGTTTTATCCTTTCTTTGTCTATATTTTCAAATTTTCTTGGATCTTTCGGATTCGTTATTAATTCTCCCTCATGCATTTTATCGACAATAACCTTGGCGGCATATTCCTCATAATATTCATCGCCCTATATATCCCAATCTTTTTTCTTTTTGATTTCCTGCATCTCTTGAGCAATCTCTCTGCCTATTTGATTATTCCACAAATCCATATTAGTTTCCCCGGATACAGTTTCACGCACTTCATCCTCATGGAAATTTCCAGCTTGTTTTGCAAAATAATCTCCATAATGCCAGGTCATATACCATTGCATATAAGCGTGTTTAAACGCATCCGCTTCGTTATTCCAGGTTGCGTGTTCACCTGTACCCATTTTAAAGCCATATTTCTTCTGTGCCTTATAGGTTGCTTCTAATGTTTTTTCATTAATATCATTACGCATAGGTGTTAATAATTTATTAAGACCATTAAGAGATACTTTTTTTATAGACATTTTTTATCCTTTCGATTTATAATTGCTTTATGAAAATTGCCTGCTTCCATAAATACTACAGTGTTAACTTTTTTATTTGTTTAATTCTGGTAACTGCTGTTCTTTATTACAAATATTCTATTCTGAATATTCATATAGCTTATTGCCCAGAAGATAGAATAATCAATCATTTCGTCGTATATTATCTACCCAAAATTATATTAATAAACGCTTTATTAATTTTAATAGAACATATTTTGACTAAATTTGGTATAATTAAAAAACATTGCAATGTTATAAAATCCAAACATTTACGTATTTTTATATACATCGTTACAACAATTTTATTTTTATTATTTGTACTTTTTGTTTCTGCACTATATCTTTTTATAATTTTTCCTGCAAGAATGGGGCTTTTGGTGGATTAAGCGGGTATGGTGGGCAAAGTTACTTCAAATAGTGAGTTTTGAGGGAGTATGCGTGTTGCGTACCCACCAAAATATAAAAAATGAATCTGGATTTTAGATTAAAATATAATAGTTGTTAATTGGCTGGATTGCTTCGGACTAATCGTCCTCGCAATGACGCCATTACATCAAGTTCGTATGTCAGGCATTGTCTAACATAACGACTATATCCATATATAAGTTTTTTATGTTATAATCCTCTTGACCAGTAGAGTAGGTTCGCTTACTCCTTAAACGCACGACAAGCTTTGCTGTAAAAAGGTGTAGAAAGGAGGTGAGCAGCATGACTAGGCAAAATGTATCAGGAATAATAAAATATGCCCTAGTGGTCTTAGGACATATTTTTCTGGTTCTAGCCAGTTTTATGTAGAGCCTGTAAAGGGAGTAGCTGGAACTACTCCCGCTCTACTTTTATTATAACTTGTTTTTTTTATTTTTCAACATGCGCTGAAACCAACCTGCCTTTGAAATTTATAATTACATTTTAATATTTTTGTCAGGCAATGCCTGACCTACTATCTATCAAAAAGATTGGTGCAATTTTGATGATAAAAATAAAATTATTGAATTAGATTTTGAATGATTATTTTGGTGGGCACGCAATGTATAATTAAATATTACATGCCCTATTTAGCGCGGCTTTGCCCACCCTACTTTTCTATCCAGAGCTACATTTTTTATAGACATTTTTTATCCTTTCGATTTATAATTGCTTTATGAAAATTGCCTGCTTCCATAAATACTACAGTGTTAACTTTTTTATTTGTTTAATACTAATAACTGCTGTCCTTTTTATAAAATATTCTGTTTTAAATCCAAATATTAAGTATGCCCCCAGAGATGATGTGCTCTGTAATTTTGTTATATATCATCTCCCCAAAATCATATCAGTAAATGCATTATTAATTTTAACAGAACATATTTTGACTAAATTTGGTATAATTAAAAAACATTGCAATGTTATCAACTCCAAACCTTTACGTATTTTTATATACATAGTTACAACAATTTTATTTTTATTATTTGTACTTTTTGTTTCCGCACTATATCTTTTTATAATTTTTCCTGCTAGAATGGGGCTTTTGGTGGATTGAACTTTTACAACACAAATAAAATCAGTAGTAGTAGGTCAGGCATTGCCTGACAAAAACTATTCTAAATTCAAACTCTCAATATTATACTTGTCATCAAAATTACACCAATCTTTATCATAAAACCCATTGATTACAAACTTATCAAAAGATGAAAACTTCCAGTCCTTTGGGGCAATTCCATAATGTTTTACAGAATTATAATGAATATAATCTATATGCCTATATAAATCTTCTTCTGTTATTATTGTATGTTCCCAATACCTTCTTTGCCAGATATCGGATTCTCTGCTATTATTTTTTGAATAGTCAATTCCTGATATTTTTGTAAAGGTACTTTTTATGCTACCAATTATTTTAGGATATAAATTTATATCTTGTGGTTTAATAATTGTATGGAAATGGTCTTTATTAATTATTATTGCAATAATATCAAATGAATATTTTTGTTTTGTTAATTTGAAAGCCGTTTTCAAATATTCAATATTGTCTATAAGAATTTGTTTTCTGTTTTTTGTGACAACAGTAATAAAAATTAAAGAATTTGGAATAAACAATCTTTTGTAATTCATTCTTATATTTTATTACATTTTAATATTTTTGTCAGGCAATGCCTGACCTACTATCTACCAATTTCTTATGTTATACTTGTAAAAAAAAGCATGAGCAAAAATAATAGGGGTAAATTTTATGAAAAAATGTTCTATTCTAATTTTTATGATTATGATATTAGGTATATTTAGTTTAATGATTATCTCCGGCAAAACTTCTGCATCAGACAATTCTATTTATATATGTAATGGCAGACATTTCCAGCCGGAAGAAACCCCGGAAAGTTTTTGTAAAGCAAGTTATATAACATGGCAAATGGCATTAAAATACCAAACTAAATATCCTGATATTGTCGAAAGTGCTAAAAGGACTTATGATTATTGTTTAGCACAGACTTATAATGAAACTGTTAATATGTATAATGCCGGAGGCTGCACTAAAGCTAATGTAATATATCGTACAGATAGTCAAGGTAAAAGTTGTAAAGAAATTAGCGGCAAGGGTTATTATTATTCCGATTGTGATGGAATACAAACCAAATCGCATATAAAACTATAAAGTAATGTAGGGTGGGCAAAGCTACATCAAATAGTGAGTTTTAAGCAGGTTTGTGTGCTGCGTGCCCACCGATTTATTCAATTAAAGATTTTTCATAATTTACACCTCACCCGAATTTCTAAGTTTCGTCTTAGGCTCAACTTGAAAATCTGCCATCTCCTTATAGGAGAGGACGAAAAGTTTTAAGAATCCCGCAAATAAACAAAGCCCAATCAAAAAAAATCTTATAGCCACTATTCACTATTCACAAAACCCAAGAAAACAGGGGAAGCAAAAGCTTCCCCGTCAAGTTACGCAACTTCTCTAACGCCTGCCCATTTTGCAATTGCAAAAACAGTTCCTTTAAATTCCGCTGCAAAATCTATATCTACTGACCCGTCAGCCTTTTCAAATCTTGACAAGTCCTGTATCTGAATTGCGGAAATTCCTACCGGAAGTTCAATCACGATATCTCCCAGCATAGAATTCGGATATGCTTCTCCCGCTTTTACAGTCATTTTGGAAGCTGCAGTATGAGTATTATCAATAACAATAAATAATGAATTATTTTTGTTTGAAAAAGCTTCCTTAATAGTTATACCGTTAGCGACAGTAACCGTTGTTTTTGTAATCCCGATATTTGCAACAGATTCTGTATGATCCAAAGTCGGGTATTGCACTTCTATAATATCTCTTGCCATAAATTATTATTCCTTTCTTTTTTAAATAACTTTATTTGGATTTATGAAAATTACATTCTTTTGTATTTTATTTATGCAATCGTAAGCGGAGCTTTAATTTTAACTGTACCCAAATAATCCGCTCTCGGGGCACCTACACCGAACAAGCCGTAACCTTTGTAGCAGGTATTGAAATTCTTTTCCGGAGTATAGAATATTGTATTCAAGTCGGAAGAAATTCCGCCGGCGAGAGTTTTATTTTTAACACCAAATAAAGGATAGAATGCACCGTCGGAAGTTTGGGCAATATTGTTTGAAACAAGAATTTCCCATCCGCAGAGATTACCTATATATCCTTTTCTAATTTCCTGTTTGCCGGATTCGGTATATTTAATTTCGTCCATTTGTCCGAGATAGAATTGATATTCCGGAGGAATTACACATATCATAGAGCCGTCAATCCAGTTTGTATGACCTTTGCCGTCTCCTCTTTGGAATTTTGCCTGCATATAAGCAAGAATATCTTTTGCATTTTGTGCGGTTAGAGTAATTGCATCCCCTTCATCATCAAGATAATGTCCGGCTCTTGTATACAAGTTTGCATAAGCGGCATCAACCGCAGCTGCAAATTGTTTAATTGCATCATTTGTATAATCTTTTGCAAGTTCAACCTGAGCTTCCGGATTATCGGCAGAACCCCTAAGCATCTTTTCTTCCATCTCGGAAAGTTCAAAGTGGAAAGCCTTGCCTCTGTCAATTTTAACTTTGCAGGTTGATAGCGTAGCAGCTTCGGCATCAGGCAGATCGCCGCCGTCATAGTCGAATAAAGTTACCAGCCCAGGCATTGTCACATCGACTTCATCACCTTTGTTAATATGGTCTTTCATCTCGGAATGAGCCAATTTCCCGATAACAAGTTCGTTGTAAAAATGTTTGTTAAAAGCTTTCGTAAAAGCGTTAACTATCATTTGTTTTGTTGTTGTCATAATTTGTCCTTTCTTTTTTTCTAAACCCGCCTTACAGGCGGGAGTACATTTTTCCGCTCATTCGTCCGCAAGGTACGAATGAAAAAATCGGTTTTTTTAAATCAGTCTTTCAAGAAGATCATCAACTTCTTTAGGCGTCATCTCATCAAGCCTTTTTCTCGGCGGAGTAATTGACGATTTTTCATTCTTTGAAAAAGTCATAGAATTAATTGCGCTTTGATTTTCCGATTCCGCGGCACGCTTACGCTCATTGGCAAAAATCCTTGAGGAGACATATCCTTCAATCAAATTTATCAGCTTGTCCGCATCAAGGTTTTTACCCAAAGCAAGGTAAGCTTCTTTATAAATTTCTCTGAACGAAGGATCCTGAAAATATTGAGGAGTGTTATATTTCTTTGCAGCCTCCTTCAACTCTTTTTCGGCATTTTTCAAAGCTTTTATCCTATCCCAAGCTTGAGTAATATTATTTAGCATTACAGAGTTTTGCCTCAGAGCGCCCAGCTCTTCGGATTGAACTCCCTGATGTTTTTCAAGCTCCTGATAGGCTTTCGATAAATCTTCCACTGACTTAAATTTACCTAAAATCATCTCAGAAGGGGCAGTCTGTGCTTGTCCTTCTTCCGTTTGTGCTTTAGAGTTATCGGAATTAATTTCCGGCTCTTGCGCAGCATTTTGTTCTTTAATTTCTTCCATAAAATTTTCCTTTCCATTAGTTATTGTCGGGGAATGCCTGACCTGCAGTTTGTTTTGCTTCCTTTTGAGTATTTGTTTGGGCATTATCGGCCAGTGCCTGCATGAGTTTTCCGAACACAGCAGCATCTTCTCCGCCTTCCGGGATTGCCCCCTGATTTACCCCGGGATTTGCCCCTTGATTTGCCCCTTGATTTACCCCTTGATTTACCCCTGAACCAAGGAATCTTTCAGGGCTGTCTACTCCTTTTTGCTCAAAATACCAGACAAATATTTCCTGCAGGTTTAGCGGAATTAATGACGCGAATCTTTCAACCGATTGGATAACAAGATCCGCCTGCTCGGATTTTTGTGTTGTCATTGAAGAATCCGCATACATATATTTGTAATCCCCCTGACGCACAAAATCGTCGATTTCCACAACATCCTGCTTATTTTCATGATTAACAAAAACCGTCTCAATGCCGGATTTAAAATCCGCACATAATTTTGCGACTTTTTGAACATTCGGAATAATCAAGTCCTGGTTAATCGTATCAACAATCATTGCAAGTCTTGTCATTTGTCCTTGTGTTTTGGTATTAATTTCCGTTGCGGTTTTTGAGGAGGTAGATTCCACCGCACCTATCATATTCGGGAAAATCCCTGAAACTTCCGCCATAAGATCATTCAAAAATGAAATATCTTCCAAAAATACGGACGGGTTAAATGTCAGCTGCTGAA
The DNA here is from genome assembly GCA_944323325.1 of Candidatus Gastranaerophilales bacterium. GTDB lineage: Bacteria > Cyanobacteriota > Vampirovibrionia > Gastranaerophilales > Gastranaerophilaceae > CAG-196. The sequence goes on from CALUSF010000071.1 coordinate 8,661, forward strand.
ACGCCGCAGCGGGAGAAAGACTGTCACCGTATTCAATTATCTTGCCGGGATAAAGGCTGATTTCATCTTCGTCAAAAAAGCCTTCGGGCGCAAGAAGCGGAGGATTTTCGTTAAGCGCTTGCAGGTTGCAGGTTCTGTTCATAAGTTCTTCTTGTAAATGAGCAAGAGAAAGAACCGAATATAAGGGGCTTATACCGCGTTTCGTTTCCGGGTCGGTAATAAAAGCTCCGTAAGAAAACGGATTGATAATTCCTTCATTCTTGTCAAAAAATACGAGAAATTTCCTTGCAACAACTACCGCATGCCAGTTTTTAAGCAGAGTTCCGTCAGACAGTTTTAAATCTCCCCAATGTTCCAAGACTTCTACCGTAGAACCTTTGGTTACATCCTGACAAAAATCCGAAGATTTTACGTTGAGTCCGGTTCTATGCTCGGTATTACACAGATTTTTTATTTCTTCCGCCTGCTCCGGAGAAATTTTGTAGTACTTATTATTAATAATCTCCGAAGGAGTCTTATAAGTTCTGTAAATTTTCGGGCAGGAATCCCAATTATCTTTTTGGTTTGTGTCAAATACCAAATCGGCGGGACTTACCGGATAAATATAAGGGTTATCATAGATTTTTTTCGTATCTACCCAGTAGTTTTTTCCTTTCGATATCGCATCCAAAATACGCGGAAGTTTAATTACATCCTGTGAAAACAAGTTTCTGAAAAAATCTATCGGACGCCTGTATTCTTCGTAATTCTTTTTCCAAGCGGTAAAAGAAATTAACTCACCATAAAGCAGAGCGTTATCGATAATCTGGTCGCAGGTTTTCGGGTAATCCATTTTTTCAAGGATATCCACCAAGACCGCTTTTTGTTTGTTAGAGGCATTGTTTGAATCGTGGTTTTCTCCCGAGACGTCAAACATAGAATTAACATTTGCATAAGTATTTCTCCAAATATAAGCTTTCAGAGTTTGGTAAAACATAAAAGTTTTACACATTTTAATTTTTGATTTCCACTTTTGGGTCTTGTCCGACAAAGATTTGAAATCATTTTTAAAGAATATTTCATTCGCAAGTTTGGATGCCATTTCAAGATTTGCCGCACGCTCCGTATTCAGTGCGGTAAATCTTGATGAAATCCGTTTGACAAGAGCACCCTCTTCATCAGAAGAGAGTTTTTTTGTAGAATAATCTTTTTCAATAATGTACTCAAATGACATAAATTTCCTTTCCGGAGCTTTGCTCCAATTTTTGTTAGTGAAGAGTGAAGGGTAAGAAGAATGGTTTTTAAGTGATTAAGTGACTGGGTGACTAAGTGACTAAGAACGGTCATAATCCTATCGCCCTTTATATGTACTAGCTGGTAGGATGTGGTAAATCTGTGATTTACCGCATCAAAAACATAAGTAATGATGTTTCGGTAATCAAAGATTACCAAAACCTACAGACTGTCCAAAATAAATTTATAAACAAATGACGTATACTACCCTATATTTATATTTGCGTAATATTATATGAAGTCAG
>CALUSF010000072.1 GCA_944323325.1 Candidatus Gastranaerophilales bacterium
AACAACTTCTCCCGGGAATAGTTGAAAATATTGCAAAAGAATTGGATTGTGAGGTCGGTTTTAGGATTTTAGATTATGTTACTTAATCCTGATAACAAAAAATTAATTAGTACGATATTTATTAAAAATTTTCTCTAACTCATCATAATAACTGTTCTTATAGCCCGCCTTATGTTTTTGGCCGGACATATTCCATTTACTGATACATATTTCTAAAGAGCTTAATATCTCTGCATCGCCGCAAATAAAATCCAGATTGCCGTTATTATGGTTAAGATTTATAATCACTTGAGAAATCAGTTCCGGATTATATTTGATAGTATTTATTTCTTTTTCGATATTGCTTCCGATTATATTTTTAAGTAATAACAACCTGCTCATCATTTGATAGGAAAAATCCTGATATAGAAAATACTGCCCTGTTAAATATAGTTCCATAAGCGTTTTCCAGACTTCTGCAATAAGCAGCAGCGCAGATTCTGTATTTTTTTCGTATATAAAACTTTCCACAGCTGCAACACCGAGCAGAATAAGATATTGAGAATGTGAAATATTCCTCCGGTTCTCGCTATACGGAAGTATCATAGAGACTCTTCGTTCTTCATATAATTTATCCCATAGGGATTTCCATTCCTCCTGTGGGTTTTCAACAGACATAAACAATTGTCCCAAAACATAATGTTCATTGCCCAGATATGATTTATTGGCAGAAATTACTATTTTATTTTTTAAATCTAATATATATTTCTCAAACAATATATTATATTCTTTAGGGAATTTTGTTGAGTCAGTTGTATAAATTAAGGCTGTTAAGAGTTCCTTATCATAACCTTTATTTGATTCTTTTTCCATAAATTTCCTGCTGAGTTTTGGCTCGGGGGATAGAATTTGCACCCCTATAACCTGCAATATTTTTCCGGTTACCTGCTTTCTGGCTTCATTCCCCGCATCAATTTGTCCGGCAAGGGATAACATCAATTTCCTTATAAAGAATTCAAAATCTTTGCGTTGCTTTAAATTATTCAAAAACAAAATTATATCTTGAGAAAGTGTATCGGTATTCGGGGGTGCACTACCGGAAAGACTGTACATCCTATACAGGTAATCATAAAAAATACCTGACACTAATGGAAGCAAGAATCTTTCAGGATTCCACTGTCCCTGATTGTCTGTAATTTCAGGAATAAATTTCAGCATATTGCAAATAATATCCAAATCATTTTGAATGGAATTAATCTGCAGAAATTCTTCAACCTGATAAATATTTTTAATTTCCGATAAAATCTGGACAACTTGATTCAAATTTATATTTAAAATAGGGAACAGCGCAAAATCAAGAATCCTATTGGAATGATAGTCATAAAATCTGCGGTGTTTACCACTCAGGACTTGCAATATATCAGTATTGCCGCTGTATTCATCCCTAAACCGTTCTAAAGCAGAGCGTTCATTTTCCCGGAGAAAGTCCAGAGCCGTTTTGTTTGCATAATCAGATATTTCGTTTAATTTTTTCAGATAACACTTATATTTTGCTGTTTTTGTTAGTTCTTTTTCTAAAATGTAGTTATAAAATAAACCCAGTTCTGTATGCTCGTACCCGCGGAACCATTTGAAAATAGTTGTCAAAAGTGTTCTTGAAGACAAAACTTTATCTACACATATCAGCGCAAGCGCATAGAGCTTTATATAAGTATCAATAGCAAATTTTTCGGATTCTTGTTCGAAATCTATATATGAATATTTTTCTTCAAATGCAGATTTACAAAATTGTTCCAGCGCACTCTTAATCTCATCATCAAGAACCGTATATTTACTTAACGTTTCTTGATAAATTCTTTCTTGATGTTTCATAGATTCAGGTATTAATTCTTCTCTAATCATAATATTATCCTTCTTGAAAATTTTTCGGAGCGTTCTAATTCACTTAGCAGCAAATCTATTCTGGAGGCATTCCAGCCGCAGCTAAAGGCGCCAAAGCCCTCGGAAGGTTTTCCCCCGACAGTACCCCCGAAATGAAACAACTCGTCATCTAAAATAGCAAATCTATCGTGAATGAAATCTCCGGAAATTTCGTACACCTCAAAAGAATTTTCTTCGGAGAGCAGGCGGTTCAAATTATCCAGTTTGGATTTTTTTTCTTTTATATTTTTAGTAAATAACTTAAAAAATTTAAAAGATTTCAATTTATTGGTATTTTTCCGGAAAATGTTGATTACTTTGTCCAAATCCTCTTGCATAAAAAACTTATCGATAATCACAATTCTTTCCGAGTGCCTGAATTTTTCCCAAAAGATACTGCTTTGAATCCCCTGCCGGTCAAAACATGCGGGCTCAACAATTTGGATATCTTGTGGCATTCGGTATCCGCTTTCATAATTTGCAGAGAGAAAATAGAGCTTGCCTTCTTCACGTTCAGGCTCCCTCACCGGGGTATAAACTTCCAGTATTTTAGTTTCTGGCGGCTTCATAATTCTTTATCCAATCTTCAAGTGTTACTACTTTGTTACTGTCATTTATTACCTTATAATACAAATCGATAACCTCGGCAGGTGAAGGTATTTTCACTATAATACTTGCCCGGTTCCCGATATCAGCCAGAGAATTCCCTGAAAGCCAAACATCATCATCTATAATAATAAACCGATCATGAAAAACCGGAGCTTCTCCTTTCATAACTAAAGCACTGATTTTATACCTTGATGCTGCCTTATCAATATTTTGCTTTAATAACTGTGCTTGTCCTTTATGTTGTTTCCCTTTTAACACCAGGGAAGAAGTCATAATAATCGTATTTACATAAGGTTGCACAGTAAGTACAAATTTAAACAGTTCTCTTGTCAGAATATACGGATCAATAATTATTACACGATTTTTAGCATTGGAAATTAGATTTCGTACATAAACGGCTGCCTCCTGTGGCCTGTCATAAAAAAATGCCTGAGAGTTTTTCGCTTTGTTAATTTGACGTCGCTCGTTTTCGGATTTATTTAGTTTTGTTGAAAGTGATTCAGTTTTTGAATTTTTCCCAGGGGCTACTTCTATTACCTCGTTATGGTATATTTGGGTTTCATAACTTTCTTCCAGTTCTGTATAATCCTTTGTAGGCACACTAACTTTTGTTTTTCCGGATGCGATTCTCATATTCAAAGACATTGATTTTAGAAATCCGTAAAACCCTTCAACAGAAAGAATCCCTCTATCCGGACAAACCACAGCATATCCTATAGTTTCAATCTCTCCGGAGTTTTTCAGCAAAAAACCGGAATTTTCCAGCGAAATCTCTTTAAAATTATTGTACCCGAGATTACGTTTTTCTATATACAGTAGTTTTAATCCTGAAATATCAACATCAGTCCGTTTTTCAATATGAAAAAGAATAGATTCACTTTGACCATCATCACTTGTAAATAACTGTGGATGAATGCTTCTTATGAGAGGATTATAAGCAGCGAGGCAAACAGTGCCTATATATTCCGGATAGAGCGACAAATCAAACAAAAGCTGTTCTTTAATCCATTGTAAAATGTCATTATCCAGACACGTCTTTTTAATTTCTTCTGAAAAATTTTTAGCAAACAAAAAATGACACCGAACACTGCCCGCTATATTTGGAAGAAAAGGCAGTTTTTTTACCAAAAGCATTTCCGGAAAAACCGGCTCCTGCTCATAAACAACAGGTTCAAACTCTTCATTTTGCTGCCAAAACATTCCGGTTGTATTGCCTGAACGCAAGTTATGATACCAATCAATAATCTTGCAGGCTTTATCTATAACCCTGATAAAATAAAGTCTTTGATTTGTTTTTTTGACCTTAATACCCCGTTCTTTCAGAGCCTGCGGCTCTAAAAATTCATTCGGAAAAAGTTCAATGAACGAAAAAATTATAGTTCTTTTCCCATGATCACATAACCATAAGATGTTTAATGCAGCATACCCGTAATCGCTTTTCAGCAAATCAGGCGGCGCTGATTCAATAGTTTTCATAGTTGGATACTTACCCCTTTTCATACTAAAATATTATGCAGAGTATAAAGTTTATTTTACATAAAAAAAGCGTTTCTGTCTATCGCCAATCTGTCTTATTTATTCACAAAATTCTATAAATAAATTTGAGTACTGGATTAGACCCTTTGTCGTACAAATCTTATTTGCAAGGGTTAACGTATTACCTTTAGACTTCCCTGTATTTTTTTTACTGTATTCCTGCAATATAAGTTTTAAAATATTCGGGATTTCGCCTTTATAATCATAGGCTGTAGTTGCAGAAATTACTGCATCAAGTATATTAAAAATTTTTGTCAACTCGCTACTTTCATCCGTGTTCTGGAGCAGATACAAAATATTATTCAGAAATTTTTCAAGATAGAACGGGGTTAAATCTTTTGTATTGCATGTTTTAGCTAACTGAAACATTTTAATTAAATATTGATTAAATTTCGATAAATCTTCGGTATTTATATAAAGATTAGGAATTTCTACAAGTTCATCCGAATAGTCAATATTTCTAGCTACCTGCGTTTGCCAAAACTTAAGAACTTTTGACTTGTCAAATTTCTCGGCGCTTGATTCCAGTGCTAAAATATGAATTATTGTATTATAATCCGCTGCCACAAATACACTTTCAAGATCATTAATCAATTCCGATTCGTTAAAGGTATTTCGGAACTTGATATCACAGAAAAGTCCGATAAATCGATGATGGATTTCTGATGGCAGTTTGATTTTTGAATAATTTTCTAAGATTAACCTCTTAAAACTTTTAAAAGCTTCTATATATGTTACATAGCTCAGAAAACCTTGTAGGAAGGCTTCACAGCCGGCATTATTAGCTTTTAAATTTTTATAAATATTTTCTTCCCAGGGATAATTTTTTAACCTAAATAGCATAGAGTTCATATGCACTCCCAAATGAAACAACATTAATTTTTCCGAATAAGCATACTCTGTTTTAAATAATGCTTGCTCCAGAAAGGTTCGTTCAGTATCCGTCATACTTTTTTTATAATCAAGAAGTGTGATAAAGCATTCCCAGTATCGACCTGATGCCGTATTAATTGAATAAAAAGAAATATCCTCTCCTTCATCTTTTGTATTAAAATTTTGTGAAATTAATTCTTGCAGTATATTACTGATTGTTAGGTGAATAGCAGCATTATTTTCTCCGGATTCTATAATAATGCTCTTCAATAATTCTGATAAATCAAAGTCGAAACCATAGTCCCTTTTTAATTGATCGTTCTGTAGATAATGCTTAATTAAATTAATAATTTTATTAAAAGATGTTTTTGCAATATCTTTTGCCAGAATTTTTTTACTTAAAACCTCAAAAAAAACACTGATAACTCTTAAATCCTGAAGTTTATATAAATTCTTTATCGGTTTTAAATATTCTTTTATATTTTCACTGATTATTTCTCGGGTAATATCTAATAATCCGTCAAAATTTTCCTCATAAACTATCCTTTTTTCTCTTTTAAGCTGTTTAGACGGCAATTTGGAAGCGCCATTCCAATATTCAACCTGTTCTGTTACTGATTTTTTACTAAGATCTTGCTTCGAGATAAAAGAAATATTATGTACAGAGCAAACTTCAGGCTCTGAGATAAATAACTTCGGCTCAAAAATCTCCCTGTTTTCAAACTCTTTTTTCATTTCATTAAACATTTTTGAAAATTTAGAGTGTGTTTTTAATCCATGAAGAAACAAATATTTTTCTCTGTTTTTTTCTTTTGGAATCCCGTCAAGAAAAGACCGAATTGTTGATTCCAGCTTACTATACGGAGATTTGGCATTATCACCGTTCTTTGCTGCGGAATTGTAAAACTCTTGAAGTTCTTCAAATATTGTTAGAATTTCATATTTATATTGATAAAGCCATTCAACATTACTATGTCCGATTAAAAAATTATTAAAAAGATTTTTATACCGTAAAAGATTTGTTCCAACAGCATATAAACCCAATTTTACAAACATAGGGATATTACTGGTCAATAATGTTTCAACCTCTTTGCTGACAGAATTAGCTTGCAGATAAATTGCCATAAATGTAAGAATAATATCTCTTACATCCATTGTTTTATACTCGTTTATGATCACCTCATTAGGATCTATATACTGCTTTGAATAAACACTAAGATCCCCAAATTCGTTAAAAAGTTTCTGATATTCTTTTTTTAATAATCCATAACAATCTTTCTTTTTCAAAATTGTTTTTAATTGATTTGAAGCCATAAAAACTTTTTGAAAAAAATACTGCCTATGAAAAAGTTTGGGAATTTTTTCGGAGGTTATAAACTTTTCTTCAATAGTTTCATACTTTATCAGATTTTTTATACAAGTTAAATATATCTCCGGAAAGCCAGCCAGGTCCTTCCTGTTCAACAATGATGCGCAAATATAAATAGAATCCCTGAAGTCAAAAAGCTTTGTGTATTTAATGTCTTCTTTAATTTCTTGAAGCGTAAATTTATCCAGCAAATTTTTGAATATAAACCCGCCGTTTGCAGGCATTCTTTTTTCACAAATATTTTTATTTATAATCTCGGAAATCAGTTCTGCATTACCGTCAAAAACCGTTATAAGATAATTAATTATCCCATTAAAACATGAATCATCAAAACGCAGTACATTATATCTGAAAAATGGTTCCAGAAATTTAGGATAAGTAAGGCCATTAAAAAATGCCCATTTTTCTTCCTCATTATTATTTAGTCTTGTACATAGCTCTTTAATTGTTATTGTATCAGTCAAAGATAACTCCTTCGCCGGTTTTGTGTATCTGCAGATTTTGTGTCTCTGGCTTTTTTAATATAGCTTTTTTAAGGTCTTTTATGACCTTGATAAAATTCTTCTTGATCCCGTAATTTTCGGTATTATAATAGTATAGTTTAAGATTTTCATTACTGAATGCTGATAGATAGTTGGCTGTTATTTCATTCTGTATTTGTTTGGCATCGCAGTTATCAATAATAACACTGGTCTCCAGATAGTTTTCGACTTCTCCCTTATTAGCAATCAGCTGAATAATTTCATTATCCTGTAAAGAATACCCCAAAAAGATTATATGATAATTTTCCAGTAAAAGTTTAATGAATTTTTTTTGTTTCTCATATTTTAAATCGTTTTGATTTACATACACACTGTTATAATTAGATCGTGTGAGTATTAAATCATTAATTGATACGGGCATGTCAGAAGGGCTTTCATCAATTTTTCCATGTAAATAAACCAACAGACTGTTATCAACCCCATCTTTTTTTAAATCATCTTTATATGGAACATAAATTTGTGCTGTGTTAAGCTTGCAGTTTTTGAATATTGTATTATCATAATTAGTTTGGACAATTAAAACTTTTCCTGATTTATACAATTCTACTAAATCTTTATAAATATTTGTTTTTTCATAATATTTTTCAGGAATTTCAACAAACTTTTCTTTAAGAATAGAGGTTAAATATTTTTCTTTCTTCTTCTCATAGATTTTCGACACACAATATGAGATTATTTTCAATGGATCGTTCAACAAATTTAACGTATGAATTGTGGAGTGCTTTAATATGTCCTCTTTTAAACAACAATTAGCAATCTCTGATGCAAGCTCTGACCAGGAAGGCATCCCTAAATTTTTTGCAACTCCCGCCCCTAAAAATAAACAAATTTTGTTTTGCTTTACTGAATTCTTAAACGCATCGGATACCAGCAATTCTTTATACTCTTTTAATTCTGAACCATTTTTAACCATTTTCCCCGTATTCCGCGTTTTTTGTTTTATTAAATAGCCCTAAACTGGCGCGAGCAATCTTCTGGATCGAAGACCTGTATAGGTTTATAATGACAATAAATTTCTGGTTTCAAATCCCAGTCAATACATTTACTCCTTTATTCCCAGCTCCCTGTTTTTAAAATAACAGGGATTCCTTCCGCTCTTTTGTAAAAAGCACCAATCAAAGACCACTTTCCCAGAGTATTATAACACAAATTCTTCTTGAGAAAAACCATGGAATTTTATAAAGAAATAAGTGATTAAAGTCAGGATTATTAAATTTTTATTAACATTTCATGAAATATATTAAAATAAGTTATAATAAAAAAATGAAAAAAATTATTGTAACAACATTATTAGTTTCTGTATTAACTTGTGGTTGCGGCCTTAAAGGAGTATCTCAATCTAAAACTGCCTTGCAAAATCCCGATCAAGAAGAAGTGGTAAATGAAAATCCAATCGAACAAACAAATCAAGGGGTAAATAGTGGGGTAAATTTAGGGGTAAATAAAGAAAAAGATTTAGCTTCGCAAAAAACAGAAGAACTAAAGAACGATCTTGAGAATTTACATCCAATCGACAAGGCGAAAAGAGATTGTGTCGCTAAAGTTTATTCAACTCATGATATGAATGAATGTGGATATAAAGCAATGGATTCTTGGTTCAAAGAAATTGACAAATATTTAGGTTTACTAAAAACAGTTACCTCAGAAGAAGAATATTCAGACATCCTAAAGGCTCAAGAAAAATGGAAAGAATATCAAGAAGCTGAGTTTGTTGCAATAAGTATTATCATCAACAAACAAGGCACAATATATCAAACTATTACACTAGGTGAAAAAGAGTTCATTGTAAAGCAGCGAGCTTTGGCTCTGAAAAACCTATATGAATATTGGATAGAGTAGTCCTTGCTAAATTTGTATTAGTTTAATAAGGGAAAAATTTATGAAAAATGCAGACTTGAAATATCAATCAACATTTATATGTTGCAATATTATGTAAAATCTTTTTAATCAACCAATAGAAAGGCATAATGGCTACCATTAGTAAAAATCCTATTGGGAAAAATAAACTTTGCACATTCGGGTTTATTATCAAGTGAAAAATAAAGTTGCAGATTATAAATATTAATGAAATCCAGACAACAATAAATAATATATTAAATATTATTTTATAAATACAATTATTAATTAATTTATTTTTTATACGAAGGGCGGAGAATTTATTTTCTATATCCCAAAAAGCTTTATAAATAAGAATTGTAGCCATACATAATATAGGTAATAAAATCGTAGAACCAAAGATAAGAATAATCCAGATTAATGTTTGGTTCTCATAGCTAACAAAATATCGGGTAAAAAGTTTTATAGATAATACTGTTAATAACATTAAACCAACTAAAAAGTGTGAACTAAATCTATTAACTATATTGTCAAAAATTCCTGATATTTTCATATGCTTATTATAACAAATTAAAGTTCACAAAACAATTAGAAGGGGAAACTCAAAATGAATTCACAAATAAAAAAACATGAGATATTTAAACAACTTTGTATTAGTAGCTATCATCCAAAACAAGATTTGCCACAAGGATATGAAAGATTATTTAGCAAACCTGGAAACAACGGGTTTTATGCAGATATAATAAAAAATAAAAATAATGTAGTCATTGTCTACAGAGGGACAGACAATGTTGATGATTTAAAGGATGATCTCAAAATGTGGTATTAAAAACAATTACCAACGCAAGAACGAGAAGCATTAGATCTCTATGATGAAGTATATAAATATTGTAAGAAAAATGGTTATAATATTACAGTAATAGGACATTCTTTAGGGGGTAGTTTAGCTCAAATAGTAAGTGCTAAAAGAGATGTGGATGCTGTAACATTTAATGCTTATGGAGTAAAAAATCTTAGTTCAATGCCTCTTAATGTTAATCAATCAAATATAAAATATTGTGAAATGAAACATTATAACACAATATTAGCTA
>CALUSF010000073.1 GCA_944323325.1 Candidatus Gastranaerophilales bacterium
CAGTGAGCCCGATTGAAACTTCTGCTCCGTATAATCTGCCCTGAGCATCCCAATTAAAATAACAATGCCCCAGAGCCTGCCTGTCAACCCGCTTCCAATCAACATTTATATTTGATTCCAAAAGAACATTTGTAACGCGGAATCTCAATTTACCTCCGCTAGCAGCCGCCCATACGGTAAATGCATCAAGCACCATTTTCCTGAATTTAGCATCCTCTCCGGGCTTGGAATAAAACTTCATCGGAGCAATATACACGACCAAATTATTTATCGGCCAGCGCATTAAATTTCCGTTTTTTATACTGCCGTTAAGATATGTTCGTTTCTGCATAATAATAATATAACATATTTTAGTTATTAATAACATTGAGAAGAAAAATACATTAAGCAAATACGGCAATGATTTACTTTTATTTATGTTTTTGTTAATATTTTAGGGCAATATAGTTTTAGGGAGATGAATAAATTGAAAACTCGAATGAAATCAAATAATTGCGGTGAGTTGAATCTCAACAATTTGAACGAAGAAGTTACACTATCCGGCTGGGTTTCAACTGTACGCGACCTTGGCGGTATTTTATTTATAGAATTAAGAGACAGAAGCGGTTTTTTCCAGCTTGTAGCTAACCCGCAGATTAACCCAGATGTACATAAAGCTTTTGAAAAAATCAGAAGCGAATATGTAATTACGGTTAAAGGCAAAGTTACAAAACGTCCGGAAGAAACATATAACGAGAAATATCCTACGGGACAAGTTGAAATGTATCCCCAAACGGTTGAAATACTCGCGGAATCTAAAGTTTTGCCGTTTGTTCTCGGAGATGAAAGTGTTTCTGAAGATATCCGACTGAAATACAGATATCTTGATATAAGAAACGAAAAAATGCTCAATAATCTGAAAACAAGACACAATATTGTTCAGGCAGTAAGAAATTATTTGAATAATCAAGAGTTTTTGGAAGTCGAAACTCCGATTTTAATTAAAACAACACCGGAAGGTGCCCGTGATTATCTGGTTCCTTCGCGTGTACAACCCGGAAAATTCTTTGCACTTCCGCAGTCGCCGCAAATATTTAAACAGCTCTTGATGGTCGGCGGAATCGAAAAATATTATCAAATTGCAAAATGTTTCCGTGATGAGGATCTTCGAGCTGACAGGCAGCCTGAATTCACTCAAATTGATATGGAATTATCGTTTGTTGAACAGCAGGATGTAATAAATGTTGTTGAAGGTCTGCTTGTTGAAGCATTTAAGGCTGCCGGAGTTGAAATTAAGCCTCCGTTTATTCAAATGCCCTGGCAAGAAGCTATGGACAGATACGGTTCCGACAAACCGGATACAAGATTCGGATTAGAACTGTTTGATATTGGTGATATTATCCTTGAATCAAACTTTGAAATTGTTAAAAACACATTACTTAACGGTGGAATTGTACGCGGTATAAGAATCCCGGGCGGAGCTAAGTATTCAAGAAAAGATATTGACGATATTACAAAACTTGCGGTATCTTTTGGTGCAAAAGCTTTAGCTAATATAATTTATCTTGAAGACGGAACGGCAAAATCACCGGTACTTAAATTTGTAACGGAAGATCAGGCAAAACGTATTCAGGAAAGGGCCGGAGCACAGGCCGGAGACATTATATTCTTTGTGGCTGATAAACCGAAGCTTGTTTATGATATTATGGGCAGATTGAGACTTCACTTCGGTAAAACCCTCAATTTGATTGATGAAAACAAGCATAGTCTTCTTTGGGTTGTAGACTTCCCGATGTTTGAATGGTCTGATGAAGAAGGCAGGTTTATGGCAATGCACCATCCGTTTACATCGCCAAACCTAAGTGATTTAGATAAGTTAGACAGCGGAGATTTAGGTAATGTTAAATCAATCGCTTATGATATCGTATATAACGGTACAGAGCTTGGAGGAGGCTCCGTAAGAATCCACTCAAGCGAAGTCCAGAAGAAGATATTTAAGGCACTGGGCTTAACCGAAGAAGAAGCGACAGAGAAGTTCGGATTTATGGTTAACGCGCTTCAATACGGAACACCGCCGCATGCAGGTTTGGCAATAGGTCTAGACCGATTGGTTGCGCTCTTATGCAGAACGGATTCAATACGTGATGTTATTGCATTCCCGAAAAACGCAAGTGCAAAAGATCTCATGAGTGATGCACCCGGCGAAGCCTCTTTGCAACAGCTGAGAGAACTGCATATAAAAAGTACGGTAAAAAAAGATTAAAATAAAAAGGGCTTGCTGAAATACGCAAGCCTTATTTGTATAAAGGAAATAAAGGATTATTTTAAATTTTTTAACTTAAAAGTATTATCTGCCTATTTTATTTACTCCCTATGAAGAACCCCAGTCAAATACCGAACTTACCGCATCATCTATCATGGATTTTACAGACTCTATTTCGGTATTTATAGCTTCCAGTTCTGTAGAGAGATCCTGATTTTCTATATCCAGCCAATCTTCTTTTTCGGAAATCTTAGCTTTTTCTGCTTCATACCAGGCTGTTATTTCTGCCCTTGCCTCGCTGCTTGTATTCTCAACTACAAGTCCGCTGGTAATAAAGTATGTTAAAGATGTTCCGGGATCGTAATTACCGTCGCTTTCAACAGTTTCAAGCTGGAATGTACCGCTTGTAAGTGCATCGCTGACATAATCAGTATTACGGTTCATATCCTTATTATATTCGGTTGTCCAACCGTTTGCGGCTGCAGCTTGGAATATAGGATAATAAAAATCTACAACTTGTTGTATAGCACTTGTTGTTCCAGCAGTAGTATCCATGGTTGCGCTTCCGGTTGTTTCTCCTGTTGTTGCCTGAACCGTTGAGGCTGATGCGGAACCGGATACCGTATCACCATTAATGACCGTTTCAATCTGTTCAGCGGAAAATCCCGGAAGGAATGCTGCTAATATTTCAGGAATTTTATCCGTAGAGAATGTTCCGCCTCTTCCGTTGCTGTCCATCGCAGAAGAGCCTAAAACACTGGTAATAGCATTAGCATAAGTATCACTCAAAACAACCTGCCCCATATAATCACATAAAATCATTGAATTATCACTCTTTAACGGCATATCCCCGTTTATTATAGACTCATATACGGCGCCATATCCCATAAGATAGGAATAATTCATCTGGTAATACTGACCGTTATTGTAATAAGCAATTTTAGAAGCGCTAAGTTTACTTTGATATTCTCTGGAAAGTTCACTCTGCTCTCTTGTAAGGGCCATCTTCTCAATAGAATTCATGGAGATGCCGTACTCGCAATCGGCTTTGCGGGCAGTTAATGTTAAAAGTCTAATTTGATTACAGGCTAATCCCATTTTTCTTTCCTTTATTTGGTCCCTTTATATTATGTTTATCGGCATTTTTTTCAAAAACTTTAGAGTTTTAAGGAAAATTTTTACATTTCTTTACATTTAAGCAATTTTGTAAACTTTTTTGTTTTATACATGATAGAAGTACAAGTGTAGGAGTAAATATGTCTGAAGTTAAAAGCGTAACAAATAATATCTCAGCGCCGCTCAAATACAATATAAATTTTCGTGCAGCACAAGCACCTGTTTACCAGAGTGAAGCAGATGCATTTATAAAAGAGCAGGAAAAGGCACGAAAAAATGCTAAAAAGCAGCAGAACCTGAATACCGGGATTCAAATAGCAATTCTTGCAATGCTAGCCGGAAGTTTGGCTTTTATGGCAAAACAATCCGGCTTGTTTAAGAAATTCAATCTCGAATTTAAAAATCTAGCGAAAGAAAAAAGTTTATCTGAAATAGCTTTACCACAAAGCCAGATTGAAGCTGCAGACAGAATAATAAACCGGATTGAACACCATGATGAAATAATGAAAAAAGGCGCAAGAGAAGGCACTGCAATTTTATTCTATGGTCCTC
The DNA here is from genome assembly GCA_944323325.1 of Candidatus Gastranaerophilales bacterium. GTDB lineage: Bacteria > Cyanobacteriota > Vampirovibrionia > Gastranaerophilales > Gastranaerophilaceae > CAG-196. The sequence goes on from CALUSF010000073.1 coordinate 3,911, forward strand.
CCGGTACAGGTAAGAATACTTTTGCTTATGCTATCGCTAAAAAGTTTTCAAATGCTAAGTTTGTAGAAATGGATATTTCAAAAATGAATTCCAAATGGCACGGAGAATCAGAACAAAATGTTCTCGGTACTATGCAAGCCATAATTAAAGATGCAAATAAAAATCCCGACCAAAAATACTTTGTATTTATAGATGAAATTGATTCTGTTATGATGCAAGATGTCGGCGCGAATGCAAAACTGTCTCAAGATATTTTAAATGCATTTAAAAAAGGATTCAACGATCTTACAAATAAAGAAAATATTATTGTAATGGGTGCAACAAACCTAAAAATTAACCCTGAGCTTGCCAAAATGGAAGGCAAGGTTTTGGACAGTGCAATGTTAGACAGATTTGCGCAAAAGGTTCTTGTAGATTTACCTACTAAATCACAAATCAAAGAAAGTGTCTCTAAGTTTTATCAAAATCCTCAAAGAACAATGGTAGATGACACCGTTAAAAATATCAACGATCCCAGATGGGATAAAATCGCGGAGTTTCTTTCAAATAAGCATCATGAAACTTCGTTTAGAAAACTTACAAATATTTTAGGTACTGCGGGTGAAGATGCCAAAATCGGACAAAAAGTTACTTTTGACGATATAATAAGAGCAATTAAGTCTCATCAACAAAACCTGAACGCAACGGATGCAGAAATACAGACCCTCGTAAATTCACTAATAAAATAAAAGGAGAAAATCAGTGACATCGTTAAATAAAGTAGCTTTTAAATCAGATACGGCAGCCGTACCTTACGTAATGAGCTATAATAACCGCTATACCCCTCCAATGCCGCAAAGTACAATGGACGATACATTTCTAATGCAAGCTATTGAGCAAAACAATGCTGCAAAAAAAGAAAAAAGTAAAGAGAGATGGTATAAAACCGGAGTATTAGCTCAAGTCGGGCTCGCCGTTGCATTCGGAGTTATGGCAATAGGAAGCATTGCAGGCTTAAAAATGAGCAAACGAATAATGGGTATGGGCGGCAAAGGTGGTGCAGCTGACGAATTTAAGTCTCTTACCGGTGTAGATTTAAAATGGGAAGATTTTGCCAAAGAAAAAAATGTTGCGTCGCTCAACTCTAAAACTACCTCAAAAGCATTAAAAAACGTATTTAAAAATATTATTTCTTCAACAAAACTCTCTGAAAAAGCAAAAAAATGGGGAGGCGGAAGTAATAAAATTGATATTATGTACCTATACGGACACGGCGGTACCGGTAAAACTTATGTAGCTAAACAGTTTGCACAAGAGACAGGGTCAATGTTTACCTGCATTAAATATCCGGATATAGGTTCTCCGTATAAAGATGCTGCAAGTATTAAAATAAGCAACTTATTTGACGAAATTATACACAAAGCGCAAGAACTTAAAGACAGAAAACTTGTCGTATGCATAGATGAAATTGACGCGGTTATGAGAAAAGTTCCGGATGGTGCACACGGAGCTGAAGAAGTTGCAAAATCAAGGGCTGCTTTACTAACTGGATTAGATAAAATTAAAGAAAAATGCAATAACGTAATCGTTATAACAACATCAAATTACCACCCTCAAAACGGTATTGTAGACCCTATTGCACTCAGAAGGTTCAATAACAAAATAGAAGTTCCGCTTCCTGATGTTGAGCAAGCAGAAGCATTGTTAGATATGTATTTGAAAAAACAAAATATTGATGCAATCAGTACTTCAAAATTCCTTGAAAGCTCAAAATTTAAAGATTTTGCTAAAAAACTGACCAAAGAAGGTTACTCTAACGGTGAAATTGAACTTATAGCGGAAGAAGCAGGAAAGATTTTCAGGAGCACGCTGGATGGTGTTGCCGATTCGGAACTTGCAAAACACCCGTTTGATGTTAAGTATCTTGAACAAGCAATGAAAATGAACGGTGAAGCCGCAAGTAAAACCAACAAGCTTATGGATGTTAAAAAGAATACAAATTCGAGCGGTTCTAAAACATTCAGAGATTTAAGCTTCATACAAAAACTATTGCTTCTGTTCCAAAAGTGATTTACTCCTAACACTAAATAAAGCTCGGCGGAAATTAACATTTCCGCCGGCTCATTTATACTTAAAGACAAAAATTCAATTCTTCAAAAGTTATATATAAAAGTCCGTAAGCATCAGAGCCCATAATATTACTGATTAATTCTGCATAGTAATAATCATCACAATGAGAATATTTTTTCTTCATATATTCGATGAGATTAGTTTTATTATACGGATTATTAAAGTCTAACTTTTTCTCAATTTCCTGAATATATTTTTGGCATTGCGGATTTGAAAGAATTTTTTGCCGCATCGAATCTATAGATGTAAAATCTTGTTTTAATACTTTTGTTAAAAATTCCGGCATTAAATCTGCAATTTTTTCCGGCATATTCATAAAGGCTTCATACAAAACTTTTTCATATTTAGTTTTAAGCCTCGCTTCCTTTGAATTTTCTTTTTTTAATTTTTTTTTATACTCCGGCGGAATGTCATACATTTCTGCGAAGTTATACAACATACTTTCAAGTGAAAAACAGTTTAAAATTCTTCTGATTTTGTCAAGATATATTATTTCATCTAAATTGAGCAGCAACAACGCGTTTTGTGATGTAACATTATTCTCAATTGCTTTTGCAATAATTTCATTCTTTTTCAAACGTTCCATATATCTCTCCTCTTGAAAAGCCGGATTTTTAAAGCATACACATGATTACATACACTTAACATGTTGTAAATTCGCCAATCGGCTTAGGCTTTTCCCGTTATTATATTTAATTCACCGCGATTTTATCTTAAAAATCATTCCGAGAATTAACAAAACATAAAATTATTCTTCAAACTTTATTCTGCCTGTTTGATTAATGACTATTGGTTTATCCAAATGTTTTATATATTCACAGGTCAAAACATCCTTATCATAAGGCAATATTTTTATACACTTATCGTGCGGAGCAAGAACTGCAAAGTCAGCACCTGCAGACATCATAAACTCATCTGTTGCGACTTTGTACATCTTATCTTCACGGGGGTTATCAATATTAATCGGTATAACATTCCCGTTTTTATCAACAAAGTTCATCGCGGTAAGTTTCGCTTTTTTAGGATTTACAGTATAATTTAACCCTGAAACAGCAATTAATCCCGGCTTGTTACCATGACTTGTATATGTAGTCTTTACGGTTTCCTTAAACATATCAACCAATGTTTTTTCAGAAACTTCCGCCAGAGACATTCTGTCAAAAAACGGCGCGATATCTTTAATATCTCTTGAATCAATTACTCCTTCATGGAAAAAGTTTCTGATACCGCCGTTGTTCCAAATCGCGATATCTGCTCCCATTTCCGCACGCATCGCATCACATACAAAGTTTGCATGCGGGTTCTCTTCTATAAGACTTGTCGGCGGAGGAGGCGCCTGTTTAATAAATCCGACAATCTCAGGTTTTCCCAAAATCTCATCAAAAACATACTGATTAATCATATTTTTATGGAATAATCTGGTTTCACCTATATTATTTTGAGCCTTTGTAATAACACCGTCTTTATTGAATGTTAAGTCCAATCGACCAAAATAATTTCCGTCCCTGCCGGCCTCGGTTAAAACTACTGGTTCACCGTTCGTTGAATAGAAAAGGTTTTTGCCGTCCTTAATACCTCTCAGCAGCTCATGAGTATGCCCTCCAACTATAACATCAATATCACGTGTATTTTGGGCTACTATTTGATCTTTACTGTGGCCAAGGTGCGACAGCAGTATAATTTTATTAATTCCCTGTTTTTTCAGATTATCCACTTCTTCTTGTATATCTTCAATAGTATCTTCCAACGCATCGACAGAACAGTCTTTATGATAATCAGGGTGTGTTAATCTTTCAAACATATCTACGGGTGAAGCACCTACCAGCCCGATTTTCTCTCCGTTGACCTCTACAACTTTAGAGTTCTTTAAGGCTTTATCAAGCGGAGCACGACCCAACGCTTTTATTTCATCTTCGTCCAATTCATCAATTAATTCTTTTCTAAAATTTATTGCAAGAAAATCACCGCCAAAGTCACGTAATGAATCAACCAAATCTTCTTGCGTCGTATCAAGTTCATGATTTCCCAGAGCAGAAGCTTTAATATTCGCAATATTTAAAAATTTAATCGTAGCTCTGTGAACAGCTTTATTTTTTTCATCACCAATATCGTTATCTCCGCCGGAAAGTTTCAAATCGCCTTTAATTCCGGATAAAATTCTCATCATGTTATTTGTTTGTCCGTGAGTATCATTAACATACCCTAAAGAAATCTCAAAAGAATCTTGCTCCGGAGATTTTTCCAGCCTATTCGGAGCAGTTGAATGCTCTGATTTTTGGTTTTTAAAAATCGGACATCTTATATTAAAATTGTTTGTTGATATTTTTAAGTTCATACTTAACCTTCTTCTTCTAATATATGAAGGTCTATAAAAATTTTTTTTGCTTAGTTTAAGAAAAAAATTTACAATAATTTACATTGATAAATATGTAAGAGTTTTTCTTAAAACTTCCTCTGAATTTGCATTATTATCTATGGTTGAGAAAACCTTCTTAACAGCATCTTCAATTTCTTTCTCTTCATATCCCAAAGAAATTAAAACCGCCCTTGTGTCTCCGATTGCTTGTGTTTGCGGAAGTGCACAAGCCGTCTGCGGCAATTCTGTTTTTATAAGTTTATCCTTAAGCTCCAATATAATTTTCTGAGCAAGTTTCGGCCCGACTCCCTTTGCCCTGGTAAGTTCTTTAAAATTTCCGTTTATAACAAGTGAAATTAAATCACATGCATCAAACTCATTTAATAATGCAAGTGCCATTTTTGCACCGACACCGGAAACCGAAAGCAGTATCTGAAATATATCGCGGGTTTCTTTATTTGCAAAACCATATAAGGACATAGCGTCTTCCCTGTGAACCAAATATGTATAAAGCTTTTGTATATCTGCCTCACTTGTCTTTATACCGGCAAACTCCCGTTCATTTACCTCGAGCAAATATCCGGCTCCTGCTGCTTCAATCGTAACAAAAGTTCCTTTTGCTGTTTTCCTTTTGTCTGTTACAAAGCCTTTAAAATAATCAAACATTATAAATACTCTCCATATAAAAGTATACCAAAACATTGATATTTTTTTAAGTAATATTTTCTCTTTACAAGTCATTATGTTTTATGTAATATAGATTTACACTCAATTAAATCCTTTGGAGGAGTGCCAGAGCGGTTGATTGGAGCGGTCTTGAAAACCGTCGTACGTGCGAGCGTACCGTGGGTTCGAATCCCACCTCCTCCTCCACTTAAAAAGCCCGAACCATAAAGGTTTCGGGCTTTTAATATTATATACCATGTGCATTGTGTGAACACTACCCATTTTGAACATTATTCTGATTGAATGAATTAAGTACATTCATAGCAGATAAAATTTGCTCATTGGCTGTATGTAC
>CALUSF010000074.1 GCA_944323325.1 Candidatus Gastranaerophilales bacterium
AGCAAGGGAGAGATTCGAACTCTCGACCTCACGGGTATGAGCCGTGCGCTCTCACCAACTGAGCTACCTTGCCATAAGTCTATTTTGCTATTCTATTGTCATTGGCTCAGTTGCTTCGAGCGCTGCTCTCACATTTTCTTTAATCTCGTTCGTTGCACTCACTCGGGGAGCTACCTTGCCATAAGTCATATTAACTTTTCATTTTGGTATCCGCTCAGAACCTGAAACAAGTTCAGGACTCCATTATTTCTAGCTCACTTCGTTCACAGAACTAATGTCGGCTACCTTGCCATAAGTCACAATTGATATTCAATTATCACCAAATAATCTTCGCATAAACATTTTTTAATTTCAAGCAAAAAAGTAAGACCTGCTTTTTTGCAGGTCTTTAAACTTAATTAATCATCAATTTCCGGACGGTCAGCTCTTGGCGGTAATTGTTTACCCATGCGGTCTTTCATAATTTTTTTGTGAAAGTCTCCGCGGTGTCCCTTATTAAAATGATGATGGTGACAATGACAAGGTCTTACCATTTGGGGACCTGGTCCGCCAAATGCATAAGGATTCATTGGCATTGGAGGCATCGGGGGTTTATGAAGAGCTGCAAATAAGCTTAATGCTAAAAATACACCTACAAATGAGCCTCCTGCTACAATTAAAAATTTCTTAAAACCTTTGCTCTGGCATAAGCATGTTTGTTTTTCTTCCGTAACTTTGATTTCTTCTGTCATAATATTTTCTCCTTATTTGTTTTACATTATGTTAACGAAATTAAATTTTAAATTGTTCATTTTTTATTTAAAATGTTTTTATGGGAATTTATTCAGAAAATGCTTGTAAAAATTTTTATCAAGGCTATAACTGTGCCCAAGCAGTGCTTTTGGCCTTTTCTGGTATAACTGGATTAGATAAAGAAACTTCGCTTAAGCTTGCGTCATCTTTTGGCGGCGGTATGGGCAGATTGCGGGAAGTTTGCGGAGCTGTCAGCATGATGTTTCTTATTGCCGGAATTTTAAACGGATACACCGAACCTAACAATGATTCCGTTAAAGCGAAACACTACAAACTTATACAAGATCTGGCGCAAGAATTTAAGTCTAGACATGGTACAATAATCTGCCGTGAACTTTTAGGACTCGAATCAGGCGCAGATTCTCCGATACCGTCAAAGCGAACTGAACAATATTATAAAGAACGACCTTGCGGAGCGTTTATTAAAACAGCTTCCGAAATAATTGAAAATAAACTTCTATCAGGTAATAAAAATTTAACTTTCGAAATTAATAATAACCTGCAGAGTTAATAAATTCATCGCCGAACAGACTAACAATAATGACTATAAACCCTCTTTCTTTCACAAAATACAAATAGAGGATGTGGAAAAAGTCGAAAAATGACATGCATTAGCGGGAGTTGTGTAGTAATTCATTCCCACAGTTTTTCGAATTAGCTAGGTTGTCGGCGTTAAATGTGTCTGCGTGTTTTGCTTTGCAAAAGCACTTTGCACTCTGCCGACAATCCGCTTTTTAAATCCACCATTAGGTGTGTGAACATCAGGCCGTGTGTGGGATAGACCATAACCTGATGTGAAACCGTTCCAGGGAGTTTGCGAGAAAATGCATATTTTCCGCAAACTCAATATATTACAATTTTTAAAAAAGTCTTTTTTCTGGGAAAAGACTTTAATGTTGAAAATTAACGGTAACTATAAAAGCGGTGCAAAAACCTTATAATAAAGATAAACCGCTACAAGAATTAATAACACGCCGCTTATTTTCATAAGTGTATCCGTAAATCCCGCAGCTTTTTTCAGGTTTTTGAGAGTGGATGTAAAAATTCCCGCAATAATAAGAATTAAGCCCTGCCCTAGTGCAAACAAGAACAGCATAATAACGGCCGCAATAAGATTTTTGCCCATAGCCGCAAATGCCATAATCCCCGCCAAAATTGGAGTAGAACATGGAGTTCCTGCAAGAGCAAATGTTATACCCAAAAGAATCGGATAAATAAAGAGCGAATTTGCGGAGTTTACCGGCATGGCCTTTATGATAACAGGAATTTCAAAATCAAGGACTCCCGCAATTTTTAAACCCATTACCATTAAAAGTGAAGCCATAATAATTGTAAAATATCCGCCAAGTGCCGATGCAAATACACTTCCTGTAATCGCACATATTATTCCAATAACAGAAAATACTATTGCGGTTCCGAAAATAAAAAAGCATAGTTGTATAAATGTTCGGAAAGGAGTTTCTTTTGAATATCCGCCTACATATCCGACAATTAAAGGAAGCATCGCAAGTGAACAGGGAGATATTGAAGCAATTACGCCACCCGCAAATGAAGCCAAAAACATCAATATCCAAACTTGTGCACCTGTTGTTCCCGCAGAAAATATTTGTGTAAGATTATCCATTTATAAGCTCTTTCAAGTAGTTCTCAAGTATTTTAGGCTGAATAGCGCCTTCTATGCGTCTCTTTACATTTCCTTGTTCGTCTTTGAAAACAGTTGTCGGAACAAGTTTCACTTCGTATTCTTTTATTAATGCCTTTGTATTTTTGTCCTTTTGAGTAACATCAATTTTTCTTAAAGTAATATCCTTACTGTATTCGGGAAAAACTTCTTCAAAAACTTTTTCAAGCTCCTGGCATTCGTAACACATTGGCGAAGAGAACTTAATTATTTCGGACCCTGATGCGGCTACTGATGGTAATGTCGTTAATTTATCTCTTGTAAGTCCGAAATATACACCTAACGGTACAAGGAAAATAAGTAAAATGATAATAATGTTTTTGTTCATAACCTCTCCTTATTTTTTACTTTACCATAGCAGAATACCCCTTTACAAGAAATATTAAATTGATTAATCAGGCAATTTTTCTTGTTAATTTGTTTTTATTTATATAGGAAGGTGCCTATGCTAAGACAAATCAGTTCCATAAAATTCTGTGCCGCGGCTGAAAATTATCATGCAGCGAATGCCAATGACAAAAAAACAGAAAATAATACCCGTAAAAAAGTTGTACTCGGAGGGCTTGCAGCACTCGGAGCCGCAGGACTTGCCATTCTTTTAATCAAAAAAGGACGTAAAAATAACAGCGCAAAACAAATTATAAAAAATAATTTAAAAAATAAACCGCTTAGTGAAGAGGAAAAAGAAAAATTAATAAAAGAACTGCAAGCCAAAACCGATAACTCTGATGTCAAAGCCGAAATCCGCAAACTCATAGAAAACGGTGATTGGGAGAATTTAGGCTGATTTTAACATCAAATCAATTATTTAAAACAAAATATGCCAAAATAAAAATAAATCCGCAGGTTTTACATAACCCGCGGATTTTTAGGATTTACTATCGCGAAAACTATTTAACTTCTTTAAATATCAAAGTTGCATTGTGACCGCCAAACCCGAATGAATTTGACAAAGCGGCACGAACTTTTTTATCTCTTGCCTTGTGAGGGACGTAGTCAAGATTAGCAACATGTTCATCCTGATTATCTAAGTTAATTGTCGGAGGAACTTTACCATCTGTAATTGTTTTTACACAAACAATTCCCTCAACAGCACCCGTTGCGCCGAGCATGTGCCCATGCATACTTTTTGTAGAACTTACAACGAGATTTTTATTTTTTTCTTTATCGCCAAAAATTTTAGCAATAGCCTGAGATTCCGCAATATCACCCAAACCGGTACTTGTACCGTGAGGGTTGATATAATCAATATCTTCAGGTTTCAATCCCGCATCGGCAAGGGCAAGTTCCATTGATTTAATAGCCCCGTTACCGTCAGGATCCGGCGCTACCATATCATAAGCATCCGCAGATTGACCATAGCCGACAATTTCTGCATATATATGAGCACCGCGTTTTTTCGCAAGCTCGTATTCTTCAAGCACGAGAACCCCGGCACCTTCACCCATGACAAAACCGTCTCTGTCTTTATCATAAGGCCTTGATGCCTTTTCAGGTTCATCGTTTCTTTTGGACAACGTTCTTGCGGCTGTAAAAGCACCTATACCAAGCGTAGTAATAGTAGCTTCGCAGCCCCCTGCAACCATAACATCAGCATCGCCGTATTGAATTGTACGGAATGCGTCACCGATAGAATGAGAACCTGTTGCACAAGCTGATACGACAGCTTTATTAACGCCTTTGTACCCGTGTTTCATCGAAACACGGCCGGATGCCATATCTACAATAAGCATAGGAACCGTAAACGGAGAACCTTTTGTAGGTCCTTTTTCTATCATTGCCATGTGGTTTTTTTCAAAAGTTTTAAAACCACCTGCGGCAGAACTTACCAGAACACCGATTCTGTACGGATCAATTCCGGCTTCATCAAGTTTTGCATCTGCAATAGCCTCATCAGCGGCAGCCATTGCAAACTGTGTAAACCTGTCCATTCTCTTTGCGTCTTTTGGTTCAATATAATCTTCAGGATTAAAATCTTTGTCTTTAATTTCGGCTGCAATCTTAACTGTATGCCTTTCTGTATCAATTGCTTCAATTAAAGATACACCGCTTTTCCCTTTTAACATTGAATCCCAAAACTTATTTACTCCGATTCCGCACGGAGTAACAGCTCCCAGTCCCGTTATTACAACTCTACGTTTCGTCATTTTCCTTTTTCCCTTAATAATAAATAAGAGGGCGAAAATATACAAAATCCTCACCCTCCTAATATAAATTTAAATTTTACTATGAGTGTGCGTCGATGTAGTTAACTGCATCTTGTACTGTTTGGATTTTTTCAGCTTCTTCATCAGGAATTTCGCATCCGAATTCTTCTTCAAAAGCCATAACCAATTCAACAGTGTCTAAAGAATCTGCACCCAAATCAGCAGTAAAACTAGCTTCAGGAGTAACTAAAGCTTCGTCACAGCTTAATTGATCAACTACAACTTTTTTTACTTTTTCTAATGTACTCATGTTTTTTATCCTCTTCATTATTGTGTAATACACTATTCTACTAAATTATACTATTTCAAGATAATTTTGCAATAAATTTCAAAAATTGTTACACTTTTGAAAAAAATGTAACAAAACGGACAATTCCGTTTTTATGTTAATACCAATATTTGTCCAGCCATTTTGTCGGTTTAATATACCTGAATCCGCATTTGCCAAAGTAGCCTTTGTATGCTTCTTCTGGTGTAGGCCTTCCGTGGAAAATAAGAATTTTTGCTTCTTCAGGATCTCTGGGAGTTTTAAACCAGCAGACGGGAAATTTATGCAGACATTGACGCTTAAAACTTACAATCCAATCTTTCGGCCAATATTTCAATAAACCTTTTCTATCCATTTCATAAGATAAAAACGCCTGTTCATTTTTATATCTTTTTCTTATGTCTTTACCTTCCCGATAGAAATGCTCAATAATGTCGGCATGCTTACCGATTTCAAACCTGTATACGGACGAATTTCCTATTATATCATGCGGGAAATCGTAATCTTTACATATCAAAAAGCTGCCTTCCACTTCAAAAAACGGATCAAGAGAATCTCTTATTATAATATCTAAATCCAAGAATAAAGCAGTTCCGGTCAAATCTGAAAGCGGGTTTGCAAAAAGCCCGAGTTTTTTCCACATTCTATCCGGTATACCCTCGTCATTGAGCTCCGGAAGCGGCCTTATTTCCACTCCGTCTGTAATTCCATCTGCATTATCAGTAAAGCAGACAAACCTGTGAGGAAGTGTTAAATTCCTTTCGACCATTCTATAAAGCTTATTAACATATTCCGGTCCGAATTTTGTACCCCATTTTATACATATAACATTTCTTTCCATATAATACTCCTCGTTCTTGTTAAGAATATCATAAAAAGCTTATTTAAACAATTCTTTATTCATTTTGTCAGTAATTTTTCTGTAATTCTTATCAATCTGTATTACCTTTGATTTATCAATTGCATCAAGAAAAACTTTGTTATCTAAATTCTTCGCCGTATCAATTCTTGCAGGAACAATAAGCCCCGTGGATGTAAAATATCTGCTGCTTTGAGAAGAAGATAAAAATTTAACAAATTCTAAAGCCGCTTTCTTATGTTTGGAATCCCTGGAGACTGCCCAGCCGGAAGCATCAAGAGGCACAGTACCCGGAAATGTTATTACATCCCAATCAAAAGAAGCTCTTTCTTTAATTTTCGGATACATCCACCTCCCTGATAAGTACAATCCGATTTTTCCATCCATAAACATTTGAGCAAGAGTAGAGCTGCCGACTTGATAAGGTGCAGGAGCGTACTTTCCTTCAAGTGATTTATAGAATACAATTGATTTATCAGGATTATATATATTTTCATTGAATGTCAAAATATAAGGGAGTGCAAAATAAATATCTCTTTCGTAACTTATTCCGTACGGCTTAACATCTGAAATTATTTTTATAAGTTCATCCAAATTCTGCGGTGTTTTGTTAATCAAAGATTTATTTCTATAAAAAACAAGAGTTGATATATCACGCGGAATTGCGTACAACTTTCCGTCAACCGTAAGAGCTTGTATACTTTGGGGGTAAAATTCGTTTACCGTCACTTTTTTGCTTAAATCTTCCAACTTTGAAGCGTAGACGGGTAAATACAAATTGTTGATAAAAATTACATCAGGGGCTTTTTGAGAAGCAAACAAAAGGTGGATTTTCTGAAAATAGTTCTGCGGAATATGTATAAAGTTTACCTTTGTTCCATTATTTTGTTGTTCAAATTCCTTGATAATATCTTTCAGTATCTGAACTTCAGTAGCAGAACCCCAGGAAGAAAATGTAATTTCCTCATACTCTTTTCTTGAACAGGCGCACAATAATAAAGCCGCAATTATAACAACCGCAACTCTCTTTAACATAAGTCCATTATAAACTCCATAGTATTGTTTTCGTTGTTTACGTTCATAATAAACTTATGCATACCGATACGAATAATATACCTTGCTGAGCCGTCATCCAGTTTTTCGCTTATTCTGGCTTGGAGTCTTGTATTTGGCAAGCTTTCGTAGTTCTTTAGTTCAAATGTTCTTCCGCCGATAAACCCTAAAATATTATAGCCGTTTTCAGCGTTAACAAGATAGCACCCCATATTTTCTGAAAAGTTTGCACTGCCAATTATGGAATATTCTACGCCGTTATACATACATTTTTTTGCAGAAACATTATTTGTTGTATCTTGTTTTGGCGCTGATACTTCAGACTTAACTGATTGTTCCCGTTTTACCGGCTCTCTGGGTTTAATTTCTTGAGGTTTTGCATTTTCAAGTCGGCTCTTTTGTACTGTACGTTTTTTTTCTATCTCTTGAATAAGTTTTTGTGCTTCCGCATCGGGTGAAAGTTTAGAAGCTTTGGCGGGAATTTTTCTTTCAAATTTCGGCAATTCCTGTTCTTTTATAGCTTCAATACCTTTATCAAAATCTACATAATGGTCATCATAGAGAGACTCAAAATCATCCACAACATTACTGTTATCCTGAGGCTGATTATTATCGTCTTCATCTTCGTTAATAATTTCAAATCCGCCGCTTATCTGATTAAATTCTGCTTGCATATCAGAAACACTCGGGGCTTTTGAATCATCGAAATTATTTACAACTTCAAACTCACGGCTTTCGTCATAAAACGGTTTAAATGTAACATTTGATATATTTTTTAATAATGCATCTTCATCAATAACCACAGGTTCTTCTTTAGGAGTATTGTATTTTTCCGGATTTTTAAGTACATCTGCCAAGTCTGGCAATTCGCCATCAGATACACTCATTTTTTCTACATCATAGCCCGTTTCTACAAGCTGAATTTCATCAGAAGGACGGGATTTATAAGCTTCATCATTATTCAATTCGCTTGCCAGATCGGGGAGAGAATAATCAAGCTTTAATTTACTTACCTCATATCCTTCGCTGTAGTATACTACCTGCGGCTTAACCTCTGATTCTATACGTCTGCCGCCCTGACGTTTCAGAGCCTCCGATAAATCAGGGAGCATATCTTTTACGTTTAAAGTTAAAATTTCAGAAGTTTTATGCGGCTTTGGACGTGTAATTTCTTGCCGCATTTCTTCCATTCTGTGCGGATTTGTTTTTAAATCGGTGAGAAAATCTTTATCAATTTCTACACTTATTAACTTATATAATGCTTCCACGTCATCATGCGTAAATGTTATATTCTGTCTTATAGTATAAGCTGTTACAAAATTCTCCAGAATTTCTGTGCGTGACGGCTTCTTTTCTTCTACCGGTGTAGAAACAACGAATTTGGAAATATTACGCATTGTATCGTCACTGATTTCATTATTTAGGAGTTTATTGATACACTCAATATCATCTTTGGAAAATCTTAAATTTTCGTTATTAATATATTTTTCGTACAATTCTTTATTAAAACTGTCTTCTTCAACAATCTGTTCAGCCGGCATATCTTCTTCATCAGAAAAATATGCGTTTAAAAATTCGTCCAATGCGCTGTTTTCATCATCGGCCGCTTCAGTATTATTTTCGGAAGCTTGCTGCGTTGATTGTTGAAAAAGCTCATCCAAATCAACATAGACATTTTGCTGTTCTGCTGCTTCATCCGGCGTAATATTTTCTTCAGCAGGCGTATTTACCGGCATTTTGACCGGTTTTGTATACATTTTATCCAATGTCTTAATTGTATTTCTGATTTTTTGCCTGTCAGGTTTCTTCTTTTCTTTCTTCTTAGGTTCATCATCAATGTCAAATTTGGTAGATTCGCCGGTTATTTCAAGCATTTTGTCTTTTGCTTTTAAAACAAAAAATACTGATATTATAATTGCAAGAAGCACACCGAGAAGGATTAAAGTCAACTCGGAAGATTGGTGCTCCATTGTTTGTGAAAAATCTTCATTACTAACAGCAGACTCTTGCGTAGAAACCTCTTTGGAGGCATCTTGAGCCGGTTCGACTTGCGGTTCGGGTTCCTTAGGCGTTTCAATATTATCTTGCAAAGCCGGCTGTAT
>CALUSF010000075.1 GCA_944323325.1 Candidatus Gastranaerophilales bacterium
TAAATAGTTCTTCTTGTGACAATTTCAGCCCTGTGTTCAACAAATGCGTTTAAGACTTCGTAAAGGTTTAAGAGTCTAGGCTGTTTGCCGCATAAAGTAACCATGTTTACGCCAAAAGTGGTTGCAAGCTGGGTGTATTTGAATAAATTATTCTTTACAACCTCCGGTTTTGCATCCCGCTTAAGCTCAATTACAATACGCATTCCTTCTCTGTCGGACTCATCACGCAAGTCGGATATGCCATTAATTCTTTGTTCTTTAACCAAATCCGCAATTTTCTCAATCAGCATGGATTTGTTAACCTGATACGGAATTTCGGTTACGATAATAGCAGTTCTTGCCTGTCTTCCGCCGCCGCCCGGAATTTCTTCTATAGTTGCGACAGCTGACATTTTAATAGATCCCCTGCCGGTTTCATAGGCTTGTTTTATATCATTTAGCCCGACAATTGTAGCCGCAGTCGGGAAATCAGGACCTTTAATATGCTCCATTAATCCTTCAACAGTTATTTGCGGATTATCAATTAATGCAATAGTGCCGTCAACAACTTCTCTTAAGTTGTGCGGAGGAATATTAGTCGCCATACCAACGGCAATACCGGATACTCCGTTTAATAAAAGCATAGGCAGCCTTACCGGTAATACAGAAGGTTCTTCAAGCGATCCGTCAAAATTCGGAACAAAATCAACAGTCTCACAATCAATATCAGCAAGCATTGAGGTCGTAATTTTATGCATACGGGCTTCCGTATAACGCATTGCAGCGGCTCCGTCACCGTCTACGGAACCGAAATTCCCATGCCCGTCTACAGTTAGGTAGCGTGTTGAGAAGTCTTGTGCCATACGTACAAGTGCATCATAGACAGCAGTATCGCCATGCGGGTGATATTTACCAAGAACTTCGCCTACGATACGCGCACATTTCTTAAATGGCTTATCAGGTGTCATTCCCAGCTCGTTCATTGCGTATAAAATACGTCTGTGAACTGGTTTTAAACCATCACGTACATCCGGAAGCGCACGACCTATGATTACACTCATTGCGTAATCTATGTAACACTTTTTCATTTCTTCTCTGATATTAACCGGTACTATTTTACCGTCCGAAAATATATTCTGCTGTTGAGTCAAAATCCTTCTCCTCTATCCTTTTTCATGGATGTAGCCGCTCAATTCCATAAGCAAAAAAGCTTAAAACCATCCCCTTATAGTATATATAGTAGCACAAAAAAGGGTTATGTAAAGAAAAGATTAAGTTTTTATACGCATGAAATAAGGGGATAAATCTTATAATAAACAAAGGTTATTTATGGATTATATACTCTTTAGATTCAATGTTTATAATATTTTAAGCGATGTTACAATTCTTAAAATTTTAATTTAAATAGGCAATTTTTTAAAACAAAATGACTTTATATATATGTAAGGGATAAAAGTTCAAAGATGTAAAAAATGAAAAATTAAAAACAAATAAGCGGTTTGAAAATAATCAAAAGCTTATCAAAAAAGTTTCTTTTTATACTCTCTCTTAATATCCTCGTGTTTATTTAATGTTTGCCATCAATCTCTTGGCAAACTTTTCTTTTTGTATAGGGTATTTCAGATAATTAAGACAAAATCTACAAATACCCTTTTTATTTACCGCACTTTTAGCCCAATTCAGAAGTACAGTTAGGACATCTGACAGCTTTTACGGGGATTTCCGTATAACAAAAACGGCAGATTTTTGTTTGGGGTTCTTTTCCACCATCATTCACCTCTGCTTGTTTACAAACAGATTTTTTCATCACGCTTATTGATTTAATTACAAAAAATACCGCGCACGCAACAATAATAAAACTTATTATGGTATTAAGGAACAGACCGTAGTTAATTGTAACAGCTCCGGCATTTTGCGCTGCACTCAGAGATTCATAATGAATATTACGGGGATAAATTTGAAAATATAAGTCTGAAAAATTGACTTTTCCGAGAATTAATCCGATAGGTGGCATTATAATATCTTTTACAAGAGAATCCACAATTTTACCAAAAGCAGCGCCAATAATTATACCAACAGCCATATCTATTACATTGCCGCGTAAAATAAATTCTTTTAATTCTTTTGATAAATTTTTCAACATAATCCCCTCTCTTATATACAACTATATTATAGCCTTCTTAAATAATATTAAACACTGCCCTTACCACCAATACCCATAGTAATATCTTGGATAGTAATAATTATATCTCATCCATTGCAAACGGTTTTGTTCTTCTATCAGTGCATTTTGGCGCATAAGTAACATTATTTCTGCCTGCTTTTGCGCTTCAGCTTCTCTTCTTGCATTTTCTGCTATAAGTTCTTTATCAAGTTTTTCTTCCGTAAGAATCAAGTCATTAAAACACGCGGCAAGGTTATTACCTTTGTATCTTGCTATACAATCATTTGCTGTTTCAAAAAACTCATTCTGTCTCGAATCCCAGTATAATATATCGTCTTTTAAAAAGTTTGCATTTTTGTTTTTTATTTTATTCCAATCAGGTTTTTTACAGTACACTGTGATTTTCTTATATGCATTATCTATCTTTTGCTGTTCCAAAGGTGTTATGGCTTGGTTTATTTGCGGAAGCACGGTATACAGTTCCTGCAATTTATAAATCTTCTTCGCTCTGTATAAATTTGTAAGTTTTTCCGCATTATTTGTTGTAACAGAGGCCAACTTAAGATAATTACCCGGATTTGCAGGGTCATATTTTACAAGGTTTTTAGCAGCAGTATATGCTTTTCCGGGTTGTTTTATTATACCGTAAATATTGTACAACATTTCTTGAGCCGAGATAAAAATTTCAGAATTATCAGATATTTTTTGCGCGTACATTGCTGCAGTTTTTAAATCTTGCATGAAGTAATAATTCTGTGCCACTTGGAAAAGCGCAAGTGAATTTGTATTTATATAAGGCAAAAGATACTTATTTGAATTTATATAATCTCCGTTTTGCGAGTATAATACTCCGAGTCTATATTCTTTTGCGGATTTCGGAAACAGATTTATTTTATCTAGTTCATTGAGCTTTATTGCATACTCTAAAGCTTTAGGAAAATCTTTTTTATCAGAATATACATTAATCAATCTCGCTACATTCGGTAAAAAATCCGGAAAAAGTTTTTCAGCTTTAGAATATTTTTTCTTGGCAAAATATTTTTCATTTTTCAAGATTTTTTTATATTCTTTGCGAGCATCCTTATCAAGTGAATCAGTATCATTTAAAGGAACAAATTTCACATCCAAATTTGATTCGTACCTGTAGTAGTTTTCACCCGACGCTATAACGGCGGAAATTGAAAGAAATAATATTAAGAATATTGTAAAGATTTTTTTCATACTATTCCGAGAACTTCTTTATACACTGAAAGAGATGTGAGTGCTGTCGGTTTGGGAATACATTGAACCCCGAGATTGTCGGCAACAATTCTGGCATTATATGATGCTGAAATTATTACAATCTTTGTATTTATATAACGATTAAAGGTCTTAATTTGTTCAACAAGCCATTCTCCTGCAAATTTAGGAGAAAAATCCTCTTCCATTTGCAAATCCGTAAGAATTATATCAAACGGTTTTTCTTGCAGTAGAATGTCATAGGCTTCTTTTGCGCATTCGGCAGTTTCAATTTCAACATCGTTATCAAATAACTCTTCAATTACATTTGAATTAAAATCACGCCATCCTTTTATGTCGTCAACTATTAAAACCCTTTTCATTTTCTGAGCTTCTCCGCACCTTCCAAATAAACAAATTCAGGTATAAATTCTTCGCTGCAGTTTATTACAACAAGGGCTCTTAAACACCTTGCAAGGCTTCCGGGCACATCTAACTCGTGGAAACACATCATTGCTACATCTCGCCAGCGCAGATTTACCCTTGCGTATTTTGCCGGGAAATCGGCATTTAAATCATCAGTAAGCGTAAAAATTACATGTGAAATCATATCAACTTCAATATTATTCTTGGCAACAATTTCTTTTAAAAGTCTGATTGTAGCAGCACCGATAGCTTCAGCAGTATTTTCTTCTACCGTAATAGCACCTCTGATTCCTTTTGATATCATAAATTCTCCTCATTTAAATAAAATAAAGCCGCAAGAGTGGAAGCAGTCAGAGCCATGCCGGAAGTCTCACTCTTTTTAAGCCAATTATGCACATCTTTTATATCAACTAATACTCTGTCAACAATAACACCGCCGTCATTGACCGGTGGAATTATAACGTTGTACTCATTTATATAAGCAATTGCAATTGTAACGCACTCAGAAATACACCCGGGGGAACTTGCCGTTTTTTGGGTCTTAATTACTATTTTATCAGCTTTTAACCCGGCTTCTTCCAATAATTCCGACTTTATTGCATCTTCCGTACTTTCTCCGGTTCTTTCATCACCAACCAAACCCGCCGGTAAAGCAATTGAATATTTTGAAATATTTTCAGCCTCAAGCGGCGGGCGCTCTTCTATAAGAAATAGTATTTTTTCCCTATTTATCACGGGAAGTATCACTACAACGCCTGTTGCATTCGGCCTGTGAGCGTAAACCCAATCTTTCCCGGTTTTTGATTTTGTACTTTTTAATTGCAAGTATTTTGTATCGTATAAAATCATAAATTACTCTCCATATAATAAGTTCAGGTTAGTTACCGCAGGAAGTTTAATTGTAAATTCGGTAAACTCACCCTCTTCGCTTTCGACTGTCAAATCTCCTCCGTGTGATTTAACTATCTGAAGTGACAGGTACAAACCTAAACCCGTTCCTATTTTTCTAAATTTCTTTGCAGCGGAGTAATACCTGTTAAAGATTTTATTTATTTCATTTTTAGAAATTCCGGCACCGAAATCTTTTACCTTGATTACAATATATTTCGGGATTTCACCGATTGTTATTTCAATAGGAGAATTTGCCTCCCCGTATGAAATTGCATTTTGTATAAGATTCTTTATGACACGTTTTAATTGAATTTTATCAGCATACACCCTGATATCACGCATTGGTTCAAATACTATATTATTATTGGTTTTTAATGCAATCGGCTTCATCTCTTCGGCAATATCTTCAATAAACCCTTTAAGCATTATATTTTCTTTGTAGAGTTTAATTTTACCGTCTCTTACTTTGTAGGTTTCAAGAACAATTTGAACCAAATCAAGCAATTCTTTATTAGAGGCCTGCATATTCTTAAGAGCAACTTCTTGCTTCTCTGATATCGGACCGAAGCTTTCGTTTAAAAAAAGCTCCAACATATTAGTTTCCGCAATAATAGGGACCTTTAAGTCATGAGTAAGTGTTGCCACAAAATCTTCTTTGAGAATTTCCAGCTCCCGTTGATCCGTAACATTTTTTAATATTATTATAAACCCGCGCTTTTTATCTTCCAGCTTAAGCTCCATGGTGCTGGCAATAAAATTCGAAGAATTGTCCGTCTTTAAATATACGTCATCGTCCTTAAGTTCTTTTATATTCTTGTTCTTTGCTATTTGAATATAATTAAGCAGCGATTCGCCGACCAGTTTTTTCCCGTCTGTTTTAAACCAATCACTAATCTTGGGGGTTGCTCTTAAAATTTTGCAGTCTTCATCAACCGCAACAAGTCCGTCCGATAGAGAATTTATTACGGCTTCAAGAAATTTATTTTGTTTATGCAGCTCATTTTGGTATTCCGTAATCATTTTTTCTCTGTCGTAAAGTGTTTCAATCATCCGGTTTATACTATCAGCTAAAGGCTCCGTATTAGGTAAATCATATTTTTCGATTTTTTTCGACAAATCCCCATATCGAACCGAATTCATAGTTTTAGTTACAACGCCGAGATAGTCATTTATTCTTGTCCATCTTTTTCCGGCATGCCGGGCAAAAATAAAAAGAACTATTAACGTAATCAGAATAAATAAGTTCAAAATATGAATAAAGAATACACTGTTTTCTTCAAAAAAATAACCGATTATTTCCAAAAGCATGCAAAGGATTCCCTTTTATAATATTTTTGTGGTACAATTATAACAGAAAACAAGGTAAGTTTAAATGAATAAGATTTTGGGTATATATTTGGGGGCTTTTTGCTGGCTGTATTCAGCCGCATGTTATGCTGCGGACAAATTTGAAATCCTGCCGGATTTGCCGGAACCGCTTGCAAGTGCGGCACAAGCATCATCTGTTACCACAACGGATGCCGCGCCGACCGCTGTTAATACAGCGCAGGCAATCGGGCATGAGCCTAATTTAGTTTCTCTTGTATTTTCTCTTTTATTTGTTATTTTGCTAATTTATGCAACCGGAATTATATACACAAAACTTAACAAACTCGGATTTGCAACTATGAAAAAGCAAATGGGCAATCTGGGGAATTCCAGAGTTGCAATAGTATCCACAACTCCGATCGGTAACAATAAAAGTCTCCATGTTATAGAGCTTGACGGCAAAAGAATGCTTATTGGAGCTGCCGCTAATTCTATTAATCTTATTAAGGATTTAGGAAACTACACGGAAAATGAAGAAGGAAGTACCGAATATTCAAAAATAGAAATTCCTAATATAAGAATTCCCAAAATAGAGATTCCTAAAATTGAATTCCCTGGATTTACAAAAATCATGTCCAACGGTATGAATGTCGGGGTTAATGTCGGAACGGAAGAAGAGCAAAAAGTATCGGATACGGAACAACAAACAAACCTTGAGAATGACGAATCTTTTGAGATATCGGAAATATACGAAGAAGAAAATCCGGACGGAATAATTGATAAGCTGTTTCATACGGCAACAGATGAAACTAAAGTTACCGAAGAAAAAGAGAATGAACATAAAGTTGACCCTGATGAGTTTGCTTTATACAAGAAATATTTAAGTTAAAAATTCCCGAAAGGAGCCGGGCGGTATGGTCAGAAAGTGTGTGAAAATTGCAAACAAAATTATCGGTGAAGGTTTTCCTTGTTTTATCATTGCCGAAATAGGCATCAATCATAACGGTTCTTTAGCCATGGCAAAGAAAATGATTGATATTGCAGTTACCACCGGATGTGATGCCGTAAAATTCCAAAAAAGAACAATAGATATTGTATATACAAAAGAAGAGCTTGCAAAAGAAAGAAAAAGCGTATTCGGTAATACAAACGGAGATTTAAAACGCGGATTAGAATTCGGAGAAGAAGAATATTCCGAGATAGATAGTTATTGCAAACAAAAAGGAATATTGTGGTTTGCCTCCTGCTGGGATGAAAATTCCGTTGATTTTATGGAAAAGTTTGATACTCCGTGTTATAAAATAGCATCCGCATCACTTACCGATGATAATCTTCTAAAACATATCAAATCTAAAGGTAAGCCCGTTTTATTATCAACCGGGATGAGTACAATGGAGCAAATCAAGCATGCCGTCTCCATTCTTGGGGAAGATAACCTTGTTTTATATCATTGTACATCTACATACCCGTCAAATATGGATGAAATAAATCTAGAGGTTATAGAAACTTTAAAAAAAGAATTCTCATGTCCTATAGGCTACTCCGGACATGAAAGAGGTGTAACACCTTCCGTATTGGCTGTGGCATTGGGGGCGGACTCTATTGAACGGCATATCACACTTGACAGAACTAATTGGGGGTCAGACCAGGCTGCCAGCCTTGAAATGGCAGGCTTATATCATCTGGTCAGAGATATCCGCCAGGTGCCTTATCTGCTCGGAGACGGAATAAAGAAAGTATATCCCAGAGAACTGCCTATTATAGATAAATTGAGACGAGTAAAATGACACTAAATTTGCCTAAAACAATAAAATTCGTTATTACCGATTTTGACGGAATTGTTACGGATAATTGTGTATATATTGCACAAAACGGAGAGATAAGCCGAAAACTGAATTTTAAAGACGTTATGGCTTTTTCTATATTAAGAAAAAACAATTTCAAGATCGGAATTATTTCCGGAGAACAAAATTCCGCAATTGAGATTATTGCAAAGAAATTTGAAGTAGAAGAAGTTCATCAGGGAATCAGAACTAAACTCGACGTATTAAAATCAATCATTGAAAAATATAATTTAAAGAAAGATGAGTTTTTATATATAGGTGATGACATAAACGATTATGACTCCCTCGTCTTTGTAAAATACGCCGTCACGGTTCCTAATGCAGTTCAAAAAATTAAGGATATAGACGGAATACAAATTACTGATGCACGCGGCGGCGAGGGTGCCTTTAGAGAACTTGTCGACACATTAGTTTGCAATTAATCTATTGTTGAAATAGTATAAGATGCTCTCAGATTTTTTATAATACTTAAATCTAATTCCGCGGCTATAAAACCTTCTTCATTTCCTGCATTTGCAATAACTTCTCCGAGCGGAGAGACTATCATAGAATTTCCGATAGCACCAATTTTGCAGACAAACGGAAGTAAGTGTAGTGAGTCCAAACAGCGTACCAACAGAACCAAACAGGCTACCAAAGTTTAAAAGTTAAGCTCTGGAAACATAGAGCAAAACCAAGACTAAGTCGAAATCTTTGATTTTAACTAAGTGTAAGGGATAAAAGGAAAGGGGGAAAGGAACTTCAAAACTGCAAGCTTGATTTTTCAGTTTGTTTATATTATATTTACCCCTGTAAAGTGCTTATGCCGAAAAAGCACTTATGCGTGCCCGGTGAGGGCAGGGGAGTAAATAATCCGAATTATTTACCTTAAGCTTTCCGGCTTAATCCCTAAATGTCTTACTAAGGAGCAAAAAGAAAAGGAAGAAATTATGAATTTGAAAAACAAACAAGAAATCATTGAAAAATTCGGTGCTAATTCAAAAGACACCGGTTCAGCAGAAGTTCAAATCGCTATGTTAACCAAGAAAATTTCTGAACTTACCGAACACATGAAGACTAACAAAAAAGACTTTGCTACAAAACGCGGTCTTTTGATGATGGTAGGTAAAAGAAAAA
>CALUSF010000076.1 GCA_944323325.1 Candidatus Gastranaerophilales bacterium
TGAATCGGACAAGATAAATAATCTTGCTGTATCAGCTCCGTAGTTTTCAAATATTTCATCAGGATCAACCGTATTACCTTTTGATTTTGACATTTTAGAACCGTCTTTTAATACCATACCTTGTGTTAAGAGGTTTTTAAATGGTTCGTCAAAGCTTAATAAGCCTAAATCTTTTAAAGCTTTTGTAAAGAATCTGGAATACAGCAAGTGCAGGATTGCATGCTCAATTCCGCCTACATACTGATCAACAGGAAGCCATTTATCTACAAGTTCTTTTGAGAAAGGCAATCTTGTATTTTTAGGATCTGAATATCTTAAATAATACCAGCTGGAGCAAACAAAAGTATCCATTGTGTCCATTTCTCTTTTAGCTTTTCCGCCGCAAATAGGGCAGTTTGTTTCTTCGAAAGTTTTAGAGGTTGTAATCGGAGACTTGCCTACTACTGAAAAATCAACGTCTGTAGGAAGCATTACCGGAAGATTTTCTTCTTTTTCCGGTACTATTCCGCATTTGTCACAGTATACTACCGGAATCGGCGCACCCCAGTATCTTTGGCGTGAAATCAGCCAGTCTCTTAATCTGTACTGTGTTTTAAACTCTCCGAACCCGCCATCTACAGCTTTTTGAGTAATAGCTTCTTTTGCTTCGGTATTTTTCATTCCGTTAAATTCATTTGAGTTTACTAAGACACCTTCTTCAGTGTATGCGGCGTCTTTGCAGTCAGATGGATTCACCGGATTTTGGATAACTACTTTTAACGGTAAGTTGTATTTTTTTGCAAAATCAAAGTCTCTTGTATCATGAGTTGGAACAGCCATAACAGCGCCGGTTCCGTATTCAACGAGAGCGTAATCAGCAGTCCATAGAGGGAATTCTTCTCCGGTAAACGGATTTATACAGTGTGTGCCTAATGGAACTCCTGTTTTAACACGTTCTGTTGAAAGTCTTTCTATTTCAGACATTTTTCTGGCATTTGCCCTATATTCTTCAACAGCCTGTTTATTTTCAGGAGTTGTTAATTTCTCGATATCTTTATATTCAGGTGCTACAACAAGATAAGTAATACCATGAACTGTGTCAGGTCTGGTTGTATATACAGGGACTTCAAGCCCTTCAACTTCTTTTACTTTAAATCTGAATATTGCGCCTTTAGATTTACCTATCCAGTTGGCCTGCATTGTTTTAACGTTATCGCCCCAGCCCTTTAGCTTATCTAAATCTTCCAAGAGCCTTTCTGCATAATCAGTTATTTTGAAAAACCATTGAGACAGGTATTTTTTCTCAACAATATTATCGCATCTCCAGCATTTCCCGTCGATAACCTGTTCGTTTGCTAATACTGTTCCGCAGTGTTCGCACCAGTTAACGGCGGCTTCTTTT
Organism: Candidatus Gastranaerophilales bacterium; assembly: GCA_944323325.1. Lineage (GTDB taxonomy): Bacteria > Cyanobacteriota > Vampirovibrionia > Gastranaerophilales > Gastranaerophilaceae > CAG-196. Next base: position 1,382 of record CALUSF010000076.1, read on the forward strand.
TTATATGCTAAACCCTTCTTAAATAATTGTATAAAGAGCCATTGGGTCCATTTGTAATAATCCGGCTTGCATGTTGTAACTTCTCTTTCCCAGTCATAGGAGAGTCCCAGCATTTTAAGCTGTTTTGTCATATATGCAATATTTTCATCCGTCCATTTTGCGGGATCCGCACCATGCTGCATTGCCGCATTTTCTGCGGGAAGTCCGAAACTATCCCAGCCGATGGGATGGAGAACATTAAAACCTTGCATTTTTTTGAATCTTGCAATGACGTCAGTTATTGTGTAGTTTCTGACATGCCCCATGTGTAATTTCCCGGATGGATACGGAAACATTGATAATGCAAAATACTTGGGTTTATCACTGTTATCAGGAGTATGGAACGCTTTATCTGCTTCCCAAACCGCCTGCCATTTCTTTTCTATTTCCTGCGGAAAATACGACTCTTTCATTTACCCCTCCATATAATTCTTTATAATTCTAGCACAAAAGTATTAAATTTAGTATAAATTATTAATAGGAAAAGGTATTCTTTGTTTCTTCTTTTTTCCGGTTTGATCCGCTGTACGGTAAAAAATAAATGAGTGTAATATTACACTCATTTATTTATACATCAATATCATCATCATTTTCTTTGTCGGGCAAATCGGGTTCTGCTACTTGCTTGGTTAATTTTTCGTTTAATTCTTGGAGTGTAATGGATTTATCCATTTTCTTTAGTGCGTTTAAGACTGCAATTTTATAATCCGCATCCGCTTGATTTTTGGGATTATCAATGATTTCGCCGATTCTTTGCCCTAAATATCCCATTACGACTATTGCGGGAATAAGTATTGCGGCTGTTGTCAGTATTGCATGCATATCAATAACACCGACGCGTATAATACTTGTTGTACCTATGACAATCATTGTAATTACTACAAATAATAATCTTAAATTTTCCGCATAACCCATTTAAAATGATATCCTTATTATTTGCTTTAATTTATCCTTTTTGACTAATGGTTTCCATATCTTTTTTCATACAAAATTGAACAAGTGTCATTTTATCAATATTGCTTAGTCTTGTAAAACGTCCCGATATTGTGTAGAGTCCGTTATCACCTTTTTCCATTCTTATTAGCTGATATCTGCATTTTATTTCCTGCTCATCGCTTAATTTTAAAGTAACATCGTATTCTTTATCCATATTGATGTTATCTTGTGTTTGTATTTTCATACCGCCTGCCGATAAGTCAAGAGTTCTGATTTTGTGAACTTTATCTTTGTATTTTAACTCTAAATCCTCAATGAATTTAATACGTGTAAATTTACGGCGCTGCAGAAAGCGGTGTTTTACAGGATTTGCAATTGTTATTACATTATTTTCAAGGTTCTGGATATAAGATTCAAAATAGAGATAGCCGTTATCAGTATAAGAATAGAAGTCACAAATATGGTTAACTATCAAACCGTCCGGCTTGTATTTCAATTCCATTCTGAACCCGTCCATAGAAACATCAAGTACACGCCCCTTATTTGTTTTTTTGAAGTCTTGCGGAACAATAGTAACTATCTGTTCATTTTTTATAAGTTCTCTCATAATTATCCTTTCTATCTTTTAGCCGTTTCCACTCTTACCATACCGACAGATTTAACTTTTACGTTCGGGCTTATTTCATTATATGACATAATTGCAATTTGCGGGTAAGTTCTCTCAACAAGTTTTCTAAATAAAAGTCTGATTGGAGAAGAACAGAGTATAACCGGCTGATTTCCGGTTGTAGTAATAGCTTTTTCTAATTCCAGATTCATCTTATCAAACATATTCTTAGTGAATCCAGGATCAAGCGTAACACTTTGACCGTCAGGGCTTGCACCTTTTGCAATCGTATTTTCGACATCCGGCGCCAGTGTAATTGCATACAGTTCGCCTGTATCCGCAAGATTTTGTTTACAAATATTCCTCGATAGCGCCTGTCTTACGTGTTCTGTTAAGAAATTCGGATTTTTGTTAATTTTAGCTTGCAAGCTTATTGTTTCTAATATTGTTTTTAAATCTCTAACGGCAACTCCTTCTTTCAAAAGATTCTGCATAACGATTTGAACATCTCCTACCGTTATATCTTTCATCATATCGTTAACATAATCTTCTGAAACTTCTTTTTTAAGATTCTCAAGAAGTTGCTGTACATCGAACCTTGATAAAATTTCGGATGCGCATTTCTTAATAACTTCTGTAATATGTGTTGAAATAACAGCAGATGCCGATACAACGGTGTATCCGGACATTTCTGCTAAATCTTTGTCTTTCGGTTCAATCCACAAAGCCGGTAAACCAAATGCGGGTTCTATTGCATGAATCCCGTTGATGGCCAGGTTTCCTACAGGATCACCCGCGCACATTGCAAGATATCTTTCCGGATATACTTCTCCGGATTCCAGAGCAACTCCCTTTAACTTTATTTGGTAAGAATTCGGCGAAAGCTGCAAGTTATCACGCACTCTTATAGATGGCAATACTATACCTAAATCCAATGCGGTTTGTCTTCTTATCTGTGCGATACGTTCCAGCAAATCACCTCCCATTTCAACGTTAAGAAGCTGAACAAGTCTGTAACCTACTTCAATTTCAATTGTATCAACATTAAGAAGCTCCATAACACTTTCACGTGTTGCTTTTGCTCTTTTTTCGCGTTTCCCGATTTTTTCCTGGTGTTCTTGCTCAATTTTTTGAGCTTCCTGTATTTGCATGGCTTCTTTTTTATTTTTTACTTTAAAGTATGCCATGGCAGCAGTTATTGATGCTACAATAAGAAACGGAATTGTAGGCATCCCGGGAACAATTCCCATGAATCCTATTAAACCGGCTACAACTCCGAGCACTCTCGGATCAGAAAACATTTCCTTTTTAATGTCTTGTGATAAAGATTCATCTTTACCTGTTGCTCTTGAAACAATTAAACCTGTTGCAGTTGAAATCAAAAGAGCCGGAATTTGTGAAACAAGACCGTCTCCAACTGTTAGGATTGTGTAAGTTGAGAGTGCGGTCTGAACATTCATATGCAATTGTATAACGCCAATAATCAAGCCGCCGACGATGTTAACAATAGTGATAACAATGCCTGCTGTAGCATCACCTTTAACAAATTTGGAAGCACCATCCATTGTGCCGTAAAAATCGGTTTCTCTCTCAAGTTTACGACGTCTTTCTTTCGCCTGATCTTCGTTGATTAATCCGGAGTTCAAATCCGCATCAATACTTAACTGTTTACCGGGCATTTTATCTAATGTAAATCTTGCAGAGACTTCCGCAACACGGGTTGCACCGCCTGTAATAACCATAAAATTGATTAGGACAAGTATACAAAATATTACGGCGCCTACTACGTAGTTTCCGCCGACAACAAATTCCCCGAAAGCATTTATAACATTTCCGGCTTCACCATTCAACAAGATAAGACGTGTGGAACTTACATTTAGTCCTAAACGAAATAATGTTGCAATAAGGAGTACTGTCGGAAACGAAGAATAATCAAGGGGTTCTTGTGTGTATAAGCAAACGAGAAGAATTACGACGGCAAGTGAAATATTTATTGTAAGAAGAATATCCAATAAAGGAGCCGGAATCGGAATAACCATCATGCAGACAATTACGACCAAGCCGATAGCAAGGACGATGTCATTGTTACTCAGTAATTTTGATAACTTGCCTAATTCCATCTATTAAATTTTACGCCCCATAAAGGCATTCCTCTCCAATATATAATATTTTAACATCATATATGGTAATATGGCAATAATATGAAGAAAGTAAAGTTTATCATGCAAGCTTTACAAATATAGGTTTTAAAAGGGGGAAATATTCCCCCTTATATTTATAGCGCAAACATTCTCAGATTGTCTTCTATAACTTCTTGAGTAACTCCTATATATCGTAAAGTTATATCTTGTGAAGAATGATTTAGTATTTTTTGTAATAGGGCAATGTCTTTAGTCTGTTTATAAAAGTGATACCCAAAAGTCTTGCGCAGTGAATGAGTTCCTGTATGTTCAACCCCTAAAACCATGCACGCATTTTTGATAATCCTGTAAGCCTGAACGCGGCTAATCGGTTTATTTGATTTTTGGCTTTTAAATAAATATCGCGCAAGCGGTTTTCTTTCCACGTATTCATTAATAAAGCTTCTTATTTCTCTGGGGATAGGAAATTTTTTTGTTTTGTTAGTTTTCTTTTCTCGTATTTGGACGGATTCTTTGTCTTTTACATCACGAACTCTTAAACAAAGCAAATCTGATACGCGTAATCCTGTATTAATCCCGAGTAAAAATAGCAGTAAATTTCTAGTACCTTCTTCCCGCAGTACTCTTTTTAGTGCATTAATGCACTCTTTTTCCTTAATAGAGTCTACAATGTTCATCTTTTAAGTCCTTTCTTTATATTAATAAGCAACTTCCTAGACTAAGAATACTAGTCAGCACCCTATCCACTTGGCCTAGGTCTTATTACCTATAAAATCCGGAAAAAGATTTTTTTACACTTTCCCTATAAATTTAATATTATAATCACTTACCAGTTCTTCATTAGCTAAAACTGTCAAATCCGGAACAAATTCTGAAAGAATTACAAAAAGCATGTGACGTATATCAAGAGGAACCACAATTACAGGATTAGAAATTTTCTTTGATTTTACAAGCTTCATAAGTTTTTTAGCAATTTCCTGAACATCATTAGCATCAATTCTTATAATAGCTTCATCCTCATCGTCTTTGAAAAACGAATAAACCTTCCGAAGGGTTTCGTCGGAAAGTTCAATAACCTTGACCTCTCCGTCTAAAGCAAGGCTTTTCATTATATGTTTTGAAAGTGCAAGTCTTACCTTGTCTAAAAGATCTTCTTTTGTCGGTTCATTAGCGTAGTCGTTAATTTTTTCAAAAATGTAGATAATATTTTTTACGGAAACTTTTTCTCTGATAAGACAGGTAAGCAGATATTTTAGATCAGAAGCTGTTATAAAGTCCGGAATTATATTATCGACAAGAAAAGAATTTGACTCCATAACTTTTTCGACATATTTGTTAATGTCATTGTAATCCATCAGGTCTGAAACTTCGCGAACAGCAATATATTTGATTGCCTGACCGATATATTCAACTGCCGATAAGCCTCTTACCCAAAAATCTTTAACTTTTTCTTCACTAATCCATACAAGTTTTTTACCGGTAATTTCATCTGTTACGGTAATGTCATCTTCTGAACACTTATACCCTTTTAATTCTTTTTCGTAGAAAGCCCTGCAAGCTGGGAATACTACAGTTCTGAACACTTCAATATCATGTATTTTTATACTGAATTCATTTTGCATAAGTTCATCACTGTTATGAAAATGAATATGCGGAATAACATATCCGAGCTCTTCTGTTAAGTCCTGTCTTACTTTGACGGTTTCTGAAAGTAAATTGTCGGAAGCATCCATTGATATAATTTCAAGAATTTCCTCTGATAGATTTACAACAAATTTTTCTTCTTTTATATTTGCATACATTGTTTCTGGTGAAATTGCATTTACCAGTAATTGTTTTAACAGCTCGAGCTGTTTTAATTCATCCGACATTTGATTGTTTAGTTGATTTTTCTTGACGGGTGATAAATTTTCACTTTCTAATTGAGATTTTATTTTATTAATTCTTTCTTTTTGATTGGTAATTTTAAGTTGGATTTCTTTGCAGGAAGCATAAGGGCTTGAGGGAGCCGCAAGCATTTTTTCCATCCTGTATTTAAAGCTTGTTATATTTACAATATCATCTAAGTCAGTAGAATCTTCTTCGACCTTTTCGCGCATAAATATGCAGTTAAAATCGTATGAAGAGTCTGTTTCGACTTCGTGCATAGTATACAAATCCCATCCCGCATCAGACATTTCATTAAGTAAATTTTCAAGTCCCTGTTTGTCGTCTGTGGGTACGGATTTTATAACATATTGCATTTTTTTATTAAACATCATTGTCCTCGTCATTATTACCAATAATACTATAAATAAGATTGCAGTGATTTTTCTTGTTTTCATTTATTGAAAAAGCTTCGTCACAGAATTTTTGCGCTAATTTTGTTTTATTTTCATCATTAGAATAAATGGTATAAAGAATTTCACCTTTTTTTACATATTCTCCGCTCTTTTTATTTAGGTATATGCCTGCACTGTAATCCAAAGTGCTTGTGCCGTTTTGCCTGCTTGCCCCCAGTGCTTTTGCAGCCTGGGCAATATTATAAGCATTAATACTTTGTACGTATCCGTTTTTCTTGGATTCGCACTCCACTTTATAAAGTGGCAATTCAAATTTATCATAATTATCAATTACCTCGACAGTACCGCCCTGAGCGATAATAAGCTCTCTGAATTTATTTAAAGCCTTTCCGGATTGAACAAGTTCTTGCAGAAAATTTTGTGCTTCATTTTTATTATCATACATTCCGATTTGTATAAGTGTTGTAGTCCCGATAGCGTAAGTAAGTTCAGCCAAGTCTCCGGACTGAATATTCCCTTTTAAAAACTCTATAGCTTCTATTACTTCCAAAGAATTGCCGATTGCACGTCCTAATGGTTCTTCCATTGATGTAACAATAGCCGTAACCGATTTCCCGACAATTTTCCCGATATTGACCATTAGTTTTGATAGATGTATAGCATCTTCCGGCGTTTTCATAAAAGCTCCGGCACCGTATTTTACGTCCAAAATTATATTACCGGCTCCGGAGGCTATTTTTTTGGAAATGATGGACGCTGCAAGCAAAGAATCGCTATTTACGGTATCAGTCAAGCATCTTAACGCGTAAAGCCTTTTATCCGCAGGGGCTAAATTATCGTCTTGGGATGCAATAACCGCATTTATATTCTTAACCTGATTTATAATTGACTGAACAGATAAATTAGTATTAAGATTAGGAATTGATTCAAGCTTGTCTACAGTTCCGGCTGCGTGACCGAGACCTCTGTCAGCGAGTTTTGCCACAGGAACTCCTGCAGCTGCAAGCAACGGTATTAAAGTTATAGTAACTTTATCTCCGACGCCTCCGGTAGAGTGCTTGTCGACAACAAGGTTATCTAAATCCCCAAAATCAATAGTTTCTCCGGATGCGCCGAGAACTTCCGTTAAATTTGCAGTTTCATTTTCTGAAAGTCCTCGGAAACAAACAGCCATGAGCCAGGCTGATATTTGCGACTCATAAGCTGTTCCGTTCATAAAAGATTTAATTATATATTTTATTTCGTCTTTTGTATGTTCTTTTCCCTGTTTTTTTTTCTCAATCAGGTCGATTATATTCATTATCATTTAGAACCCTTTAATTTAGCAATTACACTGTCTGTAATATCGACACCGCCTACAAATACTCCGCGAACGTCCATAACGGCATCTAATTTTTGCTCTACCATAACAGCTTTAGCAGCGTCTTTTATTTTGGTGTATACTTCTTGTTCCCTTTTGTTTTTAAGAGTTACATAAGCTGTTTCTTTTGCTTTAAATTCTTGGGCAACCTTTGCTTCAAAAGTTTGTTTCTTTAGAGGTGT
>CALUSF010000077.1 GCA_944323325.1 Candidatus Gastranaerophilales bacterium
ACGGTGGGCACGCATACGTTTTGCCCACCCTGCTATTCTTACCGGAAAGTAAGTATAGTGCCCAATTGGTAAGATGCTGAAACGAGTTCCACTGTTGTCCCGAATAAATTTATAAACAAATGATGTATACTACCCTATATTTATATTTGCGTAATATTATATGAAGTCAGTACATAAAAATGACCCCTCACCCGAATTTCTAAGTTTCGCTATCGCTCAACTTGAAATTCTGCCCTCTCCCACAGGGGGCGAGGGATGTGTCGCGTACAGCTTACCCGCCCCTTGTGGGAGGGAAAGGTCGGTTGGGCATACTTGCCCAACGATAATAAATATTGCATCTTACTTAATAAAGGTTGTAAGTCAGGCAATGCCTGACCTACGACTCCGGACGTGCTATATTTACCCCTGTCCGTCTGCAAATCTGCTTCCGCAAAGAGAGAGTAAAAAAATATTACACCTTCTTCTTACTGCTTTAACGAGCGTGAAATCTCTGCTTGAATATTATTTGCGCGCGTAATATATTTAGAAAGCTGTTCATATTTATCCCCCGCTTCGCCGTAAGGAGTCTGAAGGGTCATCAATTCATCAACGCTCTTGTTAATATTTTCCAATTTAGCCAGTGACTTTTTGAGTTCTATAACCGATGAAAACTTGCCCGGAAGTTTTGACATAATAACTTCTCCTAAGGCACCGGTTATTTTTCTCACCGCATCAAGCTTTTCTTTTATCTTTGCCGGAATTATTCCGGTAATTCCGCCGGAAATTTTTGCCGAGAGGCTTGTATCATTATATATTTCCATAAGCCCCGCTAAATCCTCTTTGCACTGTTTTTGGCGGTTAAAAAGGTGTTCAAGCAAAGTAAAATCCCGAACATCTTTTGCGGTTTGAATCTGCGCATCAAGACTTTTAATTTCTTCTTCAAGTTTAGCAATCTTATATTCTAATTTAAAAACCTCATCTGTTACATCTTTATACGCGTCTTCGCGCAAAATATTGTAATCATAGTCGTTTAAACGTTTTGCCGCTTCTTGCTGCGATTCATAAAATCTGATATTTTCAGGGCGGGCAAAAAAATTATCTTCCTGTACCCCAAAATCGTAATTGTGATTGCTATTTTCAAAGATATCCTTGCTCATAAAAAAATTATACTATCAAAAGTCCGTATCTTCAATTTTCTGCTTGAAGGTTAAAGCCGGATAGTAGTCATGAATAAGTTTTAAGCATTCATTAATATAAAATAAAGCCTCATTATTATCATGCACTCTGTAATAATATTTTGCAAACATAAAATGAAGTTCCGCATCGTTATAATAAATCTGTTTGGATTTTTCCATATATTTTAACGCCGCCGCATAAAGCCTGTTTTCATACATTACACGAGCGGTAAATTTGTACACTTCCTGATTTATCGGCGCAAACACCTCAAGCGCACCCAAAAGATGCTCTATATAATCGATTTTTTCATTTTTTAAAAGAAAGTCCAAATCTATTTCTAGAAAATTACGTATCTGAAAATAAGTAGGATACTTATCCATAAAACCTTTAAGAACGGATGTCAAAACATATCCCCACCTCCCGCGCGGAGAGTCAATACGTTTAAAAACCTCAGATGCCGTATTCAGATCATTATCCAAAATCGCAAGATAACCATGCTCCAATGAGCCCGGAGAAAATACCGCCTCACGGAAATTATCTGAAAAAAAGAAAAAATTTCCCTGTTTAAGATTTTGCATTATTATTCTTATTATTAATTCTTATTGAAGATTTGTTTTCATTTACCAAAATTTCATCTTCAACAGTAGGAGCTTCTTCAAATTTCTTATTCAAAGCTTCTTTATTTTGCAGCAGGCTGGATACGGAATCCACGGCAGAAACATTGGTATTTTTGCCTATCAGGTTTGCAAGTTTGATTTGTAAATAAATTTCTTCCCTGTAGATTTTTACATCCTTATCAGCTTTTATTGCAACCTTACACACACCATTCTTAGCTTCGACAATAGTTATTTCAATATTGTCGTTAATCATTATTTTTTGACCGTTTTTTCTGGTAATTACGAGCATTGTCTTCCTTAAATTAAACTTTCTTAAACATAGGGTAGCTTATATCATAACCCGAACCGGAAAGCACAATTTGACCCGCTTTCTGGTTTTCTATATTAAATATTAACGGGGCAAGCAAATTAATTGTAGTACCATGCGGATTGTCCTGCGGAATGGATGTAATATTCATAACCAGAACACTTTCTACATTTTTTATAACCAAATCTTCAACAACATCATCATTCAAGTCAATTGTATAATCATAATCAAGTGAAGATACGGAAATTACCGGAAAAGCCAAGGAAGGATCCTCAATCGATTGAAGCCACTTAAACAATGTTTCTTTGTTGGGATCTAAAATTACAAATTTTTTATGTGTATTGAATCCGATAATCGGCAGAACAAAATCAAAAATACGATTTTCTTCTACTTCTATTTCTCCAAATCTGACTGTATTTACTTTCATCTTTTCCTAAAATCCGGTTGTTAACTGATTGGTTAAAAGCGCCTGAATTACCTGCGGATTTATTGACGAACCGGAAGCATTACGGTTCATCAACAAATTAAGCATGGCATCATCCTGAGAATTTCCGGATATTAAAGACATGTCAGAATTATTAACAAGACTGCCCAATCCGGCTTTTTGCAAAACTCTTATTGCAGTTACGATTTCATCGTTTGAAGGAACTTCGCTTGAGAAATCTTTGTAATCTTTAAATTTTTTAGTATCAATGCTGTCTTTTCTGTTCATTTCACGCATGAAGTTCTCAATTTTTTGCTTTTCAAAATCACTGCGAACTTCATCAGACAAACCACTGCCGAATTTGCTTTGTATAAATGAATCTAACTCCGTAGTTTGTGAAGACTCGTTACATTTGTCCGGACTTTCCAAACAAGTTTTGCCTTTCGTTGCATATCTTTCCAATTGACCGCCCGGAGAGAGCGTAATTACTTTCTCATAATTACTTATAGCTTCGTCCTGCTTTCCGATTTGAGCGGACGCCATAGCTAAATAATAATACGCAACCGCATTAGACGGATCCTTCTTTACTATATCCGATAATGTTGTATAGCATTGTGAATAATTACCGGATTTGTACATTTTTATTGCGGAAGACAAGTTTGTATTTGATGTGGTTTTCGCATTCACTTGCGCGAATGACGATATAAATACTATTGCAGCTAATATTAAAACATACTTTTTCATAATAATCCTTCTTATTAAACCTCTAATAAAAGTATACACCATGATTCTTATCTTGATATACTCCAGATAATTGAATTATACAATACTTTTATAATGATAACAAGGTTTTAGTCAATAAAAAGTCACAAATCTCTTTTTCCAGTTCGACATTAAACAAAGAGTTAATTTCTTTAATAAAATAACAAGGACTCGTTACATTTATTTCAATAATCTTGCCTTCTATCACGTCGAGGCCGGCCATTACAAGCCCTTTGGAATTTAAGTCTTTTGCAACTCTTGTAAAATCATCCACTTCCTGCGGCGTAAGTTCGGCTTTAGATATAAAATTATCATTATGCGTATTAAATTTAAAATCATCCTTTGTCGGAAGTTTCTTTATACAATATTTTAAAACCCTGTCTCCGAGCGTAAGAACTCTTTTGTCACCCTGTTTCACGCCGGGAAGAAACTTTTGCACCATAATTAACGTTGTTTCGTTATTTGTCATTGTATTAATAATTGTCCTTGTATTCGGATCCCCTTCATAAAGATACATAACACCCGAGCCGAAACACTTATTCAAGGGCTTAAGCACAATCTGCTTATGTATCGCAAGAAATGTTTCAATATCATTAAGCGATGAAGTCACAATATTTTCAGACATTAAATCTTTAAAATATACACTGTGCAATTTTTCATTAAAATCCCTGATAGCGCAGGGAGAATTTATCACTCTGGGTTTAGTCACAAAATCGAATATATAAGTTGCATTAATGTAATCAATATCAACCGGCGGATCCGGCCTAAACATTACCAAGTCAAAATCGTCTATTTGGCTCTGAATTTTAACATCTTTATAAAAAATATTATTGTCAGAAAGAAATGTTTCATAACACTTTGCATAAGCAACATCCGCTTTCAAAGAAAGATTCGGAATTGTCGTTATAAATACTTCGTTCCCTCTTTCAAGTAATTCTTTTATTATCCAGAAATTTGTTACAAGTTTGTTGAATTCAAAATATTTCAGCTCTATTTTATCAATTACAAAAAGTATTTTCTTCATATACACTCCTCAAGATTCAGGGTAGCACTAATTGTTAAGAATTACAAGAGCCGCTAAGGAGAAAATTTATATAGTTATTTCCTGAAAAACACCTTTTCCGTATTTTTTGTACAAATAGTAAATTGTATTTTCTGCCTGTAGAATATCACGTTCCTTTAGTCTGATAAACTGTGAAAGCTCGGTTATACCCTTGAGTCTTTCTATTTGCCGTGTTAATTTCAAAAATGGCGTAATGGCAACTCGCAAACCTAAACTAAAGTTTCCGCATTTGTTTTTTGTAACTACAATTTCCGTATCGGAGTCTCCCCATTTTTTTATGTTTAATAAGTTAGTCTCCAATAGTTTTTTGTTTTTTTCTAAATTCGGATAGCTGTAAAGTTGTTTATACAAACGACTTTTAAGTTTATCGGAAATTATCGCTTTAAAATTCGGTGAGGGATTATTTTGTATATTCATAAAAGCTTCCTTTTGTTTTTATAAAAACGCAAGAATTATTTTTTTGCTATCTAAAATAATATTTTTGTAATATTAAAATCGTCATCCCACTCAATACAGCCGTTTAGCTTCATCCCGTGATAGTTATAAATATTTTCAATAAATTCAGGACTAAATAATCCCTTTCTGCCAAGAATTTTAATTATCTCCGGTAAAAGTTTAGTACTGCCCGCAATCGTACCGTCTGCAGAGACTGCGCTATTTCCGTCATAATATATTTTTGAATCTGCAAAAGTTGTTTCTTTAATATTGCTGTACGTTATAGGAAGCGAATCGCTTATTAATATTACCTTATCACTCTTTTTTGCTTTAAAAAACAACTTCAAAGCATCATCGCTTACGTGCAGCCCGTCACAGATTATTTCCGAATAAACATTATCGCAAATAAGGGATTTTAAAGCCGTCGAAATACCTCTGTGAGTAATTCCTGACATTGCATTAAAAGTATGCGTTACTCCGTCAACATCTCCCCAGCCCATACAGTGTCCTGCCTGAACTTTTACATTTTTTTCCTTTAAATAAGAAATCAAACCTTTATCAAGCTCCGGTGCCAAGGTTACGATTTTTATAAAATCATCCTCTATTTTCTTGTAATTATCGACCGTCAACTCTAAAAAATGTTCCGTATTATGAATCCCCTTTTTAGCGGGATTAATAAAAATACCCTCAAGATGAATTCCCAAAATTCCCTTGCATAAAGAAGCAGCTTTTTTTATTTCTCCAATCTGTCTTTTAATATTCTCACACGAATCCGTAACAAGCGTCGGGAAAAATCCCCCGATTCCCAATGATTTTAACTTTTCAGCAAGCACAATAATTTCATCAGCATCAGCCTTATTAAAATCCGTGCCGTAAGCGCCATGAAAATGTTGTTCTATAATCAAAGGTGTTTTCATTATTCTGTCTTTCCGCTAATTTTTACTTCCGAAAATCTCTGAAACCTTTTCTCTGTCATCAAAATGTATGGTCTCATCCGCCAAAATTTGGTAATTCTCATGTCCTTTTCCCGCAACAAGCACAACATCACAAGGTTTTGCAAGCTTGCGCGCCTCTTTTATTGCAAGTTCCCTATCCGGCTCAACGATTACTTCGTTGACTTTACTGATTCCGGCAAGAATGTCCGTAATAATTTGCTGCGGATCTTCGGAGCGCGGGTTATCACTCGTTACAATCACCTTGTCTGCTAATTCTTCCGCAATTCTGCCCATTTTGGGACGTTTTGTAGCGTCCCTGTCTCCGCCGCAGCCAAATACACATATCAGCTTGCCGCCGCTTGGAGTAATATCCCTTGCAGCCTTTAACACATTCTCAAGCCCGTCCGGAGTATGTGCATAATCCACAATCACCGTCGGCTGATTAATTACAACCTCAAACCGTCCTGCAACTCCGCCCAAATTTTCTAATGTCTTAATTGATTTGGGAATATCAAAACCGGAAGCTAAGGCCGTTGCAATACCGGCTAATACATTATAAACAGAAAACATTCCGTTCATTCTTAATTTAACCGGATACTCATTTTCTTTGACCTTACAGGTAAAAGAAGCCCCGTCATGATTAAATACAATATCTTTTGCCATAATATCGGCAGAATTGTTAATCCCGTATGTATACAGATTAACCGTCGGTGAAATAACTTCAATAAATTTCTGCGCGTATTCATCGTCCGCGTTTATAACAGCAAAATCACCTGCAACAAGTCTTTCAAATAAAATAGCTTTTGCTTTAAAATAATTATTCATAGTTATATGGAAATCCAAATGATCCTGCGTAAGATTTGTAAAAACGGCACCGTTAAAATCACAATAATCAACTCTGTGCTGCACAAGCGCATGAGACGAAACTTCCATTACAACATTCGGTATACATTTTTCATTAATCTGATACAAAATATCCTGCAGTTCAGGCGCTTGAGGAGTAGTATGCTTTGCATCACGATACACATCATCCGAAGAAAATTTATGTCCCAAAGTCCCGATAAGTGCGCACTCTTTGCCGTTTGCCTCAAATAACTTTTGTATTAAATGAGTAACCGTAGTTTTACCGTTTGTTCCGGTAACTCCTATTATATTTAATTTTTTAGACGGCGAAGAATAAAATAAATCCGCAATCTCCGCAATAGCTTCCGTTGTATCACTCACAACAATCTGCGGAATATCAAGATTAAGCCTTCTTTCGACAACACAAGCCATTGCACCGTTTGCGACAGCTTCTTCAGCATACTCATGTCCGTCAACATGCTCTCCGGTCAAACAGATAAACAAGTCGCCGCGTTTTGTTTTTTTCGAATTATACGAAATACCGCCGATTTCATCAGTATAATCTTCAAAATTAACCAATTCCAAATAACTTATATTTTCCGTGAGAGTTCTTAACCTCATAATATGTCCTTTCTTTAATTATTCAATATCATATCTTTGTTATGCTTATCCGGCTGCAAATTCAATATATGTGCAATTTGTGTGGAAATTTCTTTAAAAATGGGTGCAGCAACGGTGTTTCCCCAAATTTCACCTCCTTGTGCCGAATCCACAATTACATAAATAAGCACCTGAGGATTAGTTGACGGCATATATCCTACGATTGAAGTGTAAAGCTTGTTTGTATACCCCGTGCCGTTTTCTTTCGGTTTTATTGAGGTTCCTGTCTTTGCGGCAATATTAAAACTGTCGGATTTTATTGGAGACCTGCTGCGATTTATACTTTCTGCCAATAATTCCGTAACCGCACGCGCATGTTCAGGAGTCATAACGCGTGTTCTCTTAATTTTAACAGCCTCCTCTTCCGGAGAATATTTTATTACATGCGGAGTAATTCTCTCGCCGTCGTTAGCAATAGCCGCAATTGCGGAAACCATCTGAATAGCCGTAACGGATGAGCCATAGCCGTATCCCATCGTTGCATGGTCTGAGCTGTCCCACTTGCCGGGCAGCTTTAATATCCCGACAGACTCTCCCGGTAAATCAATCCCAGTTTTCTCTCCAAAACCAAACTTCTTAAGCATATTATAATACTCAAATTTGTTCATCATCTGCGCAATGATAACGGAACCCACATTGCTTGAATGTTCAAACAAATATACCAAATCTATCATTCCGGGCTTGGGATGTTGATTGTAATCATAATTTTTAATCGTCCACCAGCCCACTTTTATTTTTCCGGTATCATTTATTTTTGAGTATTTATTTATCTTACCCAGCTCCATTGCTGAAGCAATAGTAATTGCTTTAAATGTCGAACCCGGAGGAAAAACGTCCGTTAAAGTCCAGTTTTTTGTCTGAAAACTTGTAGCATTTTTAAAATTATTCGGGTCAAAATAAGGATAAACCGCATAAGCAAGAATTTCTCCGGTTCTCGGGTTCATAACAATTACGGCACCTCTGTGAGCCTTAAATTTTTCTATGGCTTTCATTAATTCTTTTTCGCATACATGCTGAACGGCAGCATCAAGAGTAAGTGTTACATCCTTGCCCTTAACAGGTTTTGTAGCCGCAATAGGATCCGTATATATGTTATAAATTACTTTACCTTTCGGCGTCATCTCAACATTTGCGGTCTGTTCGACGCTTTCCAGTTTATCTTTTGCGGTAAGCTCCACTCCGGATGCAACATCCGCATCAAAATTATAATATCCGAGAACATGGGCAGCCAGAGTTCCCTGAGGATAAGTTCTTATACTCTTTTTATCCATCGGAATTTCACGAAGATTCAGTTTTGCAATCTGATCTCTAGTATGCCTGTCAACATTTTTTTTAAGCGATATAAGAGAAACATTCTGCCGGAGTTTTTCGGTTAAATCCACCTGAGAAATTTTCAAAATTGGCGCAAGTATTTTTGCCAATTCTTCAGGAGTATGTACATAATCTTCTCTGCGTGCAAAAATATCATAATACACGGTATCCGTCGCAAGCTTAATTCCGTTTCTGTCATAAATATCACCCCGCATAACAAAAGAATTTGCTTTGCGCTGATTTTTTGCTTTTACACGGAAATGCCTTATATCAAGAACCTGCACGGAAAACAAATAAACGATAAAAATAAGT
>CALUSF010000078.1 GCA_944323325.1 Candidatus Gastranaerophilales bacterium
TTTTTTAATATATGTTATAATTTCATTATGAAAATAAAAGAATATTTCAAAAATCTGCCTGAAAGATGGAGTGCTGTTTTTTTAGCTTTATTATCGTCTACATTTTTATTATCTTTTGTTACATGGCTGTTTGTAGCCCTTGTAGAATTGGGCTTCAAAGCTGCAAGTTTTTCAGAGTATTTTAAGCTTGTATCCAAATTATTACCATACGGTATATTTACTTTAATAATCTTTTTCCCGGTAGCATGCTACATTTTAGTACATATTTTCATTTTCTATATTTTTATAATCATTTCGAAAAAAACGTGGCTTACTACTGTTAGTATTTTGACTATTATTATATATTGGAGTAATTATTTTGCGGGAATGCAAGAGATCCTTACCGATCCGGGTATTTATGCTGCTTTTTTATTCCTTCCAATGTCTGCTATCGGAATACCAATTTTAATAGGAATATACCTCATCTTACTATTATTAGAATTAATACCCAAATTCAGAGTCCCGCAATCACCTGTTTCGCAAAGTAGTATTTTCAAAAAGTATGTCCGAATTTTTTACTGGTTCTGTATTGTAATAATATTAGTAATTTTTGTCATTGTAAATTACATAATGCTCTTACAAATGTAAACCGAAATATTTTGAGCCCTTATTTTTAGCTTCAAAAATCTGCCTCAAAAGTGAAGTGCTAATTTTTTGGCAACATTGGGTGCTACTTGTTTTTTGCATAAAATTAAAGTTAAAAGTGTTTCTGAAAACATTTTCTACAGAGCTTTTGTTTATATTTTCTTTGTGTATTCAATATTGATTTTTTTGACTTCAACAACGTCAGTAATTAACTTACTTAAAAGATTTCAAATTTAAATTATTAATTTTTTTAATATATGTTATAATTTCATTATGAAAATAAAAGAATATTTCAAAAATCTGCCTGAAAGATGGAGTGCTGTTTTTTTAGCTTTATTATCGTCTACATTTTTATTATCTTTTATTAGCTGGTTGCTTATAATCCTCATAGACCGAAGCTTCAGAGCCACAAGTTTTTCAGAGTATTTTAAGCTTGTATCCAAAGCATTTCCTTATGGTATCTGTGATCCAATATTTTTATTTCCGGCATCTTGCTACCTTTTTGTATATATTTTCTTTTTCTATATTTTGATAATTATTTCGAAAAAAAAGTGGTGTACTATTGTTAGCATATTATTTATTCTTATCTTTGTAAGCAAATTTTCTATAGAAAACAAAGACATTATGGAAAATACAGGTTTTGGAGATTTTGCAATATTCTATCTTTTGCCGATGACTATTCTTGAAATATTAATTTCAATAGGAATATATCTCTTCTTACTACTATTAGAATTAATACCCAAATTCAGAGTCCCACAATCACCTGTTTCGCAAAGTAGTATCTTTAAAAAATATATTCAATTTTTTTACTGGCTTTACTTTGTAATAATATTAGTAATTCTTGCCATTATATATTACATAATGTTTTTACGTTAATTGTTATACCTTCATATCGTTTATATACATTTACAACATTTGAAATTCTGTTTTTAATTTATTATTCATTCATTTTTATATGTTATAATTTCGTTATGAAAATAAAAGAATATTTCAAAAATCTGCCTGAAAGATGGAGTGCTATTTTTTTAGCTTTATTATCGTCTACATTTTTATTATCTTTTATTACATGGCTGTTTGTAACCCTTGTAGAATTGGGCTTCAAGGCTGCAAGTTTTTCAGAGTATATTAAGCTTGCAGACTTAACATGCCCCTTATACAGTCCTGTTTATTCAATAATTTTTTTCCCGATATCTTGCTACATTTTAGTACATATTTTCATTTTCTATATTTTTATAATCGTTTCGAAAAAAAAATGGTGTATTATTGTTAGCATATTATCTATTCTTTTCTTTGTGAGTAAGATTTTCATAGAATACAAAAACATAATGGGAAATACCGGCTTTGGAGATTTTGTATTTTTCTATCTTTTTCCAATGACTATTATCGGAGTTTTAATTTCAATAGGAATATACCTCATCTTACTATTATTAGAATTAATACCCAAATTCAGAGTCCCGCAATCACCGATTTCGCAAAGTAATATCTTTAAAAAATATATCCGATTTTTTTACATTTTCTACTTTGTAATAATATGTACAATTATTCACTTTATAAAATTACTGAACAGTTAATTATTATGCTTGGCACCACAAGTTCTTGTATAACCGCCAACCTTTGTTACATCTTCTCAAGTATATTCGCCTAAAATTATATTTTACATATTTTGCATTTATAATTTTCCTTTCTAACTTTTGTATGTTATGATTTTTCCATGAAAATTAAAGAGTATTTTAAAAATTTATCAAAAACATACAGCGGTAATTATCTTGCTATGATTGGGTGTATTATTTTTGCATTCACATTTTTGGGGGCTATATCACGTTTTATACAAGGAATTATTTTTAGAAATAGCTCTATAATTAAAGCTATCCCAATATCATTTTTGGGTGAAACCTGTTTTTATTTGCCAATAACCTGCGTTTTAGCCGTAATTCCAATTATTGTGTTATTCAAATTTTTATTAAAACCAATATACAGTCTCAGAGCACAAATATTATTTATTTTGTTATCCATATTATTGTGTATATGTGTTAATTTGTTTGCACCGGATTATACTTATCAAGGAGCAGGAATATATTTTCCATTTGTTTTTGCACTTGGATTTCCGATACCGATAATTGCAGCTATAATATTTTTTATATTATTTTATTTAGATTTAACTAAACATCTTGACATAAAAAATAAAGAACTGACAACTAACAAATATTACATAAATTTAGTAAACATATTTTATTATTATGTATTACTTATAATATCTATAGTATTTTTTATTGTCGCATATTATATAACATTATATTAAGTTCTTAATTATTATGTTTTGCCCCGCAGGTACGAATATAACCGTCGACTTTTGTTCCGTCTTCTCGCGTATACCCGCTTACCGGATATGAACCGACACATTTTGAAACTTTGTTTTTGACCTCATTTGCAGTTGTCATAACTTTGTCAATACCACTGTTTACAATATTTACAGATTTATCATAAGTATCTCTTACGCTGTTATACCTATCCTTAAATTTTATTGCATTCGGATGAATTCTCTCTGCTTTTTCCTTAATTTCAGCGGGAGTCCTTTCTCTTCTTTGAGATAAATCTCCCATTTCTTCTGCTTTATGGTAATTACGTTTATATTGAGAATGGTTCTCTGTATGTTCAACAATATCAGAAACCGAATAAATTTTACCAAGATGATTATGTCCATTCACCATAGTTACTCCATCCATTTCATTTACATAATTAACGATATTATCTTCTTTTAGCCTTGTATGTGGTGTAAACATATCTCTGACACCATAAGCGTTAAAAGTTACAGCTACAGTTCCTCTTATTGCCGAAACAATTTCTGCATTGCTTCCCCCTAATGAATGTCCGGTAACCGTTATATCCGAATTTTTATTATTATTTGCTACTTTATCATAAAATCTAACAGCATCAATGCACTGACTTGGAAGTTGAGAGCGTACCATATCAAGGTCAACCATCCTATCTTGCCAGTCATCTGTACCGCGATATGCAATAATAATATCTTTGCCATTTGAATAGGCTTCCGCATAAAATCCGTTTTCGGTATTTTCGGCTTTATCAATAACCCGATAGCCCAAGGGTAATTGTGCATTTCCTCCGTGATAAACATAAATTGATGCCTGTTTTAGTTTTTCATGATATTTTGTATCATCTTTTCTGCTTGTCATAATTTTATTCCTTTCTTTTGTTATTTTTTAATATATGTTATAATTTCATTATGAAAATAAAAGAATATTTCAAAAATCTGCCTGAAAGATGGAGTGCTGTTTTTTTAGCTTTATTATCGTCTACATTTTTATTATCTTTTGTTACATGGCTGTTTGTAGCCCTTGTAGAATTGGGCTTCAAAGCTGCAAGTTTTTCAGAGTATTTTAAGCTTGTATCCAAATTATTACCATACGGTATATTTACTTTAATAATCTTTTTCCCGGTAGCATGCTACATTTTAGTACATATTTTCATTTTCTATATTTTTATAATCATTTCGAAAAAAACGTGGCTTACTACTGTTAGTATTTTGACTATTATTATATATTGGAGTAATTATTTTGCGGGAATGCAAGAGATCCTTACCGATCCGGGTATTTATGCTGCTTTTTTATTCCTTCCAATGTCTGCTATCGGAATACCAATTTTAATAGGAATATACCTCATCTTACTATTATTAGAATTAATACCCAAATTCAGAGTCCCGCAATCACCTGTTTCGCAAAGCAGTATTTTCAAAAAATATGTCCGAATTTTTTACTGGTTCTGTATTGTAATAATATTAGTAATTCTTGCCATTATATATTACATAATGTTTTTACGAATATAAACCGAAATATATTGAGCCCTTATTTTTAGCTTCAAAAATCTGCCTCAAAGATGGAGTGCTAATTTTTAGCAACATTGAGAATTATAAACTTTTTATAAAAACAAACACATTCTCTTTAAGTCTTTTGAATCCGCATCTTAAGAGACATAGTGCGGAGGCTCTGTTCTGAGCCTGGGCATAAATATCCGTATCAAACCACTCTAAAGACATCTTTAAACATTCAAGATTAAGCTTATGCATTTTTCGATTTGCAAAACCGTTAAGAAATAACTTGCCGTCTTCGTCTATAAAATAATAAATTGCACCAATCAGCCCGATATCACAAACGAACATATAAAAAAACGTATTATTACAAATAAAATCAAAAGTATTGGAATCCTGAATTTTTGCCTGATTATACTCGTATAATTTTTTACAATCATTTATATACAAATAAAATTCCCCGTCACTTGGGATTAAAACTCTTATCATAAAGCACCCTCGTTTAAACTTTTAAGCAAACACTTTCTACATATTAAATAAATTGTCTATGGCATCTTTCATAATAATATGAATCGGCACACGCTTTTCACCGAACCGATTTTTGACGCAAAAGTATGAATATATACGCGATTGTTTGGGAACTTCGTTTTCGGCTTTAATATTTTTAATTTTTATATGACTAATTTCTTCAGGGTATTCCCTGCTTATCCTTTTTAAAATTGAAATAATCCTTTCGGTAGGATTGGTATTTTTATTAAAAGAGTTCAAAATATGGCGCGGCAAATTTGCCAGAAACCCGTCATCCGCAATATTGTTCAACCCGCTTAAACATTCTTTAATCTCCAGAAAGCTTTGTCTTGTTTTTTCTACATTTTTAATTGCCGTAATAATTGAATTTATAAATCTGTTTCCAAATGCTTCATCGCCCGTAATTTTTCTTGCGTAGCGTTCTGATATCGGAGTACAAACGGTGTTTGAAACATCACTTACCGTACATAAAAGATTCAGCTGGCTGCTGTGTACTCTCGGAATAATATTTACCCCGGAATCTTCCCGCAATTTAGACAATGACTGTACCCTTGCCAAAATATCCTCTAATTTCTTTTGATTGCCCCGCAATGCAAAGTACTTATCAGAATTGGAAGCACTTTTTATTTGTGCAATATTCATAGATATATTAGCTTTGAATGTTATTTTGTCCATATTCAACCCGGCCATGTAATGAATATAAAACGTATAATATTTTTTTTTGCTAAATGAGTTTGCGAAAAATAAAAAAATATTTCGGAAGCAGAAATCTATCATCATAAGGCAGCAATGATTTCTATGCAATTATATTCAAACACTCCGCAAGAATCTGCAAAATATAACTATTTTTCGGATGCTTTTGCCATACCCTCTTTTATTTCTTGGACTAATTTATCAAAATCTGATGATGCAACATATTTTCTGGTTTTGGCAAAGAATGGCCCCTTGACATGCACACCATCAATCTTTAGACCTGAAGGTTTACCTCCAATTGAAAGAAAATCTTTGTATCTTGAACTATTATAGCACGCATCTCCTTTATAAAAGTACCCTTCTATTTCCTTACCAAATGCAGTATAATATAATTTTTCCGTCATTACTCCGTCAACAAATTCCACGATCTCTTTTCGATTTCTTTTCTCAAATCGTTCAATTTTGCCCGTAAATTTCTCTCCGGATTCAAGCAAAGTTGCAATACCGTCTTTTATTTGAACCCCTGCTTTTTTTAATGCTTCTTCATAACTCGTTTTGGATGTTTTTTTCAAACCTACCGCTGCCAGACCCAGAGCTGCCAACCCCGCCAGAGTCCCGGCAAGAGCCATACTTTTATTGGATTCCGGTTCCGGAAATACTTCATCTTTCTGACTGCTAATTGTTGTTCCGACAAAATTTATTTGTTCTGTTGGGTTGATTCGAAGCATAAATTTATCCCTTTATACTTATTATAACATATTTTTATAAATTAAGTTTGAGTTTATTTTGGCTATCCAGTTTATTAGTAATTTTTTCACTGACCTTCCTTAAAAAGCCGGCAAACAGCCCACCCCCCGGAACAACATTTTCCAAAACAGATGAAGTAGTTTCTACAGCCGGAGCAACTCTTTGACTTTCCAATTCAGCTAAATATCTATCAGCATCATCGCCGACCCTTTTGGCCCCATCAATATCACCAGCCCAAATTTGTTGGGTAAAGTAATCTATATATGATTGAGGCGAAGAGTATCTGTAATTCCATTTCCTGCTAAATATATCATCATACTTCACATCGATATCTTTATATTTAATCCACATACTATCTGTTAGCCCCCCGCAAATATCCTTAGCCATCCTTTCAGCTAAAAATTCACACATATCACATTTTTCTTTTGTACCAACAGCGTATTTACTAATTTTAAATTTAGCAATTAATCTTCCAATTGATGATGGAATTCTGGTTCCTTCTAAACCATACCAAACACTTTGTGCACCATGATAACCCTGTCTTTCTTCTAAATGATGCCAGTGGGCAGCATGAGAAAATTCATGAACAAAAGGATGCGCCGGATGTGGCGAAGAAGCCCAGTTCGGCAGCAACAAATTGTTATGCGACTTTTGAGCACTATTTCTTAAAGTATTCATATCATAATAAACACTGCTGTCCAGATTTTCATTTACATTAACAGAATTATTTTGCTCTGAGTATGCACCTAAACAAGCGTCACTTGTAAACTTTGCTGTACCAACAAATGCGGGTAAATAAGATTTTTTAAAGAGCTGTTCAAAAAGTTTAATAACTTTTTCATAACATTCGGCTACAAATGCATTTCCATGCACATTAGCGGAAATACCCTTTTGAGCAATGCGGTTTTCAATAATCCTGGCAGCATCAAAATCGATTTTTTTAAAAGATACAGAATCCATATCCGTGCGTGCAGGCTTTTTACTTTTGGTCTTATTTTGTGCCGGTATTGCAGTACCGTTATTAGTCATAGTTGGTAAAATTTTCATATATCATATCCTTTTTCTTATACATGTATAATAAATAATATATTTTTACAATATCTGCAAAGGAAAAAATATACAAAAAAACAAAAAAATAGGACAAAATCAGTCATATTAAAAAAATTTAACTTTATAATTCTTAATATTTTTCAAATATGCCCTGTAGGTACCAAATCTTACTTAATAGGTTTAAATTCCATAACATTTACTGTTATGGTAAATAATAAGGTTAAAAATATAGTTTATAATAGCAGTTTTTGATATTTTATTTTCGTCTTACCAACTTTTCCAAATATTATAACATCACCAAAATATATTCTTGCAATATCAGAAAATATATTGTAAAATAATCTTATGATAAAATGCTTTAAAGTTTTTTACAATCTTTTAATGAAGCTTAAACAGTATCACGCTGTTCATATATGGGTTATCATTCCGGGACTGTTTTGGGCGATAACATATATATTATTCTGGTTGTCTGTTCTTATTAACAGAGGTGAAGCGAATACAGTATGGTTAATTTCGATGGGGCTTATGATTTGTTATTGCGAAGTTATACTTTATTCATTTTTTCTTGCTGTGCTGATAGGAATTTCTTTTTTTATTTACAAATTGATTACTCAAAAGAATATAACTGTAAAATCCAAATTTTTACTCCACAATAAATTTTACAATTTTATATACCTCTTAACCCTTTTAAATTATTTACTGCTGTCTCTTGAATATTGTTGTAACTTTCCGGATTGTTTGAAGTTTTATATATTCTGCATAAGTAATATATATACCTTTCCTTGGTTGTATTTGATTGAATGATATTTCTAATACTCCTTCCCCTATTAAAACAATCGAAATATATAATACATAAGCCCCTCTTTCTTGTTGGTTTACTGCGATATTTTTTACATCCGCTATTACGCTATACACAAATCCTTCAAATCACCGCTCTTGCAATATCAGAAAATATATTGTAAAATAATCTTATGATAAAATGCTTTAAAGTCTTTTACAATCTTTTAATGAAACTTAAGCAGTACCACGCTGTTCATATATGGGTTATCATTCCGGGACTGTTTTGGGCGATAACATATATATTATTCTGGTTGATTATTCTTTTTGACAGGGTAAATATCGGTGTAATATGGTTAGGTTCAATGTGTCTTTGTGTTTGTTATTGGGCTGTTATATATTATTCATTTTTTCTTGCTGTGCTGATAGGAATTTCTTTTTTTATTTACAAATTGATTACTCAAGAGAATATAACTGTAAAATCCAAATTTTTACTCCACAATAAATTTTACAATTTTATATACCTCTTAACCCTTTTAAAT
>CALUSF010000079.1 GCA_944323325.1 Candidatus Gastranaerophilales bacterium
GACCCGGTCAATAAAGCGATCGCAGATTCTCTCAAACATGATGATACGGCCATGTTCGAAGTCGATAATTTTGAGGAAGCAAAAGCTCTGCGACAGAAGATGAGCGAAAACGGCCTGGAGTTTACCGCTACAGCCGCTTACAAGGACAAGGTCTATGTGATCATACCCAAAAGCGACCTCGAAAGAGCAAGCGAGATCGTAAATGATTTTTATGATTCCCGGTCCAGCGGTGTTTTTACTGCAGACTATATCAATTCTTACGCAGACGGAAAGGTAAAGGAGATCAAAGGATTGTCAGAAGAGGAAACCACGCTCTTTATTTTCCGTTGCAAAGACCAGAACGTGCCTATCAATGTGGACGGCCCCTCCGACGGTTCCTACCGGATACGATTCGCGGAGCGTGACCTTGACAAAATGGACCGGATCCGCATTGATGTTGCCGCCTCCATGAACGGTCCAGGAAAAGACCTTTACGAAAAACATCTGAAATGGAAAAACAATTATGAAAAGGCCGTCATGCTTGCACCGGGAAATCTGGAATATAATGTTGCACTCCGAGATTGTCGAAACAACTATAAAGAAGCGGATACTGCCGTAAAAGATGCCGTTCAGACTTCAGAACAAGCCGCAGCACCGGCAGAAACAATTAAAAAGGACTCCGCCGTTTTAACTAACACTTCAGAACAAACCGAAAAACAGCCTGCTACTTATGAAACTCTGATTAAACAGGGAGATGAGGCGTACAAGCTTCAAAAATATGAAGAAGCTATTGATTATTATACAAAAGCTGTTGTTTTTATGCCGCAGGATAAAGTTACGATGCTTAAAATTGCCAATTTATACAAGCTTATGGGCAACAACGCGAAAGCAATCAGTTTCTATGATAAAATCCTTGCGCTCGACACAAATAATGTAGATGCATATTTCAATAAGGGTCTGGTTTTTGCAAGTCAAAAAAATTATGATGATTCAATAGCCTGTTTTGAAAAAGTCATTAAGCTGTCACCCAATTATCCATACGCATATTATTCGCTCGGACTTGCTTATGAACAAAAAAATGATACCGAAAAGGCTCTTGAGTATTATTACTTGTATTCCGGACTTGAAACAGACGAAAAGATGCAAGCTCTCGTGAAAAAGAAAATTAAAGAGCTTGAAAAATGATTAAATACCTGAAACTATTTACGCTTTTTATCGTAACATTATGCCTCTTGTGCGCCTGTACTTATGATAGAGGTTTAATTTTATTTAATACACAACCGATTACACGGGAAAACGCACTTCACGATAACAAAAATTTTTCAAGCGGACAGCGGGTGTACTATTTATTTATAGCACCTAAAAAAATGAATAACGAATTTATTCGGGTGCAAGTATTCAAAATGACTGACAAAGCGCCTTGGGGCGGCAATGAAGTCGTAAGAACCAAAGATTACAGGCTTATGCTTGATGAAAGGTATTATCATACAAATTATTTCACATTTTACGAACCCGGCAGATATGTTATGCAAGTCTTTGCCCACGATGATTTCCGCCATCCGCTTGCGCTGAACGATTTTTATATACATTAAAATATTAGCTGTTAGTCCTATAGACAGATTTGAAAAAATGTTATACAAAGAATATATAGGCTATGACATCATTTGTATAGCATGTCGGTTGAAGAAGAAGGAGTCAATGAGTAATGAGCAGATTAACAGACAGAGAAGCAGAAATCATGAACCTTGTGGCAGAAGGGCTAAACAATCAGGAAATTTCTGAAAAACTGTGTATTTCAAACCACACTACAAAAGCACACGTCTCCAGTATTTACAAGAAGTTGGGAGTAAAAAACAGAGTTCTTGCAGTTCAACAAAGTATTAAACAAACAAGTAGTCCGGAAAAAAGTGAGTAATGCTTATAAACAGCCGACCAGTTATATTACAGGCCGGCTGTTTTTTTATCTTCAAAGTTAGAGGATGCGGAAAAAGTTCGAAAAATTGTCATTTTTCGAACTTTTTAAAATCCGACCTTAAGTGTGTGAGCATCAGGTCGTGTGCGGGATAGCACACAACCTTTTTTAACTTTACTTTCATGTTTGTAGTGCATACTTCCAGCAAAATTTTTTACCCCTGAAACCGTTCTGAAGAGTTTGCGAGAAAAATGCATATTTTTCCGCAAACTCGTTACATTTACAATTCGTTACAAAAAAGGCAATTTATTTCTCTCCAAAGACTTTATATATACATAAGATATATACAAGTTATATAAAGGAGAGAAATATGGCTGTTGGAGCAAGAGATTTTATTGACAAACTATTGGTTGAAAAGTACGCACAGGAAAAAGTGGATAATCACGATGCAAGCGCTTACGTTTCAAGAGTTTCACCGGATGAAGTTATGAACGCAATGAGCGTGTCTTCTAACAACTTTAGAACTATGCTTGAATTAAATAACAGATTGACAATGGTATGCTACGGGGTTGTATCCAAGTCCGCTAAGTATGTTCAGACCGAGACTGCTTAATATTGTAATCCCTTTTTTGTTCTGATAAAATAAACAAAGAGGGGGAATACAATGAGTATAAATCAATCAATTACACCGATTACACTGGAAGAAAAAGACAATTTAATTATCGGAGGGTGCGATTTGGTTGATTTGGCCAAACAATACGGAACTCCTTTATATGTAATCGACGAACAAACATTAAGAGGTATTTGCAGAGAGTATAAAAAGGTATTTGCAAACTACAAGAATATAAAAATGATGTACGCTTCAAAAGCGCTTTGCACATCGGCAATTGTAAAAATATTGGCAGAAGAAGGTTTTGGATTCGACACAGTATCCGGCGGAGAGATTTATACCGTTTATAAAGCCGGTGTAAATATGTCCGATGTTTTATTTAACGGAAACAATAAATCGAAAAAAGAAATTGAGTTAGCATTGGATTGTAAAGTCGGAAGATTTTCCGTTGATAATTTTTACGAAGCCGAACTTTTAAATGATATTGCCTCAAAAAAAGGCTTAACCGCGGATATTCTTTTGAGAATAACACCCGGAATCGAATGCCACACGCACAATTATATACAAACGGGTCAAATTGATTCAAAATTCGGATTTGATTTGACTCAAATTGATATGATTGCGGATTTGGTAATCAATAAGTACAAAAGCCTTAAGTTACGCGGTCTTCATGCACATATCGGGTCTCAAATATTTGAAAGCAGAAGCTACTATGACGAAGTAGGAATTTTGGTAAAAGAATTTGCACGGATTCGGGAAAAGTTTAATATAAACCTTGATGAGATTAATATCGGCGGAGGTTTGGGAGTAAAATATACAGAAAACGACAACCCGCCATCCGTAGAAACTTTGGCGGAAGCCGTAACAAGAGCACTTGAAGAAAATTCCGTACAGCCGAATACAATATATATAGAGCCGGGAAGAAGTATTATATCAACTTCCGGAGTCACTTTGTATACAGTCGGAAGTTCAAAACAAGTTCCCGGAGGCAGAAAGTACGTTGCCATAGACGGCGGTATGGCTGATAACCCGCGTCCAAGTATGTATCAGGCTGAATACACCGCAAAAGTTGCAAACAAAATTCATTATAATAAAACCGAAAAAGTCACGCTTGCCGGAAGATACTGTGAAAGCGGAGATATATTAATCAAAGAAATTGAACTTCCGCCGCTTGATCCGGGAGATATTATATGTGTGTTTAATACAGGAGCGTATAATTACTCGATGGCATCTAACTATAATCGCGTGGAAAAACCGGCCATGGTACTTGTAAATAATTCTCTATCTGATATTATAGTATATAGAGAGACATTGGATAATCTCGTTTCACAGGATAACATTCCCGATAGGTTGAAAAAAGATGATTGATTTGATTTCTTTAATTCAAGATATTTTGGGTCCGCTTCAATGGTCTTTGAACTGGATTAACATACTTGAAATAGCACTTATTGTTGTTATTCTGTTTGTCTTTTATAAGAAATTTATTCAAAATACTCAATCGGAAAAACTTGTAAAAGGCTTGTTTTTTCTGGTTTTCGCCTGGATAATAAGTGAAATACTTATATTGATTGATTTAAGTATTTTAGGTGTATTCTTAAAATCTTTGGTTACACTGATTGCCTTAAGTTTGATTGTTATTTTCCAGCCTGAGTTAAGAAGATTATTAGGGTATCTGGGACAGCCCGGATTTATACGCAGAGTATTCTTTTCATCAGGCGCCATAGGAGAAGCAAAAGAAAACAATGTCGATATAATTAAAGAAATTATTGAATCCGTTAAATATTTCACTAAAACAAAAACAGGCGCGTTAATTGTTTTTGAAAAGGGGTTAAATCACGGCGTATACTCAGATGTCGGCACAAGATTAGACGCAATTATTTCAGCAGAACTTATTATAACAATATTTCACCCGAACACTCCGCTCCATGACGGCGCTATGATTATCGAGGGAAATAAAATCCACTCAGCAGGAGTTTTGCTTCCTTTAACGGAAGACCCTAAATTGAGCTGGAGATACGGAACACGTCACAGAGCGGCAATCGGAATGTCGGAAGTTTCGGACTCAGCCTGTCTTGTTGTTTCGGAAGAAACCGGAGATGTTTCTGTTTGTATGGATGGAATCCTTAAAAAATATGAAGATTTGATGACTCTAAAAACAGATTTGGAATCTATTTTGGGTATAAAGCCGGAAAATACCGAAAATAAACATAAAACACTTCTGGAAATGCTTAAAAACAGAGGGGGAAATCAAAAATAAATGTTTTTTAAAAAGAAAAGGCCGGAACCTGCTAAAAAAACAAAAATGGAATTGTTTAGATATTATTTAGTCAAAATAATATTTCTAACCATCGGAGCATTTATATTTGCCGTAGGACTTGAAATGTTTTTGCTGCCCAACAAAATCATTGACGGCGGTGTTGTCGGTATTTCAATGATGGTTTCTTATATAACAAAATGGAACTTAGGTTTATTAATTTTCTGTATCAACATTCCGTTTGTGCTTATGGCGCTGAAGACTCTCGGCAAAAGGTTTGTAATTCAAACATTCTTCGCAATCGGCATGCTTGGTGTCGCAACTAACGTGCTTCATGGAAGACAGGCAACAGAAGATTTATTGCTTGCAACCGTTTTCGGCGGTATAATTCTCGGACTCGGAGTCGGTTTAATTCTGAGAAACAATGCCTCTTTAGACGGTACTGAAATGATTTCAATTAATTTATCAAAAGAATTAAAGTTCATTTCTGTCGGCGAATTACTGATGTTTATTAACCTGTTTGTATATATGGGCGCGGGATTTCTTTACGGCTGGGACAGGGCATTGTATTCCATAATGACATATTACATAGCTTCAAAAGTTATC
The DNA here is from genome assembly GCA_944323325.1 of Candidatus Gastranaerophilales bacterium. GTDB lineage: Bacteria > Cyanobacteriota > Vampirovibrionia > Gastranaerophilales > Gastranaerophilaceae > CAG-196. The sequence continues at coordinate 5,362 of CALUSF010000079.1, forward strand.
GATTCGGTTCTCGAAGGGCTGGATAAAGCAAAATCGGCAAGAATATTTTCCGATTACTATAAAGAAATCGGAGAAGCCATTATGAAAGAACTTAACGTAAGCGTTACTTATATGAAAGGTATGGGCGGATATTCAAAACAGGAAAAAGTTCAGACCTACTGCGTAGTGAGCAAATTTGAGATGCCGAAACTTAAAGAACTGGTTCATTCCATTGATCCGAGGGCTTTTTTGGTAACCGAAGATGTTTATGAAGTTGAAGGTGTCAGAGTTAAAAAGCGTAAACACTAGACACAGAATCAAAATTATTATAAAATTTAATAATAAGAGAGGATTTTTTAATGCCAAACAGTGATATGATTCCTATAGAAGTAATTATTTTAACCGATAACGACGATATAAAAGGTACTGTGTACGTATCAAATAACGTTGCGGCAAACAGGCAGTTAACCGAATTACTAAACGATTCTAACCGCAGGTTTTTGGCCGTTACAAATGTTGAAATTTACGCCAAAAATTCAAATCAGCCTCCAAAAAGATATGAATTTTTGGAAATACACATGGATTCAATAAGAATGGTTCATCCGACATCTCAGGCTCTGTTTAGAGAATCACCCAAGACCCAGGAAGATATTGCAAGATTCAGAGAATTGAGAGCAAAATTGAATCAAACAAAACCGTTTTAGATTTATAAAATATAAATTATTATTAAAAGAGAAGCAAAATTTGCTTCTCTTTTAGGTCTAAAACTTAGTATTTTTGCAGCCCCGTTAATTAACGGAATACAGACTTGCACTCTGTGCCTGGCTGTAATTAGATGAAATTTGATCCAATTGCGACCGATACATTTGTATCATCTGCATTTGAGAAGGGTTCATCTGCGCAGCGGACATCATTTGATTAAGCTTGCTTGAAATATTAGATAGAATATCTTCTATAGAATCACTGCTGCTGTAGGTTACGCCAATTGAAGATGCAAGAGATTTGGCTTCCCGCAAATACGTATCATCAGAAGAATTTGTTTTATTTTGCCCGCCGAGCATACTCTTAAAACTTGCCCCGTTTGCATTTGCAATCAGAGCTTGCGCCTGAGATTCCGAAGATACCGTTGACGGGTCAATTCCGATAGCTTCAAGCTGCGCTTTTGTAGCGGCGCTTAGTTCCGATTCTTGTTCCGTAGCTTTTGTTGTAATCGTTGTTGATGAAACTGAATTAATACTTGTCATAATAAATCCTCGCTTTTTTAAGTCTGTTTTAATAATTCTGTAGAAAAAGTCAATTTTCTATAATATACTCCTTTTTTCGCATGATTTTATCGTATACATGCATTATAAACAGAATGAAAAATACAAAAAAAAATTACAAACTGTAACAATTTAGCAATTTTTGATTATCAGATGTTTTATAATAGTATAAGTGTAGTTTAGGAAAAAGTGCGCATGGTAAACTCATACTACTATAACGGTAATCAATATATTCCCGCTCCGCCCGGTGCAAGCCAAAACGGGTTTATTGCGGCAAGTATTGCTTCTGCAGCAATTATGGGCACTATGCCTTTGTTTTCCAAACCTTTTAATGCGCAGCTTGAACGGGAGCACGCAAACAACCATTTATACCGTGACTCTTTTCTTAAAGCCCTGCCGGAATCCGGGCTTGATAAGAAAGGAGTTAGGATTCTTCCCATGGAATTCAGCCGATTAGCAGATGATTATTCCATGGGAAGAAACGCTTCATACTCTCCAAACGAAAAAATTATCAGAATAAATACCGAAAAAATTTCTATCGCGGGATTCCATGAACTCGGGCACGCAATGAATGATTTAAAGGGCAAAGCCGGCAAACTGTTAAGTAAAATGCGCTGGCCCGGAAGAGCTATTGCGGGCTTGATGGGTTATGTGGCTTTGTTTTCAACTACAAAACCGAAAGATTCGCCTCAAAACGCATTGGACTTTGTAAAAGATAACTGCGGGAAAATAGCTTTCATAAGCATGCTTCCGACAGTTTTTGAAGAAGGAATGGCAAGTTATAAAGGTGTAAAACTCGCAAGAAAAACCGGACTTGCAGAACCTTTGATTAAGAATATGAAAAAATTATACGGCAAAGCTCTTTTAACATACATAGGACACGCAACCGCAACCGGACTCGCAGTAGGTGCGGCAAGTATGATTATGGACAAATTCACACGCCCCAAAAAAGTTGAAAGTAACTCCTTCTTTATGTTTTAAAGTCACTATTCCTGCAATAATTTTTCGACTTCTTTTCCCTGACTGTCAAAAACGGTTATCCCGGTTCTTAAACCGTCCGTATAGTCCGCCTTGTATGAATTTTTGACTTTATAATCCGATGTATACACGGTCTCTTTTATCTTTACTCCGTCTTCATACTCACTTATTACAATAACACCCTCTCCCGAATTTTCAGCATTATAATACGTAAAATGAGTAATATCCTGCCCCTCAAACGATACGGAAACATTGAGTTTTGTGTTGCCGTCTCCGTCATACACAAGATTTTCAACTCTCATATCGCTTCCGTTATCGCTAATTGTTTCTTTTTTAAGCGAAATAATTTTTCCTTCACTATCTTTCAATTCGTATTTTACGGGATTTTCTTCGGAATAGTTCCAAACCTCAGTATACTCAACCTCTTTTTCGTCGTTGTATTTAGTATGGCGAAGAGGAAGTTTTGAGGTTTTATCGTATTCCCACTTGCCGTTTTTAGTAGAACACGTATTTTGACTTAAATTTTCCGCCGTGTAAGTATCGTTCGACATGTCTATTTTAATTATATTGATTCCGTGGCGCTGGATATCTTCCGCAGCTTCCGTAATTACTATAACTTTATCGCCTGAAACGGTCAGAACATATATACGGTCAGAATCTTTTAACAAATCCCCGACTATATGCCGTACATTCTCCGTCGTATCAGCAAGAAGCGCAATCGAAGAAAGCGGAAGCATGTTATCCGGAATATCCGAATATAGGTCGATTTTTCTTTCGGTATTTTTTTTCGGCTCCTGTACCGGTTGAACCGGCTTAACTTCCTGAACTGCCGGCTCCGGAGATGTTTCTTTTATTTCTTCAACAACATTATTTTCAACTTTGTTTTCCAATTCAGGTTTTTGCGTCTTTTTATCTTGCAGAACAAAAGCAATTCCGCAACCTATGACCAGCAGTCCAACCAATAAACCGCCAATAATTTGTTTTTTCATGCTCGTTTGCCCCCGCAAATTTCTACAATTATTATAATCTTGTTTATCCTTTTTATCAATAATCTTTATGAGGATGCGGAAAAAGTCGAAAAATGACATGCGTGAGCGGGAGTTGCGTAGAACTCATTCCCGCTGTTTTTCGAA
>CALUSF010000080.1 GCA_944323325.1 Candidatus Gastranaerophilales bacterium
GCTGAATTGTTGAAAAAATCTGAGCATGATTTATTGAATATTAAGAATTTCGGTAAAAAGTCTTCAGATGAAGTAATCGAAAGACTGCATCACTTCGGTTTAGACCTTGCTCCGAACCCAGAGGTTGATGAAAACGGTATGGTTATAGAATCAACAGCAGAATAAACAAAAAATAAATAACATTAACAATAAAGGAAAGTAAAAATGAGACACCAAACAAAAAAACATACGCTTGGTAAAGCACAAGACCAGAGAAAGGCTTTGTTGCGTTCATTGGCTACCGAACTTTTTGTACATGATGAAATAAAAACTACTATGGCAAGAGCAAAGGCTCTTCAGCCGTATGCAGAAAACATTATTTCAATGGCAAAAAAAGGTGATTTGAACTCAAGAAGGCTTGCCGGTAAATATATATATGACAAAGAAATCGGTCAATTTATAGATACGGCATCAGGTGAAGTTTTCGAAACTCCGCAAGAAGGTAAGAAATTGGCAAAACAAACTGTTTTGAGAAAACTATTCAGCATTATAGGTGTTAAATATTCATCAAGACAGGGCGGATATACCAGAATATACAGACTTCCTCCGCGCAGAGGGGATGCTTCTGAGATGGCTTTAATTCAATTGGTATAATTGAATGCGGTACGCTCTGGATGTTCAATACAGGGGTAAGAATTATGCCGGAAGCCAGATACAATTTGAAGGCGGAAAGATGATTGCAGCTCCTACAATACAGGGCGAATTGGAAAAAGCTGTCAGTACATTGATAAAAAATGACGAAAGTCAAAGTAATATAAGACCGATTAAAACAATCTTCTCCGGAAGGACGGATAAAGGCGTGAACGCTTTAGGGCAGGTTGTCCACTTTGATTACGATAAAAAAATTGTTGCTTCAGATTTTATCTATCATGTGAACGAGATTTTGCCCGAAGATATTTCTGTCAATAACTTAAGAGTTGTGCCGGATTCTTTTCACGCACAAAAGTCTGCTAAATCCAGATATTACAGATATGAGCTTATCAATCGAAGATATAAGCAGGCTTTTGACGGCGATATTTTGAGGATTAAGTATCCTTTGAAAATGGAAAGAATGCAGGAGGGGTTAAATTACCTTCTTGGCGAGCACGATTTTTCAAGTTTTAAAAGTTCCGGTACGCTAAACCCGAGCAAAGTTTGTTTTATAACGAGAGCCGAAGTCGAAAGATTAGGTGACAGGGTTTTTATTCATATTGAAGGAAACAGATTTCTTTATAATATGGTAAGAACAATAGTCGGTACGCTTCTTGAAATAGAGGGGCACAATCTGCCTTCAATTCATATTAAAAATGTTTTGGAGGCAAAAGACCGCCGAAAGGCGGGACAAACTATAAGTCCTTACGGGCTTACGCTAATGAAAGTAGAATACTAAGGGGTGAATCTTTGAAGAGATTTACCATAACGATGGAGAATAAGCATGAAAACATATTCAGCAAAACCTCTTGAAGTAGAAAGAAAGTGGTATGTAATTGATGCTGACGGTCAGATTTTGGGTCGTTTGGCAGTTCAAATTGCAAATATTTTAAGAGGTAAAAATAAACCTGAATATACGCCTAACGTTGATACCGGTGATTTTGTTATCGTAATCAACGCAGAAAAGGTTGTTGTTTCGGGTAATAAAGAAACTGATAAAATTTATTATCACCATACCGGTTATCCGGGCGGATTGAAAGCGGCTTCAGTAAAGGAAGTTCGTGAAAAAGATGCAACTAAGTTAATAGAAAAAGCTGTCAAAGGTATGTTGCAGCACAATACTTTAGGTGCTCAGCAGTTTACTAAATTAAAAGTATACTGCGGTCCCGAACACCCTCACGCAGCTCAAAAACCTATTGAAATCAAGGGGGGTAACTAATGGCTGAATCTAAAGAAATTATGGCTACAGGCCGCAGAAAATGCGCTGTTGCAGTTGTAAAATTAGTAAAAGGTAAAGGCAGAATTTTTATTAACGGTAAAACTCTTTCTGCTTATATCGGTAATATGCCGGCTGTTGAAATGATGATATACAGACCGCTTGTCTTAACTGAAAATCAAGACAAATATGATGTAAGAGTTAAGGCATTGGGCGGCGGTATTGTTGCTCAGGCTGCAGCAATCAGACATGGTATCTCAAGAGCTTTGTTAAAAGTTAATGAAGAGTACAGAAATGTATTGCGCTCTGAAGGCTTACTAACACGTGATGCACGTGTTAAAGAACGTAAAAAATACGGCAGAAAAAGAGCTCGTAAGAGATTCCAATTCTCAAAACGTTAATACGCATAATATTTTATATATAAAAAAGACGGCTTCCGGTAAGTCGTCTTTTTTATAGTAAAAATCTTTGTATACGCTCTTTATGACAGTGCAGAAAGAACTTTATTAATTTTCTCATCCAAAGGGATTTCAATTTCAATCACTTTTCCATCATAAGGGCGTGGGAAAGATAGTTTATAAGATTGCAGAACCTGTTCTTGTGTTTTTATTTTCATTTTTCCGAATCCATACAATGTATCATTATAAACAGGATGTCCTATACTCATTAAGTGAACCCTGATTTGATGCGTTCTTCCGGTTATAAGCTGTACTTCAATAAGCGTTGCATCACTAAATCGTCTAAGAACTTTTACAATGGAAATACTTTCTTTTCCGTTTTCCGTAACTGCCATTTTGTGCGGCTGATTCGGGTTCCTGCCGATTGGTTTATTTATCTCAAAATTATCTTGTTCTATAACTCCTTTAACAATGGCAAGGTATTTTTTAGTAATTTCTTTGTTTTTCATTTTGTTTACCAAAAATTCGTGAGTATTATTATTTTTTGCAATCATCAAAAGTCCGGATGTATTTCTGTCAAGCCGGTGTAATATACCCCGCCTGAATTCTCCGTTAATATCGGAAAGGTTGTCACCATACTTATATAAAAGAGCGTTAACGAGTGTTCCGCTCATCTCTTGCGGTGTCGGATGGGTCAGCATGCCGGACGGCTTATTTACAACAAGCATATTTTCGTCTTCATATACAATTTCAAGAGGAATATTTTCCGGCTCTATTTTTAGAGGGGCACTTGGAGTGAATTCAATAACGTCTCCTTCTTTAATTATATAAGAAGGCTTTACGCTTTTTGAATTAACAAGAACAGAGCCTTTTTTTATTTCGGCCTGAATTTTTGAACGCGAAAATTCTTGCATATAATCGGCAAGATACGTATCAATCCTTTTTTCTTCCGTTAATTCGTCTGTTACTAATCTCATTTTTAATAATAATTATTACTATAGCAAAAACACTTATATTGATAAAAACATCGGATATATTAAATACCGGGAAGTTAACAAAGTTAAGCTTGAAAAAATCTCTTACATAACCGAACACAATTCTTTCATAAGTATTACAAAGAATTCCCGCAATAAGCATTGCAACCCAGTACAGAGTAAATACTGAAACTCTTAATATGTTTTTAATCAAATATATTATAATCCCGCAGGCTGCAACAATTGAAAAACCAATCAAAAACATTCTTGAATCTTCAAGCAAGCTAAATGCGGCACCGGTGTTTTGTACAAAAACCAAATCAAAAACAGGATTTTCTTGAAAATTCGGTGTATATTGCAATATCAAATTTGAGAAATAAATATCAAATATAATAAAAAACGCAAGTGCAATTATAAAATATAATATTTTACTCGTTTTTGACATTTTTATCCCCTTGTGTTTTAGGGATTACATTAACCCTTGTTATTTGGTATCCGAATCCTGTCAGACTGAGTTTTATACTCAAATCAGAAATATCGGCTTTAGTTAATCCGATTGAAGCAACAATATATTCGTTGACATTATCGGAATTTGAAACAAATATTCGCTCCAAAATATTATCTTCCGGAAATTTTCTAAAAACTTCTTTAGCCTGTTTTTGCGGATATTCAACTTTGTCCATAGCTATAGACGCAATTGCTATAGCATCTTTAGGCGGGACAAATTCCAACGAAGCCGTGTATTCAGTATTTGCAGGAATCTCTGCCGGGGCAGTCAATTTGATATCCAAATTTCTCGCATCACCGTAGAGCATTGATGTCTTTTCCGTTATAACTGAATCCGATGAAACTTTCCATTTGCCATTTATTTTTTTCAAATAATATACACTTTCGGCTTCACTGGTTAAAACGCCGTCCATTTCAGAAGAAACCGGAATATCTGCATAAGAAGTTTCGGTAACTTCTACTTTTGCACAATCGTTGTCTACAGTAATATTTTTTATTTTCATACTATATTCGATATCATCGTATGTTGCCCAAATATCCTTTACCAAATTTGAGTACATTTCAAGGTTAAAACCGTCTGAATTCAAATAATTTTTATCATAGGTCGCGATAAATTTGTCAAAATCTGTCTTATTGGCATATCTTACTTGTGAATTCAACAAGGATTTAATTTTTCTGGTATCACTGTTAAATATTCCAAGTTTCAATAGCGGGCTATTTTCATCCGCGTATGAAACGGGAGTAATTAATAATAATGACATTAAGATTAATAAAACTTTCTTCATACAACAAATTATACTTCAAAATTAGTTAAACACAAATAATACAAACAAAGTATAAGTCTTTACAAATTTTTTTACAATTGCTATAATTGACTAAACACAGGAGCAAATGATGGCAACGGTCGATTTAGATAATGAGTTTTTAGAGTTATTTTACAATATAACTAATTCTAAAGTCCCTCAGAATCCTGATTTGGTCGATTTAAAAAAACAGCTTATAAATATAGTAGATACATTAAAAGCATTAAATGATAACGCAAAGAAACCTGTTGCAAGCAAGGCATTAAATTCCGGCGCAATGGCTGCGGATGACGATGAACCTAAAGGGCCCGCAATTCTTATTGTTGACGATTTGGGAGTTATTACTTACCAGCTAAAAGTTCTTTTATCTCAATTTGATTATGATATAGACTGCTCTCAGGAAATATACGATGCGGTTAATAAGTATAAAAAACGCAAGTATGATTATGTTGTAATGGATTTATTTATTCCTACAGAGCGTGAGGGCTTTATCTTATTAACAGAGCTGAAGAAAATGGCTTTAGCAGCCAGAGTAAGAACGGTTGTAGGAGTAATAACCGCTTCTCCGAGAAAAGAAATTGAGCAGCAATGTAAGGCACGCGGAGCAGACTTTTTCCTTGAAAAGAACAGCGATTGGCAAAGTGCATTGTATAATATAATGGAAGGTTATATTAATGCCGGTAAAGACGAAGATGAGGATGATTATTAAAGAATGGAACAAAGGTCTGTTTTTTCTGTAATTTCCCCGATTATGGTAGGTCCTTCCAGTTCTCATACAGCAGGCGCTGTCCGCCTCGGGCTTATGGCAAGAAATATATACAAAAATTCTTTTTCAAAGGTGCATTTTGTACTTTATAATTCTTTTGCTACAACCGGCTTCGGACATGGAACCGATAAGGGGCTTTTGGCCGGTGTGCTTGGATATTCTGTTGATGATTCCGGTATAAAGGATATTTTTAATAAAGTTAGTGATATAGATTATTCATACGAATATCGAGAAGATATCTCCAGGCATCCTAATTCGGTAGATATAATTTTTGATGACAATATGACAATCTCCGGTGATTCTGTCGGCGCGGGAGAAATAAGAATAAACAATATAAACGGTTTTGCCGCAAATATTGACGGAACGTACCATACTCTTATTTTAATGTACAAAGACAGACCGGGAATGATATCTACAGTCAGTGATATAATCCAAAAACAAAAAGTTAATATTGCCTCTCTTCATTGTGACAGAGACTCTAAAGGCGGAATTGCAACAATGTATGTTGCACTGGATATTCCTGTAGGAGAAGATGTTGCAGAAAAAGTCAGGCAAATAAAAGATGTATTTTTTGTATCAAATATCAGGAAACTAAAATAATGGCAATTTTATCTTTTGCGGATTTAATAAAACAATGCGAAGAAAAACATAAGGCGATATATGAGATTACTCAGGAAGAGGAGGCCGTTCTTCTTGAGGATATCACAGATGTTGTAAGAATTCGGGTTCTTGAAGATTTGCTTGCAATGAAAGAGGCTATAAAAAACGGTTTAAAATCTTCCGAAAAATCAATAAGCGGATGGTGCGGCGATGATTGTACCAAACTTCAAAAGAGATTTGAAAAACGAAGTGCAATTTTCGGAAAAACTTTTGAAAAAATTATAACTTATGCACTTGCAACATCGGAAGAAAATTTAAGAATGGGAAGAATTGCCGCCTGTCCGACGGCCGGTTCCTGCGGTATTGTACCGGCTGTTATTGTAGCAGTATCGGAAGAAGAAAAAATTTCAGAAACGGAACAGATTAACGGGCTCTTAACAGCGGGGATGGTAGGACTTATTATATCAAACAAGGTGCAATTGGCCGGTGCCGTTGCAGGATGTCAGGCCGAATGCGGGGTCGCATCAGCAATGGCTGCTGCCGCGCTTACACAAATGCTCGGCGGCAGTACAAATGAAATTATACAAGCATCTGCCCTCGCTCTTAAAAATATCTTGGGACTAACTTGTGATCCTGTCTGCGGGCTCGTGGAAGTACCTTGTATAAAAAGAAATGCATTCCTGGCGGTACATGCTGTAACTGCGGCAGAACTTGCGCTTTGCGGTGTGGAAAGCAAAATTCCGATGGATGAAGTTGTTGATACGCTTAAAATTACCGGACAATTAATGTCTCCTCTTTTAAAAGAAACTTCGCTGGGCGGACTTGCAAAAACAAAAACAGCACAAGAACTTGAGAAAAAACTTTTTAAAAAATAGTTTTTTTAAACAAGTGGACTTGCTATAACTGTACGTTTTATGTATTATTGTATAGCAAAGTACACGGAGGGGATATGTATGAGCGGACACTCAAAATGGTCAACAATTAAACACAAAAAAGCAAAAACAGACTCACTAAGAGCTGCGGAATTTCAGAAATTTTCCAGAGAAATCATTGTAGCTTCAAAACTTGGCGGGCCTGACCCTGCCGGAAACTTCAGACTAAGAACCGCAATTGAAAAAGCAAAGGCTGCCGGACTCCCTAATGACAATATCAAACGTGCAATAGAAAAAGGCTCCGGTGCCGGAAATAATGAAAATTATGATGAGATGACTTATGAAGGTTATGCTGCAGGCGGTGTTGCCGTTGTAATTGAGGCAATGACCGATAATAAGAACAGAACGGCCGGTGATATAAGAAGTTATTTTACAAAATTTAACGGTAATTTAGGTGAAACCGGTTGTGTAGGCTGGATGTTTGATAAGAAAGGTTGTATAACTTTTAATAAAGACGGCATTGATTTTGAAAAACTTTTTGAAGCTGCGGTAAACCTTGATGCGGAAGATGTTATAGAAGAAGATGACGAATATAAAGTTTATACTTCTATACAGAATCTTCAGCCGGTTGCGGAAGGGCTTGAAAAAGAAGGTTTTAAATCAACTTCTGCAGAATTTACGCGCATTCCGCAAAATACCATAGAAGTTACCGATGAAAAAGTCGCTATAAATATTATGCGTTTGTTAAACAGACTTGAAGAACACGACGATGTACAAAATGTATACGCTAATTTTGATATTGATGATGAATTAATGGCGTCAATAGAAAACTCAATATAAATGTTACTCTAAATTAAACAAGGAGAAATTAATTATGATGAACATGATGAATATGATGAAACAAGCACAAAATATTCAAAAGAAATTAAAAGAAGCACAAGACGAGTTAAATAAAATGGATATCACAGGAGAAGCCGCAAACGGAGCTGTTAAAGTCGTATGCGACGGAAAAGGTTTGTTTAAGTCTATTAAACTTTCTGCTGAAGCTATAAATCCGGAAAATCCGTCTTCTGTTTCCGATGATACAATTGAAATGCTTGAAGATATAATTACAACAGCAATTAATCAAACTTCTTCAAAGGCAATTAAGGTTATGGAAGAAAAAATGAAGTCTGTAACCGGCGGAATCAGTATACCAGGGTTATTTTAGGACTTTATTTGAAAGACACTAAAATGTTAAAAAAGTATCGGTGCGGTATCAGCCGCACCCTGCTTGTTTACTTGAGCACACAGTTATTTAATTAATCAAAAAATGATTTATCCAAAATCTATAGCTACATTAATAGAACAATTTCAAAAATTTCCGTCTGTCGGACCAAAATCTGCACAACGGATGGCTTTTCAAATCTTAAAAATGCCGATTGGAGAGGTAGAAAAGTTTGCAAATGCAATTTTGGACGCCAAGCGAAGCGCAAAAACTTGTGAAATTTGTTTTAATATATCTACACAAAGTCCCTGCGAAATCTGCGAGTCTGCTAACAGAAACCGTTCGGTAATTTGTGTTGTAGCGGAAACCAAGGATTTAATCGCAATTGAAAAAACCAATGAATACAGAGGGCTTTATCATGTTTTGCAGGGATTGATTTCTCCTATGGATGGAATCGGTGCGGAAGATATAAGAATTAAAGAACTTCTTTCGCGACTCACAAATGAAGAGGTTAAGGAAGTAATTCTTGCACTTTCACCTTCTGTTGAAGGTGAGGCGACAAGCCTTTATTTAACGAAACTTATTAAACCGTTCGGTATAAAAATTTCAAGAATAGCGTTTGGCCTTCCGGTTGGCGCGGATTTGGAATACGCTGATGAAGTAACTCTGGCAAG
>CALUSF010000081.1 GCA_944323325.1 Candidatus Gastranaerophilales bacterium
CATCGGGATGTGGCGCAGCTTGGTAGCGCACCTCGCTTGGGACGAGGGGGTCGCACGTTCAAATCGTGTCATCCCGATTTTTATTTTTATCTGTTAAAATAATAATCAAACGATTTGAACGTATTGTGGTTTTGGAGTTATTGTTTAGAGGCAGACTTGTAGTTTGGAGATCGGATTTAGTTGTAGTTTTTTTGTCTGCCGATAATGTGTTTACGTGCGTAGCACTCGTGTCATCCCGACCATTTATAAAAAAGGTTTTAGAAAATTTCTAAAACCTTTTTTGTTTATTTCCGATTTTGCGACTAATTTCCAACCGGTATTGGTTAAATATGTTATTAAATATGTTTTTAAAATGTATAGATTATATGGTTTAGTATTTTGAGTTTGCAAAAAAACCCCAGAGGCCGCAAATTGCTTACGGCCCGTTTTTTGAAAAATTTTCTGTCAGAAAAAATTTTACTTAAAAAACCTATGGGGATTAAAAAGAATTAATTATTAGAATTGTTAGAGATTGTTTTTATTATAGAATTGAAATCCGTGTTATTGCCTTTAAATTTAACCATTAATATATCCCTTTATTATATCCCTTTATTATGTTGTTTATATTTTAATGTATTTTTGAATTTATGTCAAGGGTTTTTTAGAAATTTAATTTTAGAGGCTTGAAAAGTTGAAAAAAGGGGTTATAATTTATATATACCCCTATGTGTAAAATGAGGTTTTCGAATGGCAAACGGTTTATCTCTAAATTTGCAGCTGCTGCAAAATCTTTCAGACATGTCATTAAGTAATAACAATGGTACAGCGCAAAATAATAAGCCTGCTGTTTATGCAAAAGAAGGCGAGCCCAGATACAATGAAGATATGGATTTGGACGGCGACGGCGTAGTTACAATGGAAGAGTATCAGCAGTATTGCGAAGAAAATAATATAAGTACTGATGAACAGATTCAGAATGTTCAGAGTATGGGCGATTCAATGGTTCAAAAACAGGCTTCGGAAAGAGAGCAGAGCAACATAAGTTATGATGATTATATACAGTACTGCGAGGCGAACCAGAATGTAAGAAGCAGTTTTTCTGCAAGTGTTGAAGCTGTTTCTGTTTCTGCGACTAATGATTCCGGCCTTGTAATACGTAATATAGGAAGAGCGTTAAGCAGTTATTCCGGTATCAGTTTTCCGGAGGCTATTATAGAGCGCAATGCTTAATGAGAGACAAAGATGTTGTGCAAATTATTACCGATTGGTAATAATTTGCACTTTGTAATTATGCTTTTATTATCTCAATTTGATTCAGCATGTTTCTTAATTTGATTGCAATTCGCGGCATCGGCTCTGCGATTGTCAGTCCTGATACATCATATTCTTTTGAAATATCGTTAATGATTTTTGTTACTTGTTCAATTTTCATCCCGTTTGGTACAATTCCGACTGCCGGTATAATTTCTTCCGGGTCTAAGACATCCAAATCAAAATGGATTACAACGTGTTTGGCTCCGGTTGATTTAATCCAGTCTAAGATTTTTGAACTATCGGCTTCCTGGGGTGCCAAATGTTTTATGCCGTATTCTTCCTGCCTGTTTTTTATTTGTTGTCTTTCCCAGTCTCTTAAACCGACAAATAAAATTTTATCCGTATTAATTTTTCCCGGAAGTTCGGAAATAATTCCGTTATCACCTTTACCCATTATTGCGGCGGCTGCCATTGCGTGATATCCGTTATAGGTTTTATCCTCAGGAAGAGTTATATCCGGATGCGCATCTATCCAAATCATGGCGATATCGTTTTCGTATTTAGATGCAAGATAAGTAAACGGAACAACGCTTACCGAACATTCGCCGCCGAGAGTTATAATTTTATCAGGATTTGCTTCGTTAAGAAGTTTTAAAGCTTCTTTTGTCTGGTCTAAGATAGGCTTGTATCCGAGTATTCCGTTTTCTTCTTCTCTTTTTATATCTTCTGAGACGGGAACTCTTATAGTTTGGCTTTGTGTTTTCGGCGCGAGAAATTCCAGCAGATAAGAGCCTAAAATGTATCCTTTGGATGCGTCATCAGGCTCAAGTTCAGGCATTATTCTTACAATATTTCCTCCCTGCCATTGCGGATAAATTAATCTAACGGTTTTTAATTCATTCATAAATTCTTTCCTGTAATTTTAAATTCAGGATAACATAAAAAATTAATTTATGAGACTTTTATAAATTTTATAAAGTGTTTGCAAATAGCTTTCGTCAGAATTATAAGTTTACAAAATTTGCAGTTTGGATTCCGAAATAAATGAAAAATATAATAAAAAAATCTCCCTCATTACAAGGGAGACTTTTTAAATCTTTTAATCAACTATCTTAATTTAACAGTTACAGATTTTGCTTTTTGAGTGTATTCAAGTTTATCTTCTCTTGATAACCATCCTAAGCCCATTTCAGCAAAGTTTTCGTTCAAGCTGAGGTCTTTTTTCATTTTATTGATAGAAACTTCACCTTTGTTAGAAAGGTAGTTGTAAATTTGACCTGCAGATTCAATAATTTGTTCTTGAATACCTTTTCTTTCTTCTTTAACTCTTGCCATTTTAATCTCCTTCTTAAATAGTGTATCTGTAATTGCTTACCCAAACATTGTATTAAAAATTTTCTGATTTTGCAATAGGTTTGAACCGTATTTGTGATAAAATAGTCCATAAGGAGTATGTTATTAAATTTTATTAAAGTCGATTTTCGAACTAATATATTGGTTGAAAAATATTCGGAGCTTATTTCAAAAGGCGTAAAACCTTCTGAAATACTTGTTCTTGTTCAAAATTCAACGTTAAAAAAACAATTTGCGGATAAAGTTCTTGAAAAGATAGATGTTGATGCTTTAGAAAAATTAAACATACATTCTTTTTTTTCAATTGTATATAATACACTTATTGATAATTGGTGTTTTATAGAAAATTCTATCCCGTCAGATAAAAAATTTATTCTGCCGAATCTTGTCGGGCTGGAAGTTTCGCAATTTTTATTAAAGAAGATTTTAAAAGATGTTGATGTAAAAGGGTATAATTCAAAACATTCGCTTTTGCATCAGATATTCAGGCGTTATTCATTGATTGTACAAAACCATTTGACCGACAGTGAAGTGCGTGAACGTTCGAAAATTTTGCATGAGGCTTTTGCGGATGATGCGGAAATTATTATAAAAAAACTTCTTGCTCTTACTCTGAAAACGCGAAGTTTAGATTATTTAAGACAAACGCTTATTTTTAATCATGTTTATAAAAATACGGATTATTTTAAAAATATTAAATATCTTCTCGTTGATGACGCGGATGAAATGACGCCGGTTTGTTTTGATTTTATAAGTTATTTGAAACCGCAGCTTAAGGATTGGGTTATTTGTTTTGATTCCATGGGTTCTTCAAGATGCGGATATTTGAGTGCCGATACATCAATTGAGTATAAACTCCAAAAATTATTCAACGAGGGGGTAAATGAAGGTATAGGGGTAAATGAAGGGGAAAATATAAATTTAGATGCGGTTTCACGTCAAGCACAAAATCACTCTCCCCTTGTGGGAACGGATTTGCGGACGGACGGGGGTAAATGTAGTAGTCCGGATAGCGAGCAGACTGAGCCGTCCGGACTGTTAAAGCCTGAAGGGGAAGCTCTGGAAGCGTGGAGCAAATCCAATACAGAGTCGAAATCTTTGATTTCGGAGAGGGGTGAAAAAACAGCAATTTTACAAGCAAGACATTTTTACTCAAAAGAAGCTTTAAATTATTCAAAAGAATTGAGACAAAACCAAACTCCCGCAGAACAAATTCTGTGGTATTACTTAAGAAAAAAACAATTAGCCGGTTTGAAATTTCGTAGACAAGAAGCATTTGGAAATTATATTCTTGATTTTGTTTGTTATGAAAAAAGATTAGTAATAGAACTTGATGGCGGCGGACATCTTGATAATGAACAAAAGAAGCATGATAGGTTAAGAGATAAGTTTATAGAAGATAACGGTTATAAAGTTCTAAGAATTTTTAATAATGATATTTTTAGTAATATTGAGGGTGTTATTGAGAAAATATTACAATGTGCAGACCTGACCCCGCCCCCTAGCCCCCTCCCACAAGGGGCGGGGGAATGCGTGCAAGCTGAAAGCAATTTGCACCAAGCGTGTGACTACTCTCCCCTTGTGGGAGAGTCGAAATCTTTGATTTCGGAGAGGGGTCTTTATAAAACTGAGGGTGTAGCGCAAAACGCAGAAGAGGAAGAATTATTTCTTTGCGAACCTTCCAAGCCTAAAGACCTGACACCTCCCCCAACCCCCTCCCACAAGGGGCGGGGGAATTACTGTTTAGCTATCGATGAACACTTAAAGTTTAAAGACCTGACACCTCCCCCCGGCCCCCTCCCACAAGGGGCGGGGGAATGCGTGCAAGCTGAAAGCAATTTGCACCAAGCGTGTGACTACTCTCCCCTTGTGGGAGAGTCGAAATCTTTGATTTCGGAGAGGGGTCTTTATAAAACTGAGGGTGTAGCGCAAAACGCAGAAGAGGAAGAATTATTTCTTTGCGAACCTTCCAAGCCTAAAGACCTGACACCTCCCCCAACCCCCTCCCACAAGGGGCGGGGGAATTACTGTTTAGCTGTCGATGAACACTTAAAGTTTAAAGACCTGACACCTCCCCTCCCGCAAGGGGCGGGGGAATGCACGGACATGTCTCAGTCACTTAGTCACTCAGTCACTCAGTCACTTCCCTCCCAAAACTCCTTCTCTCAAGGTGATATTATTTTTTCTAATATTCTTGAAGATAAGCATGACAAATTGGAAAATTTTACATTAACTTCTCTGTCAAAACGTGCTGAAATTCTGGATTATACGATTGAAAAGATACAAAACTTATTCAAACAAAACGCTCTTCCGAAAGATATTGCAATAATTACCCCGCTTCAGGATGACATGCTCAGATTTACTTTAAACGAAAATTTGAAATGCAATGTTCTGTTTTTATCGGGAAGCGAAAAACTTGTTGACAATCCTCTTGTTAAAGCAAGTTTGAATATATTAAAACTCATGCTCGGTATCGAAATCTCGGAAATGGATTTGAGAGTTATTATATCCGATTATACGGGAATTCCGTTAAAATACGCGTATAATATTTTGCATGCTTATAATAAAGAGAAAAAATTACCGGAAATTGATTTAGAGTTTTATAACGACAATTATCAAAGATTTTACAAAGCTTTTTGCGAAATAAAAGATAAAGATATAAAATTATCACAAAAAGTTTATGAAATGTTTTACCGCGTTGTGGCTTTTGCGGATGAGAAAAAAATTAATAAATTTAATTTCTTTATAAAACAGTTAAGAGATTTTGAAAGTGTTTTCGGCTGGCATGAAGTTATTAATCAGTCTGCGGAAATTATTAACCAGATAGAAAATTCAATAATTGCGGAGAATCCCAGCTCTACATTGGAAATAAATGATAACGATTTGATTGTTGCGACACCTCAAAAAATTATTGATAATAAAATTTCAACCAAATATCAATTCTGGCTTGATGTTTCGCACAGCGATTGGGTAAAAACGGATACGGGGCCTTTGTATAATGCATGGGTTATGCAGGCTGATTGGTCCAAAGATGAATATACGGTTGAAGACGATATATTTTTATCAAAACAAAAAACCGCACGAATTTTGAGAAAATTACTTTTGCTTGCAAAGAATCATGTGTGGGCATGCTCAAGCTTGTTTGATCCTTCCGGAGTTGAAAATTTGGGAGGAATTGAGTCATATTTGAGCGGCGGAAACGATGAACCGGTTGATCGGAAAAAAGCGTTTAAAATAGTTCCGCGCGACGACCAGAAACCGGTTTTGGATTATAAAAACGGTTCAATGGCAATTTCTGCGGTGCCCGGTGCCGGAAAAACAACCATACTTCTTGCATTAATAATTAAACTGATTGATAAAGGCGTGACACCATCAAATATATTCGTTCTTACTTACATGGATTCTGCGGCAAGAAATTTCAGAGAACGAATTAAGAACATGTGTCCGAATTCAACCCAGCTTCCGAATATAAGTACAATTCACGGACTTGCACTAAGGATTATTAAAGAAAATTCCAATTTTGAAAGATTAAATCTTTCTTCGGATTTCGATATTTGCGATGATACCCAGAGGATGCGGATTCTTAAAAGTATCGGGGGTAAATATACAAAAACGGAGATAGAAGAATTTGACAGGGCGATTTCGGTTCTAAAATTGCAGGAAGGTAATATTGACACTCCTTCAACGGATAAAAAGATTGAAAAGTTTAAGGCTTTTTACCGCGAATATCAGGCGCAGTTAAGAGAGGCAAATCTTATTGATTATGACGATATTTTAATAATGTCGGTGAAGCTTCTTGAAAATAATCCCGATATTTTGGAATACTATCAAAATATTTGTGAATATATTGTGGAAGATGAAGCGCAGGATTCATCAGGTGTGCAGCAAAGATTAATAGGTCTTTTGAGCGGAAAGCATAAAAATCTTATACGATGCGGAGATATTAATCAGGCTATTACAACAACTTTTTCAAACGCCGATGTGGAGGGTTTCAGGGAATTTATTAAAAACGCTGATAAAACAGTTGAAATGAATCATTCTCAAAGATGTACACAAGATGTCATGAATCTTGCAAATAAACTCGTTAATTACGGAAGCTCGATTTTGCCTAAGGCATTTTTCAAAAGTTATATGCACGGTGTTGAAGGAAAAAATCCCGTAAGTGAAAATGCCGTTTTTTCTTGTGTATTTGAAAATACTTTTGCTGAGAGGAATTTTATATTAAAAGAGATAAAAAATATTCTTACGCGAAACAAAGATGCGACAATCGGAATACTTTTGAGAAATAATTATCAGGTAGGCTCATGGGCGGAGTTTATCAATAATTCCGGTTTAAAAAGCATAACAAGAAGTGAGTCACTGGGACAAAAGGGGGTATTTAATACAATTTTTTCTATTCTGAAATTTATTCAAACACCTTTTGATAACGAGGTACTTGTATCAACTTATGAAACCCTTTCTGAATTGGGATTTTATAAGCCGCGTCTGCAGCTTGAAATAAGGGCTTCCGAAATACCTTTTATACAAAAAAACGGAGATGATACGGAATCGCAAGACCTGTCCCAATTTTTATGGGATATGCAATACTGGCTTAACTCTTCGACTCTGCCGCTTGAAGAGCTTGTTATAAGAATAGGATTATTTTATTACACGTCCGACATTGAAAAATCAAATGTGTATTTGATAGCGACTCTGGTAAAACGGCTTAATTCTCAAAGAGATTTCAATTTAACACTTCAAAGATTGGAAGAATTATCAAAACGTCCTTCTTTGAGCGGATTTAAATTCTTTTCCGAAGAAGAGGACAAAGATGCTATGAAAGGTAAAGTTCAGATTATGACTTTGCATAAATCAAAAGGGGATGAGTTTGAATACGTATTTCTTCCCGAGATGGCGGAAAAGAATCTTTCGATTGATACTGCAAAAGCGAAGTTGAAATCTTCATCAATATTTATGGAAGAAGTTAAATCTTTCAATCCGAATTACAAGCACAAAGACGAACTTGAACTTAAGGAGTTTAATTCGGAAGAAAGCTTGAGACTTCTTTATGTGGCAATTACGCGCGCGCAAAAGAAACTTTATATAACAACATCGGCTAAGGCAAAGGGCTGGGGCAATAAAGAAACAGAACAGGAAGCAAGCGTTGTATTTGATGTAATTAATTCGGAAAGTTAATAAGAAAATACTTTTATTTTCCTTTTTGTTTATAAAAAGTTTATATACTCATTCTAATCAGACATACTTACCAGGCAAAATTATCCCCGCCCTTTATTGCACAACTGTCCCGGATGGAAAGTAAATACTGCTGCAAAAATAAAAAAATAAAATTTATGAATTATCAATCCCAAGTCGTTTATTTTGCTTGTCAAACAGTTTATTTATTTATATAATGTATAGGAACGCAGGTAATATAAATGAAAGATATAATAGTTCAAAAGTTCGGGGGAACGTCCGTCGCAGATACGGAAAAAATCAAAAATGTTGCAAGAGCCGTTATAAGAGAAAAATCTTTAGGAAACGACGTAATAGTTGTCGTTTCTGCAATGGGTCATACAACTGATTATCTTGTTAAAATGGCAAATGAAATCTCGGAAAATCCTTCTTCCAGAGAGATGGACATGCTGCTTTCAACAGGAGAAGGTGTTTCTATAGCATTGCTTGCAATGGCGCTTCAGGCTCAAGGATGTCCTGCAGTCAGTATGAATGCAATTCAGGTTGGTATTATGACCGAAAAAGTTCATTCGAAAGCAAGAATTATTGACATAAAAACAGATAAAATAAAAAGCCATCTTGCAAAAGGTGAAGTTGTTGTTGTTGCGGGCTTTCAGGGAGTAACTGACGATTTGGAAATAACAACACTGGGAAGAGGAGGCTCTGACACTTCAGCTGTTGCAATTGCCGGAGCTTTAAAAGCAAAAAGATGTGATATTTATACTGACGTTGAAGGTGTTTATACAACAGACCCGAGAATTGTCCAAAGAGCCTCCAGACTTGATGAAATATCTTATGAAGAAATGCTCGAACT
>CALUSF010000082.1 GCA_944323325.1 Candidatus Gastranaerophilales bacterium
TACGAAAAGAAAGGGGCTTAAATCTGAATGTTTTATAATCTATTTGATATTTGAATAAGTCCAAGCATCAAATGTAGGAGTTTCAGAAATATTTAATTCTTTTTTCTTTTCTCCTGCGGAGCAATCATCATGAGCAATCGGCTTATACAATCTGTTATAGTATTCAATAACCATTCTGTCAGAATTGAAATAAGCTTCTGCAGTTCTGATAGCTTGTCTCATCATTCTTGCCCATTCCTGCTTGTTGTTGTAGTAAGTAGGAATAATCTGGTTTTCTATAATATCCATCATACATCTATGATCAGCCCAGTGTCTTTCTTCCCAAGGCATATCATCATCAAGTTCAGGATATTCAACAGTATAACCGTTAATACCGGGGAATGTACCTTCAACTGTCCATCCGTCATAAGTTGAAAGGTGAAGTGCTCCGTTTGCGTTTGCTGACATACCGGAAGTTCCTGATGCTTCAAAAGGTCTTAACGGTGTATTTAACCATACATCAGTACCTCTCTTTAACATGCCTGACAATTGTAATTCATATCCGGGAAGAACAACAACATTCTTTAATGAATGAGAACGGTTTAATAATTTGTTAAACATTTCTTTACCCATTACATCATCCGGATGGAATTTACCGGCAAAAATAATCTGAACTTTATTTTCATCCAGTAATTTGTTGATTCTGTCTTTATCCATCAGGATAAGCCAAGCGCGTTTATAGTCTGCGAATCTTCTGGCCCATGTAATTGTCAATACATCAGGGTCAAATCTCTTGCCTGCAACATTTGCAATATATTTAAATAATTTAATTTTCATTTCACGTTTTGCAGCAAGAAGTTCATCAAATGATTTGTCGCCGGTCATTCTTTTATCCTGCCAGTAATGTAGGTTTACAGCATTTGTAATGGCTCTTATCGGACATCTTCCGTCTACCCATTCCCACATTTTGTTTGCAACCAAACCATGAAGCTGTGATACTGCGTTTGCAATTCTGGACATTCTGAGAGCAGCTACAGTTAATGAGAAGTTTTCACCGCCCAATTGGATAGCTCTTTCTCTTGAAGCACCGGCAAAGAATCCGCCTTCTAATAATGTATCAACCCAATGAACTTCGTTTCCGGCCGCAACAGGTGTATGAGTTGTAAATACCGTTTTCTTTCTGACTTCATCAAGATTTCCGTTATATTGTCTTAACAATTCAAAAGCTGCCGGAAGTGCATGTCCTTCGTTCATGTGGATTACATCAAAATTGTAACCTGCAGCCTGAAGAACTCTTACACCGGCTATACCTAAAATTGTTTCTTGCGCAATTCTTATTCTTTCATTTCCGTCATATAACTTATGTGAAATGCTTTTTGCCCAGTCACTATTGCCGTCAATATCTGTTGTTAACAAATAAACAGGGCAAGTACCGAATAATTCGGGATCGACTCTGTAAGCTTTTACTTTAACTTTTTCGCCGAAAGTATCAACTTCTACAGTGATACCGGTGTCGACTAAAAAGTCATAATATTTTCTGATATAAGCTACTTCAACGTTGCCTGAATGGTCAATTCTTTGATCATAATAACCATATGACCACAACATAGTTACACCAACCATCGGCATCTGTAAATAACCGGCAGATAACATATGAGAACCTGCCAAAAATCCTAAACCACCTGAATAAGTCTTAAGTGATTGGTCCATTGCTATTTCCATAGAGAAATAGGCTACGTTTGGTAATGTCATAATCTTCAACCTTTTCTTATTTAATGTGTACTACTAAAGGACTAAATGTCCATTAAAATTATATACCAACAACATAACAGATAATCAATCGTTTTATCCAAAATCTAATTCTCTAAAATTAAATAAATTCCCAAAACCCTTGCATTATATGAATTTTACAAATGTAAAGAAATGTAACAAAATAATCCTTTAGAATTAGTACTATATAATTATATAATTTTTTAAATTAGCATAAATGCTATTTTGTATACTTTTAAAGTTTTTTATGTTAGACTTTCACTGTTATGAAAAGGAAACCGGTTATAGCAGTTGTAGGACGCCCGAACGTCGGAAAATCAACATTCGTAAATCGTCTGGTCGGAAAAAGACAGTCTATTGTCGATGATCTTCCGGGAGTTACACGCGACAGAATTTATTTTGATGTCGAGTGGCAAAATAAGATTTTTACGGTTATTGATACCGGAGGTATTGTTCCGGGTGACGATGATGAGATAATGCTTTCAATCTATGATCAGGCAAAAATTGCTTGTGAAGAGGCTGATAAAATAATTTTTCTTGTTGATGGAGTTGAAGGAGTTACTCCGGTTGATTCCGATATAGCTAATATTTTAAGGCAGTCTTCAAAGCCCGTTTTTCTTGCAGTAAATAAGGTGGATTCGCATAACCAAATAACAATGCTTAGTGATTTTTATTCGCTTGCAATCGGAGAGCCTATCGCTATTTCCGCTCTGCACGGTTCCGGCGGTGTCGGTGATTTATTGGAAGAAATTACTGCAGATTTTGAAGTGCAGGAAGAGGATGGAGAAGATAATACAATAAAAATTGCAATTGTGGGCAGGCCTAATGCCGGAAAATCTTCTATTGTAAATGCCCTTCTCGGTGAAAAACGCGTTATTGTATCCGATGTTTCGGGAACAACGCGCGATAGTATTGATTCCAAGCTAAAATTTGAAGACAGAGATTTTGTTATTATTGATACAGCCGGAATAAGAAAAAAGTCTAAAGTTGATTACGGCGTTGAAAAATTTGCGGTAGATAGGGCTATACGTTCAATTCGGGAGTGTGATGTGGCTCTGTTGGTAATTGATGCAACGGAAGCCGTAAACGGGATTTCTGATCAGGACAAAAAAATTGCCTCCATTATAACCGAAGCCGGTAAGGGGATGGTGATTGCAATAAATAAATGGGATTTGGTTGAAGATAAAAAATCAAATACAATAAATAAGTTTGAACAAAAGATTGCAAACGAAATTCCATTTTTGGACTACGTGCCTAAAATTTATATAAGCGCGGTGACTCATCAAAGATTAAATCAAATTTTTACAAAAGTTGTAGAGGTCCAAAATGAGCGTGCAAAGAGAATTTCTACCGGATTATTGAATAAAGTTATAAACGAAGCTTACGCGCTGAATCCTCCGCAAACCGTGCGCAATAAGCGTTTAAAAATTATGTATACAACTCAGGCTTCAATAGAACCACCGACTTTCGTACTTTTTGTAAACAGCGAAAATTTAATGAAAGACCATTACAAAAGGTATATGGAAAACAAATTGCGTGAAGCGTTTGGATTTACTGGTACTCCTGTTAGAATTTCGGTCAGAGAAAGAGCGGACAAGAAAAAATAGATTCTTATTGAATTATAATAATATCTCCGCGTTTTATTTCTTTTGCAAATTCTTTTATTACATTATTATCCATTCTTATACAGCCTAATGAAACGTATTTCCCTAAACTTGACGGATTATTGTTCCCGTGTATAAATTCTCCCGTCGGTGATTGTTTGCCTGTTATTGTATCGAGTTTATTAAGGCATAAAATATTGGGTCCGTAATCATTTGGTTTTTTATGTCTTCTTGTTGATGCGGGGGCTGATTTATAAGGATATTTTTCTATATGTGTTACAATGCGGACTCCCTTATCGGTCGAGGAACTTTTTTTGCCGCTTGCAACTAAATACGCTGCTTCCGCTTGGCCGGTATTATCATATTTGTATAAAATATTCGTATTCAAATCCACGACTATTTTAGCAGTTTTTTCTTCTCCCCGAACGTGTAAAAAAGGTGACGGTGCTTTTATTAAGGCTGTGCTGTCAGATGTTCCTTCCGGCGGAACTACGGTTTCGGTTTTAATAAAAGTATCATTTTGAATAGTTTTTGAACTTGAAACGGCACATGGTGCAGACATTAAAACACATGCAAGAAACGCTTGCCGAACATAATTTTGAATTCTCATATTATATTAAAAACCGCTGAAAAATAAACTTGCGTATTAAATAAAAAATAAAAATCAAAACATTCTTACTAATTTTCTGACTTCCGCTAAAACTTTTTTAGCTTCAACCCGCGCTTTTTCGGAGCCATCCCTTAGAATCTCTTCAACAACTTTGGGATTTTCTTCGTAATATTTGCGTTTTTCTCTGATTGGAGCCATTTTTTGATTAATTATTTTGCCGAGCTGTCTTTTGCAATCAGCGCATCCCCTTAAACCTTTTTCACACTCGCATTTTACGGTATTAATTTCATCTTCTGAGCCGAATATTTTCCAATACTTAAAAGCAACTTCGCACTCGTCAGGATGCCCTAAATCATCTTTTCTCATTCGGCTCCTGTCTGTTATTGCCGTCATAACTTTTTTTGATGTAACTTCTTCCGTGTCGGAAATCTTAATATCATTATTAAAAGATTTGCCCATTTTGTTGCCGTCAAGTCCGCATATCAAAGAACAATTGTTCAAAAGCGGCTGTGTTTCTTTAAAGAAATCTGTTTTATAAATATTATTAAATCTTCTTGCGATATCTCTTGTCAATTCTACGTGTGCAACCTGATCAATTCCTACCGGAACAAAATCCGCATTAAAAGAGAGAATATCTGCTGTCATTAGTACGGGATAACCCATTAAACCGTAGTTAATCTGAGACGCAAAGCCTTCTTTTGAACGCAAAATTTTTGCCATATCTTTTAAATTCGGATCTCTTTCGACCCAGTTTTGCGGTGTTATCATACTCAAATATATATGCAGTTCTGCTGTTTCCGGTATTAAAGATTGAACGTATATAGTAGCTTTGTCCGGATTAATTCCGCAGGCAAGCCAATCCGTTGCAACATCTGTAATATCCTGTCTAAGTCCTTCTGTTTTATCGTATTTAGTTGTCAGTGCGTGCCAATCTGCGATAAAATAGTAACATTTATATTCGTCCTGGAGTTTAACCATATTTTCTATTACTCCAAGGTAATGCCCTAAATGTAGCTTTCCTGTCGGGCGCATCCCGGTAAATACTATTTTATCTTGCATACTATTTCCTTTCACTGATTTTTAAGACTTTTATCTCACCGGCATCCAAGTCCGTAAAGATTTTTTTATTTTCGGTTTTTATGTTGTCATTACCCGCTACAATATCTAAAAAGCTTTTCTTTTTGTTTAGATTCGGAACCTTTAGAGTAATTTTATTCTGCGGGTTTTCAAAATCCAAATTTCCGATAACAACAACAGTTTCCTTATTTAATGTTCTTGTATAAGCAAAAACATATTCGTTATCGGTTTTTAGTGGGGTAAAACTTCCTTTTAATATAAGATTTTCATTTTCCTGTCTGAATTTGCTTGCAGATTTAAAATTTTCTAAAATATTATCGTTATTTCCTCCGGGTTTTCTTGAAAAATTGAATATATCAAGCTTACCTCTGTGGACAAAATAGTAGTCGTCGTCGGTTTCGGTTTTTTCAGCCTTTGTATTGGCCCAGGGGTAAATATAAGTATCACCGGTCGGAAATCCGTCTATATAATATCGGTTAAAAGGTAATGTGGCTTCAAGCCAAATAATCATGTTTGAGAAATTTTCGCCTTTAAGAACTACGGGACTGACTTCATCATGGGTCGAAAAACTCATAATAACGTTTTTGGGTTCTCTATATGAGTTGAGTAACTTCTGATTGAACTTTATATGGTCAATAAATTCTTGTGCTTTCCATTCTTTAAGGTTAAAGAAACTGCCGTAATAACCGTCAAACCCTGCTTGGAGTAACTTATCATAAGGCGTAAATACCGCGTATTTGCTTGGCGGCTCTCTCCAAGAATCCGAAGCTTCTGCAAGAAACATAAATTGAGGATCCTTAGAACGTGCATACTTAATTATTTCCTGCCAGAATGTGTAGGGTTTTATTGTTGCTACATCTGCACGAATCCCATCGGCACCGATTTTTATTACTAAATCAACAAATTTTTTGTGAACATCAAGAACATCCTGATTAAGCCTGTTGTTGCTTCCAGTATCTAAAAGTCTTACATCTGTCCAATCCGTAGGTACGATTGAGCATTGTCTTGCGTCTTTAATAAATAATTCCGGATGTGTGAGGAACAAATCATACGAACCGCAGCTCGGAAGATCGATAATTACGCGAATATTTCTTTTATGGCATTCGTCAATGAACCTTTTTGCCTGTTCAAGATCTGTTAGCTCGGAATCTTTTTTTACGAGCTGAGGGTTAATAGTCCATAAATTCGCGGGTGCGTACACCGAACCTGCAGTTCCGAGAGCTTTCAATCTTCCTATTGGTGTTACGGGCAGGACATGTAATGTATTTATTCCTAATTTCCTTAGTTCATCCAGCCGCTCAACAGCATTAAGAAAGTTACCGCCGGTTTCATCTTCATCAATAATTTCATTTCCGTTTGTATCATTTGCATTGAATGTTCTGATATTAATACAGCAAATCCCTGCTCTGCCGTTTAAAAACAAAGTTCTTAAATCATTATTTTCTCCGGCCGATACATTTAAACATATTAATGAAAATATTACTGTCGTTAACAAAAATCTTTTCATATAAAAATTTTACCAGATAAATGCTTAATATAAAAGAAAAATTTAGTCATTTCTAATAAACCACTCTATGAGCGGTTTTTTGTCCCCAAAAAGAAAGTTAAAACCTTTTTCAAAATCATGGTCTGTTAAGAATTCGTAACTTACATTGTATCCGACAGGTTCTTTGGAGAAATTTCCCGCCTTTACTTTTTCATAATCTATAAGTTTTGTTTCCGGATTAACAACATTAGAATAATTTAATCCCTGAAAACAACAAAACGGAGCTTGAATCCTGTTATCCACGGTATTTGTCATAAGACCGAATGCACGGCAAACAAGCCCTCTGTATTCATAAACGGAACACGCATCATTTATAAGAAACGGGCAATCGTACAAGAATTTTTCACCTTTAAAATTCTCTCTGTCCTCAAGAATTTTTTGCATATTTTTTTCGATTATATTCTGTGTGTTGTTGTCCAGTTTTGTTGCGCCCAGCATTAAATAATTAACTTCCGTTAAGGAATATGGGAATTGTGCATTTTTGCAGCATTTTGCGCATCCTTTATGACAAAAAATGTAATCTTTCTGACTCTCAAAAAAATTTTCGAGCTTGTTGCTTATAAAGTTTAAATATGTTTCATAATTCTCTAGCATCGTATACATTTTAGATGTTATCACTAAAAAAAGTAAAATTAAATAATTTTATTACAAGATTAATATGAAAATAAGTATTATTAAAGTTTCTGCATAAGATTTTAGCTAAGAAATATGCTTTTTCTCCTCTTTTTAGTTTTATTTTGTGCAGGGCTTGAGATTTTGATTTAAATATATGATTTTATTCTCGAGCCGGTTTATATATTTCTGCTACATGCATTTGCGCCTTTACCCCCTTTATATTTACCCCTTTACATTTGCCCCCCTTTGTAGTAATAATAAGCATGTAGAGAGGTTTTAGCCTCTGTGTAATAAAAGAAGGAGATCTCAAATGAGTGAAAGAAGATTAGTCGGAACAGGCGAAATGTTCAAAAAAGCATTGGCTGGCGGTTACGCTATCGGTGCTTACAATGTAAACAACATGGAAATTTTGCAGGCAATTGCAGAAGCTGCGGAAGAAACAAGATCACCTATTATTCTTCAAGTTTCAGCAGGTGCAAGAAAATATGCTAACCAAACATATTTAATTAAATTAGTTGAAGCAGCATTGGCTACAACAACTGTACCTATTGCGTTACACCTTGATCACGGTGCAGACTTTGAAATCTGTAAAGCTTGTATTGACGGCGGTTTCTCTTCCGTTATGATTGACGGCAGCAGATTCCCGTTAGAAGAAAATATTGCATTAACAAAACAGGTTGTTGATTATGCTCATCCGCGCGGAGTTTCAGTAGAAGCGGAATTGGGTAAATTAGCCGGCGTTGAAGATGATGTTAAAGTTCACGCAAAAGATTCAACATACACAGATCCTGCAGAAGCTGCAAGATTCGTTAAAGAAACCGGCTGTGATTCTTTAGCTGTTGCTATCGGTACTTCTCATGGTGCTTACAAGTTCAAAGGCGAAGCAAAATTAGACTTTGAAAGACTTGCAGAAATCAAAAAAGCCGTAAACGATATTGTTGGCTTCGATTATCCGTTAGTTCTTCACGGTTCATCTTCTGTGCCGAAAGAATTTGTGGCTAAATGCAATCAATTCGGCGGTAAATTACCTGATGCGCAAGGTGTTCCGGAAGAAATGCTTAACTATGCTTCAAAACATGGTGTTGCAAAGATTAATATCGATACAGACTTAAGATTGGCAATGACTGCTACAATCAGAGAATTCTTTATCGAACACCCTGAAAAATTCGATCCGCGTGAATAC
>CALUSF010000083.1 GCA_944323325.1 Candidatus Gastranaerophilales bacterium
ACCCGATACCGCAATGCTCGTAAAACGTTCAATGCGGCTGCCTCGACATCTGCTTCGGTGTCGGTTGCTGTTGTTACACTCTTCTAACAAGTTATCCCGTTTAGTTACCCTTTGATTTTTAAACGATTGATTACACATTTTCCATAAGCTTGCCTGCTTCCATTGCCTGCTCTGCTTATTTAAAACGTACCTTCCTTGTACTTTCGAACATCATTGTACAAAAATCCGTTTTGTAATAAATGTTCGTTACTTATTAGATTTGTGATATATACTTTGTACAATAACATTATTGCAACACTATATAAAAAAAGTAAACTATTCTTTCCGATTTTTTTACAAATCTTTATAGAAGTTTAAATTTCTTAATATCTTGAGTTTGTTTAATGTTTCCTCAATAAAAGCAAATGTTGCTTGCTCGTTTCGTTACGGCTGCGATGGATAAAAAAGCATCCCAACCTTCTCCGTAAGGTGAAGGAGCAATATGTTTTGTCGCCCTCCCCTGTTGGCACAATTGTCTAAGATAATTTTATAAACAACCATCGTATACGATTGCTCGTGTCGTCCTTCTGCAAATCCGCTCCCACAGGGAACGAGGGAACTACCACGCTAGGCGTAGAGCTTACCCGCCCCTTGTGGGAGGGTCGAAATCTTTGATTTCGGGGAGGGGTCATGTACAGATGTTGGATTAGTATTTTTTACTCCCTAAAATTAACATTGACAGTAGTGCCCATTTACCCCAAACCCTTTTTCCCATATTCTCCATCTGCTACTTTACAAGAATTTATAATAATTGTATGATTATAAAAGAACGGAGGAATTTTGGCAGAGAAATTCAAAATTACAGGTGGAGAGACATTAAAGGGCGAAGTCCTGATAGGCGGAGCCAAAAATGCCGTTTTAAAGATTCTTGCCGCTACAATCTTAGTAAAAGGTAAGACAAAGATATACAATGTTCCGAAGCTTACGGATGTTGATATTATGCTCAATGTTTTATCGGATTTAGGAGCGGAATATATTTACGATAAACAGGAAAAGTCCGTAGAAGTTGATGCGTCAAATATTACTTCAATCACCGCAAAATATGAATTGGTAAGCAAAATGCGTGCTTCGTTTATAATACTGGGAGCATTAATGTCTCGTTGTAAAGAGGCTATTGTTGCACTTCCGGGCGGATGTGCAATTGGTGAACGTCGTGTAGACTTCCATATAAAAGGTTTAGAGGCTCTCGGTGCAAAAATTAAAATTGAAAACGGGTATGTCCATGCAAAAGCATCAAAACTTACCGGAACTGATATTTACTTGGATATTCCTTCCGTGGGGGCTACAGAGAATTTAATGCTCGCTGCGGTTTTGGCGGACGGCTCGACACGGATTCAGAATGCGGCGCAAGAGCCTGAAATCGTCGATTTGGCAAATTTTCTAAATACAATAGGTGCTGATATTTCAGGTGCAGGGACTTCTGAAATCGTAATAAACGGGGTTAAACCCGAAAATTTACATACGGCGGAATATACTACAATTCCCGACAGAATTGAGGCCGGTACATATATGGCAGCTGTTGTTGCAACTAAAGGAAAAGCAATTATAAGAAATGTTTATCCGGCGCATTTGACATTTTTTAATGATAAATTAATTAAAATGGGTGCAAGTATAAAGTTGGTTGAACCTACTACGATAGAGGTAAGTTGCAGAAACAGGCTTGCTTCAATTAATTTTGTAACCCAGCCTTATCCTGGTTTCCCGACTGATTTACAGGCGATTGCAATGACACTTCTTACAACCGCTAACGGTGTCGGGATTATAACAGAAAGCTTGTACGAAAACAGATTTATGCAGGTGCCTGATTTAAGAAGAATGGGTGCAGATATTCATCAGGACAGGAATCATGCTATTGTTAAGGGGGTTAAAAACCTGACAGGTGCGACAGTTGCCGCAAGTGATTTAAGAGCCGGTGCCGCACTTGTGATTGCTGGACTTATGGCAAATGGTGCGACCATTGTCGAAAAACTCCATCACATAGATCGCGGATATGAAGATTTTGAATATAAGCTCCAAAAATTAGGTGCTAAAATATACAGATACGATGATACAAATAATGAGATGAGGGGGGTATTTAATGAGTCCCGCGTATAAAAGATGGTACGATCATGACCCTAAACTTTTGGAAGTCATTGAATTGCTGAAAAATTATCAGGATGAATTAAGAGAGCATGCCGTTGTTTTCCTAGATAAACTTGAACAGAAAGTTTCAAAAGAAGCTTTGGACAGGTTTTATGATTTAGTTAAGCCGGTAAACGGGAACCGTTGGTATGATAAAGATCCCATTATCTCAAAAACTGTAGAAATTTTAAGAGTCGTTCCGCCGGAAGTGCAGAGTGCGTGCGCGGAACGGTTTATCGCAGCAATAAAGGAAATGGGTATTGAATACGAAAGCCCTAATCATAGTTAAAGCCCATTTGTGACATTGTGCATATTAACAACGGAAATTTAGCCTGAATGAGCAAAACGCAATGAAATTAGAGCATGCATCATTTTATGACCGATTAGTCAGAAATATAAAAAAACAAAAAAGCTTTACATTAACAGGTCTTACGGCTTTTAGCAGGCTTTTGCTGTTAGATTATATTTATAAATTATCAGGGAAAAAAATTCTTTTTGTTACATCTACAGAACAAGCTGCGTTAAGATATTCGGCTGATTTGGAAAGATTATTCGACTTGTCTGCCGTAACAATTCCGTACCAGAATGTATCACCTTACGAAGTTGTTGCGGGAAATCTTTATGATTATGAAAAACAAATAGAGATTTTATCATCCAAACCGGACTTGGTTATTGCACCCGTAAAAGTGCTATCGGAAAAATTCCCCTCTCAGGAATTTTTTATCAAAAATTCTTTTACGTTAAAAATCGGTGACAGTATTTCGCAGCAGGAGCTACTTAAAAAACTTACCGCATTAGGGTATAAACGTTCGACAATGGTTTCGGATATAGGGGAATTTAGTATCAGAGGAGATATTGCCGATGTCTACACTTTAAATGATTATCCCGTAAGGTTTGAGTTCTGGGGTGATGAGATTGTAGATATAAGATTTTTTAATAACGAAACACAAAAGTCAATTGAAAAAATAAAAGAAGCGGATATTAAACCTCTCTATAAATTTATTTTACCGGAAAAAGCGCCGGGGGATTTACCTGCGGAACTAAGGGAACAATTGGAAAACGAAGGTTATTTTGAGGGAGTAAATGTATATCAATCATATTTTAATTCGGAATATGTCAGTATTTTGGATTATTTTCAGGATTATATTATAGTTTTTGACGAGTATGCCGAGATTTCAGCAAAATATCAGCAAATAGATGATAATTTTATAAACACATATAATGAGGCTTTAAAAACGGCTCTGATTTATCCCTTAAAAGAAATCAATCATTTTACGGAAGAAGAAATTTTCAAAAAATCGGCCGGTATGCAAAAAATTTATATGAACAATTTCTTATCCGATGAGAATAATGAAGTAATAGATATAGATGCAAGAAATGTTCAAATATTTGATGCAAATATGGATAAGGCAGCCGAATTTATTCAGGAGCACCGAGGATTCCAAATTGTTATTGCAACGGACTTTCAGGAAAGAGTAAAAGAAGTCCTATCGGAATACGGAATTTTTGATGTTAACTATATTAAGAATATAACATCGCAGGGTACAGAATTAAAAGACGGAAAGATTCTGATTTTAACGGACAGAGAGTTATTTAATAAACGTCAAAAGGATATTCCACCTAACAGAAAACGCCACTACAAAGAAAAGGCTGAATATATAGAAAATATAAACGATATAAAGCCCGGTGAGTATGTAGTGCATTCAATACACGGTGTCGGAATCTATCAGGGACTCACGAAACAGGAGTTTGACGGACAGCTGAAAGATTATTTAACGATAGAATATGCAAATAAGGACAAATTACATATTCCCGCCGAACAAATAAACATGCTCTGCCGCTACCGCGGCTCCGGTCAGGTTAAGCCCAAATTATCCAGAATGGGCGGAAGTGATTGGGAAAATACAAAGAACAGAGTCAAAAAGGAAGTGGAAACTATTGCGTACGATTTATTGCGACTGTACGCGAGAAGAAAAATGAAGGCAGGAATAGAATTTGCACCCGATTCACCTTTGCAGATGGAAATGGAGGATTCTTTTGAATATATTGAAACTCCCGATCAATTAAAGGCAATAAACCAGATAAAAGCCGATATGGAAAGTCCGAATCCTATGGACAGGCTTATCTGCGGTGATGTCGGGTTCGGTAAAACCGAGGTCGCAATGCGCGCAATGTTTAAGGCGGTAACTTCTCTAAAGCAGGTTGCAATGATTGTTCCGACGACAGTTTTGGCGCTGCAGCATTATCAAACGATTTCTGACAGGTTTAAACCGTTCGGTATTGATGTGGAGCTTCTTTGCCGTTTCAGGTCTCCTAAGGAAAGAAAAGAAACACTAAAAAATCTGGCGACAGGAAAATGTGATGTTGTAATTGCCACTCACAGCATATTGCAGGATAATGTTATATTTAAAGATTTGGGACTTCTGGTAATAGATGAAGAGCACAGATTTGGCGTGCGTCATAAAGAAAAACTTAAAGAATTCAGGGAAAATATTGATATTATATCAATGTCGGCTACTCCGATTCCGCGCACTCTTTATATGTCATTATCCGGAATAAAGGATATTTCCGTTATAAATACACCGCCCCAAAACAGGCTGCCAATTAAGACTTTTGTGGGAGAATACAATGAACAGACCGTTAAAAATGCTATAGTAAACGAGCTTGACAGAGACGGACAGGTATTTTATTTGTATAACAGAGTTGAGACTATAGAAGAATTCAAGTTGGAGCTCCAAAAGCTTGTTCCGGACGCAAGAATAGCGGTCGGGCACGGGCAATTAAGCGAAAAACAATTGGAGGACGTTATTATAGGGTTTGATAATCACGAAAGTGACATTCTTCTCTGTACCACTATTATTGAAAACGGTCTCGATATACCGAATGCGAATACAATAATAATTCATGAAGCTGATAAACTCGGGCTTGCGCAGCTTTATCAACTGAGAGGACGCGTAGGAAGAAGCGAAAAACAAGCGTATGCGTATTGTTTATATAAGAGTAAGTATAATTCGAGCGGAGGCAAAACTGAGTTTAAAGGTTTAACACAAGAAGCAACCGAAAGATTAAAGGCAATAAAAGAATTTACTACACTCGGAAGCGGGTACCGAATAGCAATGCGTGATGTGGAAATAAGAGGTGTCGGAAATATTTTAGGTACAAAACAGCACGGTCACATGATTAATGTCGGTTTTGATACGTATTGCCAGCTTCTGGAAGAAACGGTAAATGAACTTAAGGGCGAAAGTATAAAGGCTAATAAACCTACAATTATTGATATAAATATAACTGCGTATATTCCGGATGAGTGGGTAGGCTCTGATGAACAAAAAATGATTGAGTACAAGCGCTTATCTGACGTTAAAAATGAAGTTGAATTGAATTATATAGTATCGGAGTGGAAAGACCGTTTTTCCCGTATACCGGATGAGGTTGAAAATCTTATTAAACTTATAAAACTCCGATTAATTGCGACTGAGTGCGGAATTACTATTATTAGAGAAGCCGGTAATGATATTAGAATTTATTCTCCGTTTGCGCCTTTTGAATGGAATATAATTAAACAGGGATTAGACAAAAATATAATAAAGAAAATAAAATTTACAGTAGCGCCGAAAAGCTGTGAAGATGGCAAGTCTATTATTCTTCTTAATATCCAGAATATGACCTTTGACGAAATGTTTAATGTTCTGTCAGGCTTGTTTTATCATATTAAGGAAATCGGAAATAACTATAACAGCTCTAATGTATCAAATTAAGGCATAGTTGGTCAAAAACATTCGCAGAGCGCATTCCTAGGTTTATTTGTTTTTTTGCCTCTTCAACATAGTATATGTGCTTTATGAAATTTGTCTCATCGGGATTTGATTTTAACAGGCAAAAAATATAGTTTTGGATACTATCAAGGATATTTATTGCGCTAAATTCTTTTTCCAAATTTTGCAATTTCTGCGAAACATCAAAAACTTCATTCCGTTCAAAGTTATAATACTCCGTAAAAATGTTGATTATAGGTGTGTAGTCATAATTGACACTCTCTTTTGACGGAACAAAAAAACACTGCGAACGTGAAATAATTGTCGGCAAAACGTCTTCCGGGTATCGTGTAAGGAATATAAAAGTTACGCCCGGCTGAGGTTCTTCTATTATTTTCAATAAAGAATTTGCAGTTTCTGCCTGAAAATTTCGTGGATTTAGGCCGCAAATATTACCCTCGTCATCCCTGTCGCAAAATATATATACTCTGTGAAACTCGGATGCTGAAACCAGAGATTCTTTTATTTTTTGAGATTGTTTTATGGAAATGACCATTTTTGAATCATCGTCATCAGGTTTGTTATCTACCCTTGAAATAACTAATACTGCAGGGTGCGCGTCTTCTCTTATCCATTTGCAATTCAAACAATCGCAGTCGTCAGACTTATCTTTTTGACAATTTAAAAAACGCGCAATTTCTTTGGCTAAAATATATTGAGATTTAAAATCTCCACCGTAAAACAATAAACTTTGTGGTAATGCTCTGTTTTTAGCGGAAAGCGCCTGTGTAAAGTAATTTGTTAAAAACGGGTATTTATCTGATAATAGCACTCTCAACCTCCGTTATAATATCCGGAACTTCTGCGGACTTAATTTTGTATTCCACGTTAAAAAGATTTTGCTTTAATTCAACCAATTCTTTTAATTTGGTGTTTTTAAGTTTTGAAAGAGTCTGCTTTACGACAAATTCGTGCTGTCCTGTAAGTTTAGCGAGCTCTGCTAAAGGTTCGGAAGACTTTGTTTTTAAAATTATCCATTTTTTTAACATAGTTTGGAGTGCTGAAATAATTTCTAACGGGTGCTTTTTATCAAGCAGTTTATAAAACTCAGCAAGAGCCTTGTCTTTTTCGCCTTTCATAATAAAATCCGTAAAATTGAATAAATCCTGATTGGATATACAAATTTCACTCACCATATCTTTTGTGACTGTTTTTTGCGGATACGCCATAAGTTTTAATTTATCAAGTTCAGTATCAAACTCTCTTAAGTTATTGCCTATTTGTTCAATCAAACACAGGACGGCATCGTCTTTCAATGTAATTTCTTTGCCTTTGGCTCGATTTTTTATCCAAGCCGTAATATCTGCTGTTTTATATGTTTTGAACGTCGGGAACTCTTTAACATTGTATTTTGCCAATATTTTATAAAGTTTTTTTCTTGAATCTAGTTTTTTACCCTCGTTTCTGGGCAATTTTACGACAAAGACAATGTTCAATAATTCAGGATTATTCTTTAGTGCATCTTCAATATCAAGCAGTTCGGCATCTTCAAAAAAACTTTTATTTGAGAGAAAATAGTTTTCGGCATTAACTATAACAAGCATTTCACCAAACATCATTGGGGGAGTTCTAAGCGCAGAGATTAAAGTTTGATAATCAGGATTATCAAAGACTTGCAGGCTCATAGATTTAAAATCAGGATTTAATATTGAACTTAATTTTTCGAGTTCAAGCTCTATATTGTAATCTTCATCCCCATAAAAAAAGTATACAGCCATAGGGAAATTATACAATAAAAACTAAATATATTAAACGGCTTCCGTTTGCACATATTTTGCCGACTTGGAAACAACCCCGTAGCATACCATTGTCAATCTGTTATTTAATTCAAGCATAGTTCTAAAGTTGTTAGAAGACACGCTCATTGCGTTCATAACTTCATCCGGTGAAACTCTGGAAACGTAAGCGCTTGCATCGTGATTATCTACTTTTTCCTGTGCGTACTTTTCAACCAATAGTTTATCAATAAAATCTCTTGCTCCGACAGCCATATTTCTCTCCTTTATATAATTTAAATATCTCTTATATATATAAAGTATTTACTCGAAGAAAAATTGACTTTTGAGCTTGCGGAAAAAGTAATAAAACATCTCTCTAAGCCTCATAGTCTGAAATAATGACATTAACAAATCTTAACATAGACTAAATCGCAAATATTGTTGTTATCCTTTTTAAACTTCAATATTTAAGCGTGTAGGATGCGGTAAATCTATGATTTACCGCATCAAATAATACTGCCAAACCGGCAAATCCCAAATAGAATAATAAAAAAAGAGGGCTGAAAAGCCCCCTTTTTTATTGTGCCATCTGTTTTTATTTTTGAATATCTTTTACAGAAAGCGCAATTCT
>CALUSF010000084.1 GCA_944323325.1 Candidatus Gastranaerophilales bacterium
TTTTTTAATGTATTACAAGCAGCCCTTTCTCTGTAATTTCGCGGTTTTTCAAAAGTACCGGATAATTATCCAACCCTCTTTCTACTTTCAAATCCGCGATAGAATGATTATCCACTGTTGCAAGCATTTTTCTGAACAAAGTAACAAGCTCATCAGCAAACGGGCGAGCCGCTTTTACAGTACTCTCCGCTTTTTTAACTTTTGCTGCCGCAACCATTTTCATGGCCTTAGTTATCTTTTTGGTATTTTGAACACTGGATATACGGCTTTTTATATCTTTTAAATTTGGCATTTTATTTCCCTTGTTTATTTAAGTTTTAAATCCATACCTTTTTTGATAAGAAGTATTGCAAGTAATATTATCAATACTGTTTCTAAAATCGGACACGGAATCATAAAGAACATGAATGATTTCACAACTATATAAACAAACAAGAATGCACCGATAAGAATGAATGCAATTCTGTTAAACATCCATGCACCTTCTGAATTATCCTTGAAATAGTTTACATATTCAACATCTGCAATATGTTTACAATCTTTAGAATCTTTGCATACATAGAAACCTCTGTATTCCTCGGCACACTCTAAACATAACGCCTTTCCACAAGATTTACAAACTGCAAATGCATCGCGGTCATGATGATTGTAACATTTCATATCAATTTTCCTTTCAAATATTATTATAAAGTTTTACCATAAGCTTCCAACTGTGATTTCAGAGCACTAATATCCTCATCAGATAATTTGGCACCCTCATTCAAAGCTTTATTAAGCTCCGGCATATTTGCTTCAAAATACTCAAACCAGCCGTTTTTATATTCTTGAATTTTCTTATTGTCGACTTCATCAAGGAAGCCCTCGTTTGCTGCAAACAGAATTGTAACCTGCTGTGCAACGGTCAACGGTCTGTATTGCGGCTGTTTAAGAACTTCCGTCAATTTTTGGCCTCTAAGCAATTGCTTTTTAGTTGCAGCATCCAAATCTGACGCAAACTGTGCAAACGCTTCCAATTCTCTGAATTGAGCCAAATCCAGACGAAGTTTGCCGGCAACTTGTTTAATACCTTTAGTTTGAGCGGCACCGCCTACACGTGAAACCGAAATACCTGCATTAATAGCCGGTCTTATACCTGAGTTAAACAAGGCCGTTTCTAAGAATATTTGACCGTCAGTAATTGAAATTACGTTTGTCGGAATATACGCAGAAACGTCACCTGCTTGAGTTTCAATTATAGGAAGTGCGGTAATACTTCCGCCGCCAAGCTCATCATTGAGTTTAACAGCTCTTTCCAACAATCTGGAGTGAAGATAGAATACATCACCCGGATATGCTTCACGTCCCGGAGGTCTTTTAAGAAGCAAACTCATTGCACGATAAGCCTGAGCGTGTTTTGTCAAATCATCATAAACAATCAAAACATGCTTACCTTGTTCCATGAATTCTTCCGCAATTGCAACACCTGCAAAAGGTGCAATATATTGCAGAGGTGCAGGCTCGTTAGCTGTTGCGGAAACTATTATTGAATAATCCATAGCCCCGTGCTTTTCTAATGTTTTAGCAAGCTGTGCAACCGTAGAAGCTTTTTGACCGATAGCAACATAGATACATATAACATCTCCGCCCTTTTGGTTTAGGATTGTATCAATTGCTATAGCAGTCTTACCGGTTTGTCTGTCACCGATAATCAACTCACGCTGTCCTCTTCCGATTGGAGTTAAAGCATCAATCGCAGTTAAACCTGTTTGAAGCGGCTGATGTACAGATCTTCTTGCAACAATACCGGGAGCAACCCTTTCAATAGGTCTTGTTTTATCCGTAACAATTTCACCTTTTCCGTCAATCGGACGGCCTGTCGGGTTAATAATCCTTCCGATAAGAGCGTCTCCAACCGGCACTGACGCAATTCTTCCTGTAGTTTTTACGGTCATACCTTCTTTAATATGTGTATATTCACCCAGAATTACAACACCTACGTTATCTTCTTCAAGGTTTAATGTAATACCCAGAGTACCCTTTCCGTCTTCAAACTCTACAAGCTCGTTTGACATAACGTTACGGAGTCCGTAAATTCTTGCGATACCGTCACCTACTTCAAGAACGCTTCCTATATTTGAAATTTCCGTTTTTGCTTCATAATTTCGGATATTTTCTTTTAATATGGAGCTGATTTCATCAGGATTAATAACTACCATCTTCTACCCTTTCATTATATTTTTACTCAAATTTTCTAATTTATGTTTTATGCTGTTGTCGATTATTGTATCGTTAATATTAAACACTAAACCGGCAATAATACCGGAATCAACAGCCCAATCAACAATAACGCTTTTTTGCAGACGTTCTGCAATTTTATTTTTAATATCTTCTTTTCTTCCGTCATCTAACTCAATTGCGGAAGTAACATTAACTCTTACAATATTATTCATTACCTCCAGTTGTTTTTGGAACTCTTCAACAACCGGACTTAATATATTCAATCTTTTTTTCAGATTCAATGTAAACAGAAAATTGTATACTACAGGCATTGTACGATTTTGAAACAACTTGCAAATTACTATTTGTTTTTCTTCAACCGATACGGACGGATTATTTATCAAATCCGAAAGCTCTTTTGAAGAATTTATGGCCTGGGCTACTTCTTTTAAATTTGCCAGAATATCTTCTTTAGACACACCGCCATCTTCCTGCGCAAGCTCCATCAGAGCCTTCGCCCATCTTTTCGCTACAAGTTCAAAATCATGTTTTACGGAAGTTGCCATTTTTCTAAATTACCTCTATCATCCCTGCATATTTATTGCCCCGATGCTCTCATCAATAAAACGTTGATGTAGTTCAGGATTATTATTTAATTCATTTATTATACGCGCTTTTGCAACGTCGACGGAAGCTATTGAAGCTCTTCTTATGATATCGTTTTTAAGCAGAGCAGACTTATTCTCTATAGCCTTTCCGGTATTATCTTTAATGTTCTCGATAGATTTCTTTGCATCCGCAAGAATTTTTTCACCAACCAGTTTAGCG
This sequence comes from Candidatus Gastranaerophilales bacterium, assembly GCA_944323325.1. GTDB lineage: Bacteria > Cyanobacteriota > Vampirovibrionia > Gastranaerophilales > Gastranaerophilaceae > CAG-196. The sequence continues at coordinate 3,025 of CALUSF010000084.1, forward strand.
TTTTCTTCCGACTTTTTAATAATACCTTCAACTTCTTCGCCAACGTGTGCCAAAATTTCTTCTGTTTCTTTCAAATGAATTTCAGAATCTGCTTTTTTGGTTTTTGATTCTTCTATGTGCTGTATAATACCGTTTTTTGCAGCCTCTAATTTTTCACCCAGATTAGCGTATTTGTATATAAGAATAAATACGGAAAGAAATATTATAAAGTTGAACAAATTTGTTCTGCCTAAATAATCAACTATTACATTTATACCTTCCATAATTAACCTCTTATCTCCCGTTATAACTGATAAGCCTATTGATAAAGAACCTTATTAACAGCTTCGTCGTCATACCCTTGTTCACCGCTTCTGTAACCGAGAAGCTTCTCAACGATATCGTTTGCCAAATCAGACATTTTGCCTTTCAAACCCTCTTTTGTATCATTTGAAATACCGTCCAATTTTTCATACGCTTGAGCCAATTCGCTGCCGGCTTCATTTTGTGCCTGATGAACAATGTCCGCTTTCCGGTTTTTAAAACCGCTTACAGAAGTATTATACTTTGAACGGGCATCATTTTTAGCACCCAAAAGTTTTTCATCTCTTTGATGATTCAAATCCTCTGCCTTTTGGTAGTTCTCATCGGCATTGTTGAAATTGCTGTCAATAAAACTCTGCCTTTCCGCAATAATCTTTTCCATTGGTGCATAAAGTATTTTGTTCATCAAGAACATGAACACCAAAAAAGATATTATTGATACTAAAAATGTTGCATTAAATTCCATAGTTTAACTTCTTCTTACCAAATACCTACAAGTTTCAAAGCAATAACCAAAGCATAAATTGCGCAAGCTTCTGATAATGCTGCACCAACCATAAAGAATACAAGCGCTTTACCGAAAATTTCAGGCTGTCTTGCAATTGATTCCAAGAAACCTTTTGTTGCAATACCAATACCAATACCGGCACCAACTGCACCAAAACCCATTGCAACACCTGCACCTAATTGTGCCAAGTCTGAAATTGTTTTAACGTCTTCCATTTTCTAATCTCCTTCTTTATTATTAAATATTAAAACTTAGTGTTCGCTGTCACCTACCGCGGATGAAATGTATACAGTCGTAAGCAGAGCAAATACAAGCGCCTGAACACATGCCACCAATACTTCAAAAAACATTACCGGAAGAGGCAATATGTATGCACAAATTCCCAATAATGCCGTCATAAGACACTCGCCTGCTAATATATTACCGAATAAACGTAAAGCAAGCGTCAGAGGTCTTGTTATCATATCCATAATTTCAAGCAGCGCCATAAATATTGACATCGGCTTAAAATCATGCAAAAAATATTTAAATTTTTTCTTCGCAAATCCGGCTCCGACATAATAAACAAGAACTATAATTGCTAATGCCGCAGTCAAATTAATATCATTTGTAGGAGAAGCAATCTCTCCGGTTTTTAGTTCAATCATTCTTAACGGCAGCTGCCCCATCAAATTTGCAGTCAATATAAATAAGAATAGTGACGCAATCAGAGGAATGTGTTTACGCCCTTCTTTAGGCATCAAATTATCAACAAGCCCCCAGAAAGCGCCTAAAATTCCCTCAAACGCAAGCTGCAATTTTGTGGGAAATATCGTAAGTTTTCTTGTTGCTATATATGACACTATGAGCAAAAATCCCATTGCTGCCCACATAGTTACAAGTGTATCCATATTAAATGCCATAGAATGTCCGGCAATAACCTTATTTACTATCCAATGCCCTTCGCTCATAGAACACTCTCTCCCATTTACAAGTCTGATACTAGCACAAAAAAAAATGATGTGCAAGAGGGTAAATGTAGTTTAGCAGGCTTAAATTCAGTATTAATAGTGCTTTACGGCAGATATTATTTTTTAATCCAATCTGATTTCCGCACTATCCTGCGTAACGATTTCGTTTTCCGTTTCGTAATACTCTTGCGAAAGCTGCGTATCCGTTATTTTAACATCTACAAGCTTTTTTAAAACGTCAATATAGTCCAGACATTTTTTTCCTTTAACCCCTTGGGTTTCCATTTGTATTTCGCCGTTTGGCAGCAATCTTATTTTTAATTTTTTAGCCATACAAACCTCAGTCCAAATTTACGGTCAAAACAATCGTATTGTCGTCCGTAACCTCTTCTTCTTCTATCTGCATATTATTTTCTTTAAGTTTTTCCACAATATTCAAATAAGCTTCTTCCTGAACGTTCAAAGCGTATTCCGAACTTAAATCGCCGAGTTTTTCTTCCGCATTATCGGTTTCAAGACATGAAATTCTTAAATAATAAGGTTTATCCGGCTCTGTTTTTTCAAAATCCAGAGTATAATTGTCGACCGTACCGGTAATCTTACCGTATTCATTCTCCGTAATTCCGTTTACTCCATGCTCTTCAAGAGTTTTAAAAAGGATATTTTTGTCCATAAAAGCCGTTTCAAAACTTTTCTCGATAAAGTGCTTATCGGAAATTACGGTAATATCGTCACACGGAGCCTGAATATTCATATTGTTTAAATCTTCATTTGTAAACAATCTGTTTTCTTCCGCCATCTCAGTAATAATATCCGCGGTAGATGAAGCCGCTCCGGCCATAGCGGTAGCATTTCCTGCTACAACAGCACCTATAACCCAGGCAAGCGCGTAAGGAAGTGCAAATACTGTACATGACATATAAAAATTCTCCTTTTATAACTTCTTCTAAAAATCAAGCGTTCTTCCGCCTCTTGCAGACGTAATTTTTTCTTCGCTGACTTCTTTGCTGTACTGTTTGAGATTTGATGTTTTTGTTGCAGAAACAGCCCTGACATTTGCCCATGCACGAAGAGAAAGAATCTGTTCTCTTTGCGTTTGAGAAAGCGGAACCGTGTTTTCAATATTTCTTGTCAAATCTTCAAATTTTAACGGACGATTTTCAAAAAACGCATCGCAAAGAGCAGAAATTACAACCTGCTCGATTTCGGAACCTATAAAACCTTCCGTCCTCTTTGCAAGCTCCGTACAAAGATTTTTGATTCCGGCAACTTCACTTGCCACCTCTTTATTCTTAAGCCGTTTTTCCAAATGCAGCTTAAAAATTTCCTTCCGTTCCGTAAGCGTCGGAAGATCAACAAAGAATATTTCATCAAAACGGCCTTTTCTCAAAAGCTCCGGCGGAAGATTATTTATATTGTTTGCCGTTGCTATAACAAAAACCGGCGCTTCTTTTTCCTGCATCCATGTTAAAAACTGTCCGAAAATTCTTGATGAAACCCCGCTGTCACCGCTGGAACCCAAACCACTCAGCCCTTTTTCAATTTCATCAATCCATAAAATTGAAGGCGCAACAGCTTCTGCAGTTGCAAGAGCTCTTCGCATATTTTCCTCGGAACTTCCCACGAGTCCGGAAAAGACTTTGCCGAAATCAAGTTTCAAAAGAGGAAGCTGCCAAATTGTGCTCATAGCTTTTGCGGTTAAACTTTTACCGCAGCCGGGAACTCCTGTTACAAGCACACCCTTTGGAGCGGGAATACAATATTTTTTGGCCTGCTCTGACCAGGAATTGTTACGCTTTAAAAGCCAGTTCTTTAAATTATCCAATCCGCCGATATCTTTTATTGAATAATCGGATTTTATAAACTCCAAAATTCCCGTCTTTTTAATAACCTGCACTTTTTCTTCCAGAATTACGGGCAAATCTTTAATATCAATCTTTCCGTCATTAACCATTGCAAGTGCAAACGCGCTTTCCGCCTCCTGCAAAGTCAATCCCAAAGCCGCTTTACAAAGTTTATCTTTCTCTTCTTCAGTCATATTAGTTTGAACGGTTTTGTTTTGATAAAGCATGCTGTCAAACTTGCCTCTAATCTCGCATAAATTCGGAAGCGGAAAGTCAAAAATTGTAATCTCCTTTTGCAGCGCTTCCGGAATAAGAAGCTCCGGAGAAACAAAAAATACAGTCTTTCTGACCGTACCGAGTTTCAAATCCGGAATAATATCCCTGATTTTTCTAATTACATTATAATCCGGAGTCCTGTTTTTGGGCCCGAAATTAACTTGAAAATCATAAATAATAAAAACGGAATCCTTATCATATCTTCTTATATATTCAAGCATTTTACAAGGGCAGGTCGTATCGGCGACGGTTTTATTTTGTGTACTATTATAAAGCCCCGCGGTCTGAGTCCAGGTAAAAACCTCACGTTCAAACTTAACCTGCTTTACATCCGTAACAATAGACTTAATATATTTAGTAACTCTGTCCTCTTCAAAAGTTGTTATATATATAAGCGGAAATCTTGCCCGAATAAGATTAGATAATTTATACATACAAAATCCTCATTTTTGAATATTATACTATTATGCCGCCCGTTTTAAATCAATCTTTTGCAGTATAATGACGTCTTTGCGAGGCGTAGGTCAGGCATTGCCTGACAATAACTTTGTGGTCGGTCGGTTGGGCATACTTGCCCAACAACAATATAATCCCGATTGGCAGTGCCCGCCGATTAATAAAATATTTGCTGTTTGACCCCTCCCCCTAACCCCCTCCCACAAGGGGCGGGGGGATGTACCACGCTTAGAATAGTAGGGTGGGTCGGTCGGTTGGGCATACTTGCCCAACAACAATATAATCCCGATTGGCAGTGCCCACCGTTTAATAAAATATTGCTGTTCGGGCATTGCCTGACAATAACTTTGTTGTCCCATTCTTTACTCCTCCTCCATTTACCCCCACCACTTTCTTGTGTCGACAAGAAAGTGGTACAAAGAAACTCGCAACACGAACTTCATTCGCTAATCAATCGTAATGCTCAACAATAAAACGGGCAAACTCGCTAACGCTCAGACAATGCCCGTTTTGTTGCTGTTTCGCAAACGTTGATTGCTCATTCCGTTACGGTTGCAGGGAAAATTTCTTTAAGAGGCGTAAGTCTGGTATTGCCTTTGACATGAAATTACATAATTTGACGTCTTTGCGAGGACGGTTATTCCGAAGCAAGCCAGCTTTTTATTAACTTTAGAATTACGTAATATATACAGGGATGACATTTTATTGTCATGCTGAACTCGTTTCCACTGTTGTCCATGATAAATTATTGATATTATAAATTTCACTCCGTTTAGGGCAAAAACCCCTCCCCGAAAT
>CALUSF010000085.1 GCA_944323325.1 Candidatus Gastranaerophilales bacterium
AAAAAAGTTTTACCTGAATACGGTTTCAAATCTTTGGAAGATGCTCGCGAATTATGCTTATCAAAAGGCATTGATGTAGATGCTATTGTTAAAGGTATTCAGCCTATCGCGTTCGATAACACTTCTTGGGCTTACACTTTAGGCTGCGCTATTGCAATTAAAAAAGGTATTAAAACAGCTGCCGAAGCTGCTGAAGCTATCGGTATCGGTTTACAAGCTTTTGCTGTACCGGGTTCTGTTGGTGACACAAGAAAAGTTGGTTTAGGCCACGGTAACTTAGCCGCTATGTTATTGAGAGAAGAAACTGACTGCTTCTGCTTCTTAGCAGGCCACGAATCTTTTGCGGCCGCTGAAGGTGCTATTGGTATTGCAAGAAACGCTAATAAAGTCAGAAAATCACCTTTAAGAGTTATCTTAAACGGTCTTGGAAAAGATGCAGCTTATCTTATTGCAAGAATCAACGGATTTACTCATGTTGAAACAGAATATAACTATAAGACAGGCGAATTAAAAGTTGTTAAAGAAACTCCGTTCTCAGACGGTGAAAGAGCTAAAGTAAAATGCTACGGCGCTGATGATGTTAACGAAGGTGTTGCAATTATGATAAAAGAAGGCGTTGATGTATCTATCACAGGTAACTCAACTAACCCGACAAGATTCCAACACCCTGTTGCAGGTACTTATAAAAAATGGTGCTGGGAAAACGGAAGAAAATACTTCTCAGTAGCATCAGGCGGCGGTACCGGACGTACGCTTCACCCTGATAACGTTGCTGCCGGCCCTGCTTCTTACGGTATGACGGATACTATGGGAAGAATGCACGGCGACGCTCAATTTGCAGGTTCTTCTTCTGTTCCTGCTCACGTAGAAATGATGGGCGTTATCGGTATGGGTAACAACCCGATGGTAGGTGCTACTGTTGCAGTTGCTGTTGCAGTTGAAAATGCCATGAAATAGGATTTATTAAATCTCTAAAAATAGAGACAGGTCGAAATAAGATTCAGCCTGTCTTTATTTTATTCTTTTTTTTCAGAAAATTAGTTTGGGTTATTAATTATCTGATTTGCATGATTTCCACCTTCTTTTTGGAATTTATGTATAATTAAATAAAGCAGATTTGACAAAAAAGCGCATGCAGAAGCTGCTTCCAGCGTATAAAATACTAAATTTTTTCCTGTTATTTTTTTGCTTTTATAATATATTCCGGCAGGGATGGCACCAAGAACAAATCCTGAAGCCATACTTGGAAATTGCTCTTTTAAAGTTGGTTGTTTGTATTTTTGTTGAGAAAAAGAGATTGTACTATTAATTCGTGATACTTTCATATTAGAAGCTACTTTCATGACAAATATATGCGAAATATATTTACACGTCAATATATCCTTTACACCACTATTTTCCAACAAACAATTAACTAAAATTTGCAGGTTCTTCATTAGTTCTGCAGCATTTTTTAGTACATATATAATATTAAGTTTTGTTACGAAATTCCATTTATATTTGTAGTAAATAGCAATTTTTTCAAAAAAATTTACTTTATATATGTAAGGTTAGATAAAAGGTTAGGTAGGTCTATGATAAATAATATTACGACTATGGACACGCGTCCGCAAATGGCCGTAGCTAAACCGACAGCATCCGCTACAAGTATGGGAATGCCGCCGATACTCGGGTTTCGAACGCCGGAATTGAAGCAAAAGGCCACAATAAGAGTCAAAAAGCTTAAACGCGGAGATAATATCGCCGTATTTGGAGAAATTGATGATGATTATGTTGATATCAAAGAGGAGGTTGTTGAGCAAGAACACAATTTCCAAACAAATTTCTTTGCGCCGCCTCCAATAATAAAACCAATAAAACATAGGGTTAAATATTTAAAAAACTGTTATGTAATTGATTATATACAATCACCCAAACCGTACTGCGGTTTAGGGACAGAGGCGGTGAAAAATCTTGCCGAAAAAGCTATGTTTGATACAAAAGCTGATGGGCGTATTGTGACCTTTTCCGCTCCGGTTATCAAGGAGGCATCTCCTGCCATATTCTTTTATAAACTGGGTTTTAGATTTACAAATCCGGATTCTAACGAACAGATAGAGAAATGTATACGGGATAAAATGCCGGATATACCCGCTCAAACGGGAATGATGTATTTACCGAAATCACGGCTGCAAAAATTATTACGATACGGAGAACTTTTCTGATATGATACAGGCACATTATACAACCGAAACAAAGACGAATCCCCAAAAAATTATAGCACAAGCGCCTGTTATTCCCGCTGGAAAAGTATATTATTCCGACAAAGAAGCGGAACAAGCCGTTCGGAATATTAATACGGATATATATGAAGGAGCCAAAAAGAAAAAAAGAGAAAGCGAATTCAATAAACCATTATTTTTTAAGATTCTTGCGGGTGTTGCATTAGTTACCGCAGGGATTGCCTGTTTAAAAAAGTTCTTTAGAAAATCTTAATTAGGATATTAAGTCTTTTATGCTAGAATATTTCTATAGAGTATTCTTATACTTTATTTAGTTAAGAGAGGAAAGTATGTGCGGAATTGTAGGATATATTGGTTATAGAAAAGCAGTAGATATATTGCTTGAAGGTTTAACAAGTCTTGAATACAGAGGATATGACTCTTCTGGAATTGCAGTAAACGTAGACGGAAAAGTACAATTGTATAAAGCGGCCGGTAAACTTCAAAATCTTAAAAATATTGTTGAAAAAAACTATGCAGATATTTCAAAATCAACAATCGGCATAGGCCATATAAGATGGGCCACCCACGGCGCTCCGACTGTCGAGAATGCTCATCCGCACTCCTGCAATTGCGGAAAAGTCGCTGTTGTTCATAACGGAATTATTGAAAACTTTAAAGAATTAAAAGAAAAACTTGAAAAGAACGGATGTACTTTCCGATCTCAAACGGATACAGAGACAATTGCGCATCTTATTGCAACTAAATTCGGAGAAGTTCATGACCTTACGGAAGCCGTAAGGCTTGCCACAAAGGAGATTGAGGGTGCTTACGCAATTTGTGTTATGCATCAGGACTTAAAAGATACAATTGTCGCAACAAGAAGAAATGCCCCGCTCGTGGTCGGACTGGGTGAAGGGGAAAATTATGTGGCATCCGATGTTCCGGCTTTAATTCAATACACGAAAAAAGCAATATATCTTGACGAAAACCAAATAGCGACATTAACTCCAAATTCCGTCGATATTATTGACATTGATAAAAACCCGGTAGAAAAGAAGATTGAAACACTTCCCTGGGAACCTGTTGCTTTAAGCAAAATGGGATATAAGCACTTTATGCTTAAAGAAATTCATGAACAACCGGATGTAGTAAGAAATGTTCTTTCCGGAAAGCTTCGTGCAATAGATGAAAATATTATCCTTAAAGAAGTTACGCTTGATAAAGAAACACTTAAAAATTTAAATCGTATTCAAATTGTTGCGTGCGGAACTTCTCTTCATGCCGCAATGGTAGGAAAATATATTATAGAAGATTTTTGCGGAATCGCTGTTGACGTTGAACCATCCAGTGAATATATTTACAGAAAAACAATAACGGACAAAAATACACTTGTAATCGGGGTTTCACAGTCAGGAGAGACTGCGGATACAATTACCGCAGTAAGACAGGCAAAGAGCAAAGGCTCGCATATATTAATTGTAACCAACCGTCCTGATTCCACTATGGCACGCGAAGCCGACAGTCTTATTCCGGTTAATGCCGGTATTGAAGTCTCGGTTGCGGCCACAAAGTCTTATATGGCACAGTTGATTTCATTCTACCTTCTTGCAATCTATATGGCAGAAGTTAAAGGAATAAACAACTTAAACGAATTAAAACATGAGTTAATAGTACTCCCGCAAAAAATTGAAAAAATTCTTGCCCATAAAGAGGATATTCAAAAGTGTGCAAGAAAATTTGCCAATTCAAAAGATTTTATCTTTATTGCACGCGGAATAAATTTCCCGACAGCATTGGAAGGTGCATTAAAACTTAAAGAAATCAGCTATATTAATGCTACCGGATACACTGCCGGAGAACTTAAGCACGGCCCTATTGCAATGCTTGACGAATCAATGCCGGTACTTTCTATTTTAATGAAGGGCAAGGTGTATGATAAGATTCTTTCAAATTCCGAAGAAGCAAAAGCTCGTAATGCAAGAATGATTGCTCTTACGGACTCTGACGATACAAAATTAAATGAACTTTTTGAGTGTATAATAAGAATTCCCGAGATATGCGAAATATTGTCTCCGGCTCTAGCAGTTGTACCGCTTCAGTTACTGGCTTACTATATAGCTGAATTTTTAGGCAAAGATGTTGATCAGCCGAGAAATCTGGCAAAATCGGTAACGGTTGAATAACAGCTTTATTTATTAATAAATTCAAGTATTCCATCCGCAATTCCAACAGCGGTATTGTGTGCAAACTCAGCGGAATTATAAAGTACAGAGTCCGAAGGATTAATCATATATGCCGCTTCCACTAAAACGCCAAGATATTCGGCCGGTCTTATTACGGCAAAACTCGCAGTCCTGACTCCGTCCGGTCTGGTTCCTGCAGCTTTTGATACTGATTTTTCGAGAATTTCAGCCAACCCTTTTGATGCAGGATTATAGTAATAAACGCTTGTCCCCTTGTTTTTATGAACATTAAACGGAGTATCACCGATTGAGTTAAGGTGAATACTTACAAAAATATTTGCATTAGCTTCCTTTGCCAGTTTTACCCTATCTTTTAAAGATATATAACCGTCACATTCACGGGTCATAACAACATTTATACCCATCAGTTTTAAACGTTCCTGCAATTCAAGCGCAATTCTTAAGTTTACATTTTTTTCTTCATCGCCAAGACAGCCAATAGCACCTTTTTCCGAACCTCCATGTCCGGCATCAATAACTACTGTATAATCTTCAGTTTTTTCAGGAGCCGCATTTACCTTGAAAGTATAATTTCCGTCATTAAGAGTTACGAAATACGTGTATTTTTCCGGTTTTGGAATATTTAATGTATAAACTGTAGTATCGGATAATTCAGGATTGTAAATTCTGAAAATAATCTCATTATCACGTTCTTCTACAGTATAAGGCAGGTTTTTCGTAAATGAAATATTTTGCACGGAAGCATTTTTATACCTTTTACTGTTCATATTTATAAATTGTGCCGGTTCTGACGGTGATACACAATTAACGTCAACATATTCTTTTTTTATCCAAGCAATTTTATCCTTTGATAAAAATACCCTGTAAAAATTTCCCTTTGAACCGTTTATTAAAACAGTTGTATCTTTAAAAAGGTGTGAAATCCTGTTTAATCCGTAATCAACCGGAGAACTTCTCAAGGGGGCATTATCCGCAATTACAATCGCAGGTTTCGTATCAAACTCGCAAACTTCTTCCGGATGAACAGTTACCGGAGAATTTTTATAAAACTTATAAATTTGTGTATTGTAGTTTGAACGGATAACAACTCTGTTTTCACCTTCTTTTAATTTTACGGAATAGGCAAATGCACCGTTTGGTGCAACATATACATTTTCATTATTAATAAAAATTGACTCAGAGTTGTTCGCTTTTCCCATGAACAAAGCGTAATTTGTGTTTACAATTGATTTTTTTTCACGCGGCAGAATAAGTTCATACGCAAAACACTGTGATGAAAGTAATATTAATAATAAAAATAAAAGAGCCCCTCTTATCATAACAGGCATATTTTAATATAAAATTTCATCACGTGCAATTTTATGATAGACTAATTATATGAGCGGGAATTATATACCACTATATCGTAAATATCGTCCTCAAACCCTTGAGCAGCTTGTCGGGCAGGAACATATAAAAAAGACTCTGACAAGCGCTATTGAGTTGGGAAAAATTGCGCATGCATTTTTGTTCACAGGGCCTAGAGGAACCGGCAAAACTTCAACGGCAAGAATTCTCGCAAAATCACTCAACTGCAAAAACGGTCCGACTATTCATCCCTGCGGAGAGTGTGAAAGCTGTCTTGATATAACAAATTCTATCCCGATTGACGTTATAGAAATTGATGCGGCCAGTAATAGAAAGGTTGAAGATACTCAGAATATTCTTGAAAAAATACAGTATGTTCCGGTTCATGGCAAATACAAAATCTATATCATAGACGAAGTTCACATGCTGACAAACCACGCATTCAACGCATTGTTAAAAACGCTTGAAGAGCCTCCGGAAAATGTTATATTCATTCTTGCAACAACGGAAGTACACAAAGTTCTTGATACGATAAAAAGCCGCTGTCAGAGGTTTGATTTCAGAAGAATTACTACAGACGATATCGTTAAACATTTAAGATATATTTCAGACCAAGAAAAAATTAATATTACGGATGACGCTCTTTTTACGATTGCCAAAAACTCTGCCGGCGGAATGAGAGATAGTATATCACTTTTAGACCAACTAAGTATTCTGGGAATGTCAAAAGAAATAACATCGGATGATGTTAATACAATCCTCGGAAGAATTTCTTTCGACAGTTTAAATAGGCTCAGTGAAAAAATAATAGCCTCTTCTCCCAATGAAGCAATAGAAATACTAAATGATATATATAATGCCGGAAATGAACCGTTACAAATATTAACCAACCTTTCCGAGTATTTTAAAAACCTGCTTATTGTAAAAAATTGCAGAAAAGAGCTTTTAATTGAATTGACCGGACTCAATGAACCCCAAATAGAAGCACTTGTTAAACAAAAAGACTCGCTTGAAACTCATCAAATAGTATTTTTATTAGAGAGGATAACCTATTATATAAAAGAAGTTAAACTGGCTTCTAATCAGCATTTATGGCTGGAAGTAAGCCTTATTGATCTTGCAAACATGAACGAAAATTCTTCCCTTCTTGATTTGCAAAATCGCATAAAAGCATTGGAAGAAGAAAATCCGCTTCCAACAAAAAGGCCGGCAATATCCGCGACTCATCCGGCGGTACAACCTCCCGTGCAGCCGAAGCAAGAAACAGTAACTGACAATACCGCACCGGATATAAATACTTCTACAGCCGCAAAAGAGCAGCAGCAAGAGATTCAGGAAGAATTTACTCCGCCTCCGATATCCAAGAAACCTGACGGAAATGATATCAATACTCTTTGGCAATCATTACTTATGAATATCAAAAGTCCTTCAACAAAAGCGCTGCTTAATCTTGCAACACCGGTTAAAATTACAGCCGAAGGAGTTATTATAACGTTTAAAAATGAGAAGCTTGTATCACAAATTAATGATACAAATAAAAAACAAATGATTATTGATGCCGCAAATACAATGTTCAACCAAACCGGCACAAATGTTTTGGTTCGTATGCCTCAAGGTGCGGACAAAGAAATTACGGCGCAATCAGAGAGTAAAAAAAAACCTGAGCCGGTAGAACCGCCTAAAACGGAACCCAAACCGACAAAGATAGAAGAACAACTTGCAGAAGAACCGCTCATACAAGAAAATAAACAATCCCAGGACAGTTTTCAACCGGAGGAAAGCGTTACACAGCAAGAAGCAAGCAAAAAACAAGAGCGAATTGAAACTGATCAGGAAAAAATGGTTTTAGATCTTTTTGACGGCAAATACATTGAATAATACTTTTATTTTTGACGATTATTATTCAAATAATTTTTAATACTCGGTGTTATTGAAATATTTTGAAGCATCATATTATACTTTTTCAAATCCCCTATATTAGCAGCTTCCTGCAATAAGTCACGGTTGGTTGAAATTTGTATCTTGTTATGTTCTTCCGTTGTTTTATTATTTTTTTCATCAATTTTTCTTATAACGGCATCAATATCAGATGATGTGGAAATACCGTATTTTGAAGCAAGCTGCTTTACGGAAGCTCCTGCCGTAAGTCTGTAAAGCCATTGAATTGAATATTTATCATTTTCTGAAAGTGTGGCAACTCCGTATTGATGAGGAGTATACATTATATCCTTT